>NZ_CP095482.1:2176457-2487379 GCF_023028225.1 Halorientalis litorea
GTGAGTCTGACGCGGCGGAGCGTGTACCGTGGGTCGCCGGGCGGGAGCGCGACGGTGTCGTCGCCGTCGACGACGCTCGGGTCGAAGTCGGCGTCGCCGCTCCCCCACGCGACCCACGTCCCGCCGAGGTCACCGACGACGGCGTCGAGTGCCGAGACGAGGCCGCCGGTCGGCCGGTCACACTCGATGCCGTCGGCGGCGTAGCGGTGGGCGTACGGCTCCCGGTTCGAGACGACGACGAGGCCGTCCGTCCCGTCGCCGTCCGTGGACGCGACCATACCGCCATCACGGGAGTCCGCCAGTTGAACCTGTTGCCCTCCGGTGTCGGCCCGGATTCAGTCGGCGGCGACCGGTTCGCGGGCCGTGTTCTCGTAGGTCACGATGTCGAAGGCACCCCGTGGGTCACGCTCGCGCTCTACCCACGCCGGGCCGAGTTCGGGGAACGTGACGCTCCCCTCGTGTGTCTCGTGGATGTGCGTGAGGACGGCACCGTGCGCGTGGGGGAGAAAGAGGCGGTACACTTCGCCGCCGCCGATGACGTACGCCGTTCCGTTGCCCGTCGCCGCCGCGGCGTCGATGGCGACCCCGGGCGAGGTGACGTAGGTCACCTCGGGGTCCGCAGTCGTTCGGCTCCCGTCGGTCGTCAAGACGACGTGCAGCGGCACGTCCAGTTTGTCCATGCTCTCGAAGGTGCGGCGGCCCACGACGACTGGGTGGCCCGCCACCGTCGATTTGTAGTGGCGCACGTCCTCGGGGTGGTGCCACGGGACCGACCGCCCTTCCCCGATGATGCGGTTCTCCGACATGGCGGCGATGAGTCGCAACTCCATCGTACGTTGAACGTGCCGACGGTGCAAAACGCTGACTTTTCGGTCCGGTCAGCGGTAGCCGAGCGCGTCGAGCCGGTCGCCGACGCCCTCGGCCACGTCCGTCTCGTACTGGTCGGAAAAGCGCGTGTAGTCGTCCAGTTCCGTGCCGACTTCGACGCGCTCGAACTCGTCCACGACAGCCGCGATTTCGGCGGCGTCGATGCGGCCGCGGTCGGTCAACTCTGCCCGGCCCCGCACCAGCGTCTCGTACGCGTCTTCGCCCCAGCGTGCCCGCTTGCGCACCTCGTCGCCGGGCCGGTCCTCGTAGACGAGTTCGGCGGTCTTCGCGAACGGTGCGGCGTCACCGCAGAACCGCTCCGCGGCTTCCTGCATCCCCTCGTCGATGGGGTACTGGGCGGCGACCACCTGCCCGTCGTCCGCGACGAACGCCGCCCCGTCCACTGCACCCTCACCGAGGGCGTGCGTCCGAACCGCGTCCGGGAACGCCGTGAGGTGGGCGAGGCCGTCGACCCGTCGGCCCCGTCGCTGGCCCGGTGCGCGGACGAGTAGGGGGACGTGGTACATCGACTCGTGGGTCCCGATGCGGTGGGCGACGCCCGGCGGTTCCGAATCGAGTGCGGACGGTTCGCCGAAGGCCTCGCCGTGGTCGCCGGTGACGACGACCAGCGTGTCGTCTAACTGGCCCTGCGCGGCCAACCCCTCGATTACCTGCTCGGCGATGGCGTCGACCTGTCGGACTCCGCCGTCGTAGATGCTGGCGAGCAGGTCCGCAAAGCCCAGCGAGAGGTCGCCGTTGTAGAACTCCCAGTGCCACTTGAACCCCATCTCTTCCTGTATCGCCCGCACCGCGTCGTCGCTCCACTCGTCGTACTCGGCGAGCGGTTCGTAGGGCCGGTGGGTGTCCATCAGGTTGATGCAGGCGGCCCACTCCTCGCGGCCGTCGGTCCAGTCGAGCAGTCGGTCGGCGTAGTAGAAGCCGTTTGGCCACTCGCCCAGCGAGCCGTTCGTCTCGTACTCCTCGGCGAAGGCGTCGGGCGTGCTCTCGGTTGTCTCGAACCCGACTTCCAGATTACACTCGTGGCCCACGAGGAAGGGGTTGTCCGTGAACAGGCCGGTGTCGTAGCCCGCGTCGGCCAGTTCCTCGAAGACGGTGTGGCCGGGGTCGAGTTCGTCGGACATCCCGAACCGGTGTGCGGGCACCTCCTGGCCCGTGAACATACTGACGTGACTCGGGACGGTCCAGTTGCTCGGTGCACGGGCCTGCGTGTAGACGGTCGCCTCCTCGGCGAACTCCTCGAGGAAGGGCGTGGTCTCCCTGCGGTAGCCCAGCAGCGAGGTACTCCGCGCCCTGAGACTGTCGGCGACCACCAGCAGGACGTTCGAGCGAGTCATCTACGCGTCGATTGGGCTACGCGGGCTTACCGATTCGGGTTCTGTCGGTGGCTCACGGCGGCCGGACCGTGACCGTTCGCCCCTGCTCTGCGGCCTCGTATATCGCCGCCGTCGCCGCCACGTCGACCAGTGCGTGGTCCCCGTCCGGGCCGATAGGCTCGTCGGCGAGCACGCGCTGGGCGAAGACGGCGAACACCTCGCGCATCTGGTCGGGCGGCGTCCACGTCGCCGTGGCCGTCTCGCCATCCGCCCGGATTCGGAGCCGGTGGGTCTCGTTCCCGAAGAACGCACCGTCGAGCGTCAGGCTCCCGTCGGTGCCGACCACCTGCAAGTGACCGGACAGGTGGGCGTTCTGCGAGACCGAACACTGCGCGGTGGCCCCGGACGGGAACGTGAGGGTGAACGTCGCGTGTTCGTCGGGCACGGCCTCGAAGCCCTCGCTCGACGCTCGCATCGTCGCGCTCGCTCGGCGGGGGTCCTCACCCAGGAGGAACCGGGCGGTGTTCAGCGGGTAGATGCCGAGGTCCGTCACCGAGACGCCGGGGCCGACGAGACTCGGGTCGAGTCGCCACCCGCCGCCCCCGTCACCCATCTCCAGCAGTGGCTGGCTCATGTGGCCGTGGACCTGCAGTGGTCGTCCGACGACGCCATCCCGCAGACAGTCACGGAGGCGTCGCATCGCTGGGTCGGTCTGCAGGCGGTAGGCGACGAACAGGGGGACGCCGGCGTCCGCGCAGGCGGCGACCATCGCGGCGGCGTCCTCGGGGTCGGTTGCCATCGGCTTCTCACAGCAGACTGCCTTCCCGTGGGCGGCGGCCGTCTCGACGTGGTCGCGGTGGGTCGTGTTCGGCGTGCAGACGTACACCGCGTCGTAGGAATCGACTGCGGTGCCGTCGGCGTACTCGCGGTAGGTGAGCGTCGCGTCGAGGTCCCACGCTTCGGCGGCCGTCGCACGCTTCTCGGCGGTCCCGGAGACGGCGACGGTCGGGTCACAGCCCTCGGCGGCCGCGAGCGCGGGCAGGGCGAACTCGCGGCTCCACCACCCCAACCCGACGACGGCGACGCGGAGGACTCCGTCGGTCGTCGCCGTCCACTCGCGTGCGGTCGGGTCGTCCGCGAACTGTTCGAGTGTCACGTCTCGACCCCCGTGTTCGGCCGGTAGGGGGACACGTCCCGTTCGTCGGCCCCCGCGCGGAAGGCAAGATACACCGCGCAGGTCCACCCGAACCCCTGCTGTGTCTCGTACCGGCGGTCGCTCGTCCCGACGCCCGCATCGACCACGTCGTAGTTCTCCCAGAACACGCCCGTCTCGGCGAACACGTCCTCACAGAGGGCGAGCCACGCCTGCCGAACCCGGTCGGCGGCGTCGTCGTAGCCGTATCGGCGGAGGCCGGTGACGACTTGCCACTGGAGCGGTGCCCACCCGTTCGGGTAGTTCCACTGTCGGTCCGGCATTCCGTAGTCGGTCCGACAGGTGACGAGGCCGCCGGGCTGCTCGAACCGGGGCAGGTTCTCGACCAACCGCGCCGCCTGGTCGTCGCTCGCCAGTCCGGTCCACAGCGGGACGTACGCCGCGAGGCTCTCGACCGGCGAGTGCTGACCGCGCTCGAAGTCGTAGTCGAAGAAGAGTCCGGCGTCGTCGTCCCAGTGGGTCTCGACGACCCGCTCGCGGCGGGTCTCGGCGGCCTCGCGCCACGTCGCGGCGGCATCTGGGTCACCGAGGGCGTCGTGTGCGGCCGCGAGGTGTCGCTCGTACCCGTAGAGGTAGCTGTTCAGGTCGACCGGGAGGTAGTCGTTGCCCCGCCGCTGGAACCGCGGCGTGAGGTCCCAGCCAGACTCGTCTTCGGCGTGTTCGTGGTCGCCCGACTGGTCGTAGTAGCGGCTCAGTCCCGTCCCGTCGACGGCGTGTGGTGGCGTCGTCCAGTAGTCGGTGTACTCGCGCTCGACGGCCGCGACGGCGCGGGCGAGCCACGCGTCGTCGCCGGTTTCGGCGTGAACCAGCGTGACCATGGGCGCGAGGAAGGGGGGTTGTGACCGACTCGTCAGGTACGTCCGGTTGCCGTTGGGCACGAACCCGAAGCGGTCGAGGAGGGAGATGCAGTTCTCGACGATGCCCTCGGCCACGCCGATTCGGCCCAGTTCGCGGAGGCCGAGCATCGAGAAGTAGGAGTCCCAGTAGTACATCTCCTCGAAGAACTCCCGGTTGGGCGTGACGTACGGTTCCGGGAGGCCGACGAGCGTCCCCTCGTCCTCGGTCCGGCTGATGGTACACTCTTCGAGGTAGTCGGCCGCGTACTCGCGTGGTTCGGGGCGGTCGGCGTCCGTGGCCATCGAATCGGGAACGGCTACGGGCAGAACCGGTCTAAACCTACCGTTCCCCGCGGCCCGGTCGCCGGTCCTCCTCGACGACCCGCCACGTCCCGTCGGCCCACCGGAGTTCCGTCACCGACCCCGTGGCGACGTCGTTCCCGACGAGTGCCGTCTCGATGTCCTCGTCCCTGACCGCGCCGAGGACCAGCAGAATCGGCGCGAAGTGCGTCACGACGGCGACGGTGCCGCCGGTTCCGGCGAGCGACTCGAAGGCGTCGAGGACGCGTTCCTGCACGTCACGCCAACTCTCGCCGCCGTCAGGGCGGACGGTGGCCGCGTCGTCGCTCACGCAGAGGTCGAGCCACGGGAACCGGTCCAGCAGGCTCTCGGAGGGAAGCCCTTGGAGCGCGCCCCAGTGCCGCTCGCGCCACGCGTCGGACTCGCGGACGGGTACGTCGAGCGTGTCGGCAAGCACGTCGGCCGTCTCCCGCGCCCGCCTGAGGTCGGACGTGACCAGTTCCGTCACGTCACGGTCCGCGAGCGTGTTGGCGGCGGCACGGGCCTGTGCCCGTCCGGTGGCAGTCAGTTCGACGGGTGCCCAGCCCTGCACGCGTCCCTGCTCGTTCCAGCGCGTCTCGCCGTGGCGCGTGAGGAGCACCGTCGTCACAATCGTCCCTGACGCGCCGACCGAAATAAGCCGCCCGGAGTCTCAGCCGCGTGCCCCCGTCGGGAACCGTCCGAGCGCGTACGTCACTGCGATGGCAGTCACGACGACGAGCAGTGCGGCGACGAGCGTCCGCAACACCGGGTCGAAGCCGAACCCGGCGTCGGTGAGCGTCCCGACGACGACGCTCCCCATCGCCTGCACGGCCATCATGCTCCCGCTGTAGACGGCGTAGGCACTCGCGCGGTGGCGGTCCGGGAGCGACCCGAGCAGGAGCGTGTCGACGGCCGGGAAGAGGCTGTGGACCACGTACCCGAGGGCGACGCTCACCGCCACGAGCGCGAGCAGGCCCGTCGTCGCCGTCAACAGCAGGACAGCCCCAGCGAAGCCGACGAGGACGACGAGCAAGTACGGGACGAGTGGGAGACGGTCGGCGAGACGACCGGAGACGCCGAACGCGGGCACGCCCGCCGCGAACACCACCGTCAGGAGGTTCCGGGCCATCGGCTCACCGATAGACTTGGTGGCTGTGAGGTAGGTCACGTAGAAGTTGAACAGGCCGTTCCAGACGAACCCGGCGAACCCGAGGATGGCGACGCCGGCGAGGACGATGCGGTACTGCTCGCGTGCGGCTCCGAGGAAGTCGTTGTCGGCGGTCCCCGCGCTGGGGAACTCCATCCGGCGCGCGACGAGCGTGAACGCGACTGTAGCGAGGGCGGCGACGACGGCGATGGCCTGAAACGCCGTCCGCCAGTCGCCGACGACGAGGACGGCACTGACGACGAGCGGCGCGCCCGCGGCGGCCACCTGCGAGGCCATCCCGTGGATGCCGAGTGCCTGCCCGACCCCCTCCGGAAACAGTTCGCTGATGAGCGGGTTGGCCGCGACGAAGTACGCGCCACTCGCCAGTCCGAGGGCGAACGCACCGACCAGCAACACCGGCACGGACGGTGCGACGGCGGTGAGGACGGCCGCACCGGTCAGGAGCGTCCCGGTACCGAAGACGGCCCGCTGGCGCGAGACGCGCGTCAGGAGGTAGCCGGTCGGCACTCTGGAGAGGGCACTCCCGAGCCACGCGAGCGTCGCCAACAGACCCAGCGTCGCGGTGCTGACGGTGAGGGCGTCCCGGAGCGGTTCCAGCAGGGGCGCGAACACGACCCGCCCGAGGTTCATCAGGAAGACCATCGAACACAGCGACACGAACACGGCGCGTCGGGCCACGCTCGCCCTTCGCCGCCGCCGCCGTCAAACCTTCCGAAGCCGTCGTGCGTGTGTCATACCGTGGCGCGGGCTTTTTAAGCTCCTGTCGTGTACCGTCGTACATGGATTCCGTACGGAAGGGGCTCCGCGCCGGGGATATCGAGAAGGACACCTACGAGCGCCTCACCTGTGCGGACTGCGGTGAGGAACTCGGAACCAAGAACGACCCGGACGAACTCGGCACCGTCAGGTTCTGCCCCGGCTGTGGCAGCGAGTGGAAGAAAGTCGGCTGACTACTCGAAGACGGCGTCGAACGCTCCGGCACCGAGCGGTTCGAACGTCCCGGCGTCCACGTTCTCGGCCACGTGCTCCGGCGACCCCATGCCGACGAGCGAACTCGTCACGCCCGGCGCGCTCCGGGCGAAGTTGAGAGCCCGCTGTGCCCGCGTGTCCCCGTCGAGTCGCGCCTCGACGTCGCCGGGCATCTCCTCGGTCAACTGCCCCTGCATGAGTGACGCGCTCGTGAACACGTCCAGCCCCGCGTCGTTGGCGAACCACAGCGCGCTCTGTGGTCCCTCTGCCCCGTCGTGTGCCGTCACAGTGAACGCGTCGGCCATGAACACGTTGAACGGGAGTTGAATCGCCCGCAGGTGCGTGGCCGCCGTCCCCGCCGCGTCGGACGCCGCTCGTGCCCGCGCGACGATTTCCGGGAGCGACAGGTAAGCGTCGTGGTCGGAGGGTACCCTGAACGCTTCCCACGTCGCCACGCCGTAGTGTCGAATGTCCCCGGCGGCCGCCCGCTTCTCCAACCGCGTGAACGTCGCCTCTAGCTGGTCGTACACTTCGCCCCGCGATTTCGATTCGAGTTGTGTCTCGGGGTTGTGGACGTAGTAGAGGTCCACCGTGTCGAGGCCGAGGTTGTCGAGCGAGCGGTCCAACTGGTCGTCGATGTAGTCGGGGGCGATGCAGTGCTGGCCGTGAACCAACTCGTCCCGGTCCACCAGCCCCGTCTCGACGTACTCCTCGCGGACGTACCGTCCCGGGTCTGCCGGTCGCTCGCCGTCGAAGGGGACGAACCCGCCTTTCGTGGCAACGAGGATGGCCTCCCGGTCCACGTCCGCCGCGGCGAGGGCGTCCCCGACGACGCGCTCGCTCCGCTGGTTGCGGTAGTTGATTGCCGTGTCGACGACGTTGACGCCCGACGCCACCGCTCGCCCGACGGCGTCGCGGTACCCCTCGTCGGCCTCGTCGGTGGGGTCTCCGAGGTACGTCCCGATACCCACCGAGGAGACGACGCAGTTGCCGAACGCCCGGAAGTACGTGCGGGCGAACCGCTCGTGGTGGTCGTCGCGGTACGCCCACGTCGCCTCTCGTGTGGCCATGTGGCCCGTTTGGGCCGCCGCCGTCAAAACCGGGCCGGTCTCGCCGCGTGGTCACTCGTCGTCGGTCTCCGACTGAACCTCCGCCCACGACGACGCCCCGAAGAACGTCTGGAGTGCCATGAGAACGCCGACGTACGCCCCGAACGCTACGACGAGGGTGGGGACGATGACGAGCAGTGCTAGCTCACCGAGCGGATTGCTACCGAACAGTTGGAGGGGAACCACCATGAGCACGCTACGCGGGCACAGAAAGATAATGTATACGATTGCCAATTATAAACAAGACTCTCTCGGTCACGCGGCACGGTTGCGGGGCGGTCCCGCCAGCATCCGCCGAGTGTCGGAGACGCGAGGCGGTTTACTCCGAGTCGCGGCCTCCGGCCGCACTCGGAGGTCGTTTTTCCCCACGTTCACGAGAGCGGAGCTCTCGTGCAGTCGTCCGAAAGGCGAGGCCTTTCGGGATGACGAGAGACGCCGTCCGGCGTCTCTCGAACCACCCACCAGAAATCTCCGATTTCTGGGGACGTTTTTGCAGTCGGGGGTGCCCGCAGGCGGCGAAGCCGCCGAGGACACACCCGGCTGTAAAAAGTGGCTAGATATCGCCAGACATCGCCGAAAAGAGACGGTCGGTGAGTTCCGGCATCGTGACGCCCGTGGATGGGCCGAGCCCTTCCATGTGGTCGAGTGAAATCTGGCCCCCACCCATGCGGGCGTGGCCGCCGGCGTCGGCCATGGGGATGTCGTCGACGGCGGCCTGGAGGGTCTTGCCCATGTGGACCCGGTCGTCGCGGGAGCGGCCCGAGAGGTGGACCGTGCCGTCTTTCTCCCCGGCGACGACGACGGCGGTGACGCCCTCCAACCGGAGGAGTTCGTCGGCGGCCTGTGGGATGGCGTCGGCGTTGTTCACCTCGCCGACGTTGCTGAACGCGAAGGCGTTGCGGACTTCCCGGTCCACGATTGCCCGAGCCTTCACGTCCAGTACCTCCGCGTCGACTTCCGGGTTGGCGATTCTGTCGAGCGTGTCCTCGTCGACTCCGTCGTAGAGGTAGGCCGCGGCGTCGAACTCCGCCGCCGAACAGCCAGCGGTCAGGTTGTTGGTGTCCGACTGGATGCCGTAGACGAGTGCGGTCGCTACGTCCGAGGGGAGGGTCGTCTCGTCGTCGGCGTCGGAGCCGGCCGGTTCCCAGCCGAGGGCGTCGTAGTACTCCGCGAAGATGGTGGCACACGCGCCAGTATCGGTACGAACGTCGGTGAACACGTCGCCGGACCCGTTGCCGGGGTGGTGGTCGACGACGGCGAACGGCTCCACCGTCTCGGCTCCGGGGAACCCGCGCGGCGTGTTGTGGTCGACGGCGACGACTTCCTCGGCCGCGATGTCGTTCGCGTCGGTGATGCGGTCGAAGTTCAGGTCGAGCACAGTCTCGAACGCGCGGTTCTCCTGATGGCGTATCTGTCCGGCGTACTGCATCGTCGCCTCCGTGTCGACGGCGGTGGCGAGCGTCTGGACGGCGAGGGCACACGCCATCGCGTCGGGGTCGGGGTTAGGGTGCATCAGGACCGCGACTTCGTCGCGAGCGGCCAGTGCCCGATGGAACCGCTCGCCCGCCGACCGCCGGAGCCAGCGGACGAGCAGTCCGATGACGACTACCACGACCAGCACCACGGCGGCGACCGACACCGCGACCAGAGGGTTCTCGAGGGCGAATGCCGCAGTTGCGTCGACCGCGGTTTCCACACCAACCGTACCCACGGGACCGACGCCACTTGCGGCTACAAGTGGCATACTCGCACTGTGTCGCCCTCAACAGACAAGAATGTTCCCCTCAGCACACCTTCAATCCGCTCGACACCGCCGCAGTCTGTCGAATCCCGTCCGGTTCAGGCTGTCGAGCCGTCGGTCCGGTACTCGTCGATAGCCGCCGCGTACCCCTCGCGATACGTCGGAAACGAGAACTCGTAGCCGAGTTCCCGAAGGAAGTCGTTCGAGCACCGCTTGCTGGTCTGTATCCGCCGCCGTGCGGTTTCGGAGAGGTCGGGGTCGTCGAGTCGCTCCGTTTTCGTCTGCTTCGGTGGGTCCGGGACGCCACACTCGCTCGCCAACCAGTCCGCGAACGCCCACTTCGAGACGGGTTCGTCGTCGACGACGAGCACCACGTCGTCGCGGGCCACGTCCTCTTCTAGCAGGAACCGCACCGCCCCGGCGGCGTCGTCCCGGTGGACCATGTTCAGGTACCCCTCCGTCACCGGCCCCTCGAGATACCGCTGTAACCGGTAGCGGTCCGGGCCGTACAGGCCGGCGAACCGCGCCACCGTCCCGTCGATGCCGTAGTCCGCGGCCGTCTCGCGGGCGACGCGTTCGGCCGCTGCCAGCACTTCGGTCTTGTCCGTCGTCGGATCGAGCGGCGTCTCCTCGTCCACCCAGTCGCCACCGTGGTCACCGTAGACGCCCGTACTCGACGTGTAGACGAGTCGCTCCGGGGAGTTTGCCCGGTCGCCGAACGTCTCGACGACCGTTTCGAGGCCCTCGACGTACACCTCGCGGGCGGCCTCGGCCCCGCGGCCACCGGAACTGGCCGCGAAGACGAGCGCGTCGGCGTCCGGGACGGCGCCGAGACTGTCGGCGTCGGTCACGTCGGCCTGTACGGCCTCCAACCCGGCGGCCTCGACGGCGGCGAGGCCGGCGTCGGAGCGACGGACGCCCACGACGGTGTGGTCGGCGGCGAGTTGGCGGCCGAGTTCGAGGCCGACGTACCCACAACCGAGGATGCAGACGCGCATGGTCACTTCTTGCTCTCGATGTACTGGTGGAGCAGCGCGTACTCCCGGAGCGTCATCGGATACCGCCCCTCCACTTTCTGCTGTATCTCCTTCGCTTCCATCGCCCCGTCGATACCGGACGCGACGGCCTCCACGTCGAGGACGGCCTGACTCATCCCCATCAGCAGGATGTCGCGGGCGTCCGCGACGAGGAAGTCCGCGTCCGGCCGGTCCGGGTCGGTGGCGAGGACGGCCGCGGCCTCTTCGAGCGTCATCTCGGGCGATTCGCCCGCGACCAGTGCCTGGAGCGTCTCCTCGGCAACACCCGTCTCGTCGGCGACGGACTCGACGCCCTGGGCGTCGACTGTCGCGGCCAGTTCCTGCTGGTAACTGGCCTGCAAGTCCTCGGGGTCGCGGTCCCCTGGCGTCTCGAACTCGTCTCTGAGCATGCACCCACGTAGGGGACCACGGTACAAATCTCTGTTACTCTCCGTCGGCCCACGGCACCTGCCGACTCTCGTTCGGGAGTCCGGCCCACGCGTCCCATCCCGCGGACCGCTCGTCTAACTTTCCGTCCTTGTCGCCGACACCTTGTGGTCCCGTCGGGACGGCGATACCGACGGCCGTCCGGGACGAGAAGGCGACACGCTCCGCACGGCCGAGACGCTCGGTACTGCCGTCGTCGTCGTAGTCGACACGGACGCTCGCGCCGTCACGGACGTACGTCAACGACCGACTCGGTTGCCCCGCCGACCCGCGCCGGGCACTGACCGCGAAGCGGTCGTAGCCGCCCCGGACCTCGACGTACCAGACGTTGACGGTCGTCCACCACGGCGTTCCGAGGGGGACTACCGGGAGTCCGGCGGGCACGCGGTTGACCGACCGTGAGAGTCGGTCGCCGATTCGCGTCACCGTCCGGTTCACACCGCGTCCGACGGCTCGCTCTGTCCGCGCCCGCAACCGCTCTCGAACGCGTTCTCGCACGAGTGTCGTCGTCCGGTCGACGGCGTCACGTGGGATAGCCGCCTTCGAGTCCGCGATAGCGTCTTCGAGCGCGGTGCGGAGTCGCGCTTCGAGGAGTGCCTGCCGGGTCGCGTTGCCGGGGACTGCGGTGCTGGCGAGTGCGTCCGCGGCCGACCCGTTCGTCAGTGCCACTGCTCGCGCGCCCGCCGTCTCCCACCGCAACAGCGCGGTGTCGACCAGTTCGGCCCGGTCCGCGTCGGTACTGCCGACGCCGTTCGCCGTCAGTACCGCCGCGAGGTCTCCCTCGACGCGTTCGGTTTCGGCCGTGACGGCTTCGCGTAACGCCGTCCGTCCCTCCGCGAGTCGCCGCACCCGTGTCTCGTTCGTCGCCGGTAACGCCGCCGCTGTCTCGGTCGCAGCGAGTGCCCGGGCCGCCGTCCGGAACGACACCTGCCCGCTGCCGCCGGCCTCGCCCAGCAACGCGTCCGTGATGTCGCCGTAGGGGTTCGTGAACACGTTGACGTTTCGGGCCGCGAGCGGGTGCACCTCCGTCGTAGACGGGAGTGACTCCACGCGTTCGCCGCGCACGGCACTCGTGGTCAGGTACGCGGGCGACCCGTCGACGCCGGTGACAGTGACACCGTCGGCCGTCGTCGGCCGTCGTTGTGGGACGCCTGTCGTCCGGTGGGCGAGTGCCTGCGAGAGGAGGTCGACAGACCCCGCGTCCAGACTACCGAGGACGCCGTCGAGTGCCGCCCGCCTGTCCCGGTGGGCGTCCCGTCGCGATTCGAGACGGTCGATGGCTTCCTCGACGTAGGCACGCCGTGCCGCGACGCGTGCCCGCTGTGCGACGGTCGCGTACCGGGCCGGGGCGTCCACGAGGCGTGCCTGTCGGCTGTCGAGTGCCGTCGCCAGTTGCCCCGCTGGGTTCGCCTCGAACGTGCCGACACGGCCGCGACCGACACTGGTCGAGACGTTCCTGACCGTCCCAGTGAGGCTGACGAGGTCACGGCGGACCCACCTGTCGAGGCCGCTCGGTCGCTCCCCGACAATCGACACCGGCCCCGTGTCGAGTCGGTCCTCGACGTGGCGGGCCGCCAGCGCGCCGGGACCGCCGCGGTCGGCGACCACGGTCTCGATGGCACGCTCTCGGACGCCCGCGAAGTTCGGGTCGGTCCCCGGGTACGGCCCCCGGTCCGTCCGGTTGTGGGCGATACCGAGCGGTCGGTCCGGTGCAACCTCGGTGTGCGTGTGCCGACCGAGAACTCCCACGTCAACCCCGTACTCGACCGTCTCGGTGTTCTCCTCCGTCTCCGTGTCACTGCCGTCCGTCCACTCACAGGTTCGGGTCCGTTCCTCGTCGACGGTGAGCGTCTCGGCCGTCAGGACGTGCCAGTTCTCGGGGGTGAACAGGCGCGGCGACCGCTCGGCGTCGTCGGTGTCTGTCACGTCCGTCTCGGTCTCACACTGTTCGAGTGTCCAGTCGTCGCCCGTCGGCGGGTCGGGGCGGTCCGGGTCGTCCCCTTCCCGTGCCCGGATGCGTGCCGTCGCCCGCGCCTCCGCCGTGTACGCCTCCCGGAGAACTGCCGACAGGTTCGACGGTCCGGCGACGCTCGTGAGTGCTCGGTCGGCGGTCGTACTCACGGTGACGCCCATCTCGTCGTCGGCCGACGGCCGCGACGTGTTCCCGGTCGGTGCGGACAGGTCTGCGTTCGGGTCCGGCACCTCGGGACCCGACACCGGAAAGCCCGCAGGGAGCGACGACCCCTGAACCGCCAGCGACGACAGTTCCGAGACGGCGAGGCCGACCGCCGCCCGTCCGAACGCGTGGCGGGCAGCAGCGTCGCTCCGCCCGAACACCGCCCGCTGCTCGCCCAGTACTGCACCGTTGGTCAGGACGCCGAGGTGCCCGCTCCCGACGACGTTCTCGACTGGGACGCCGCCGTACTGAGCGTACCCACGTGCCCACGTCAATGCGTACGTGTACCCGGTGAACCGCCGCCCGAACCCGGGCCTCTCAAGCCCGGCGTTCAACCGCGCCTCGAACCGCTCGACCCGCTCGTGGAGGGCTACAACGGGCGTCCTGACGACGAACGACGCCGTCCGTTCGCGGTGCCCG
The DNA here is from genome assembly GCF_023028225.1 of Halorientalis litorea. Taxonomy (NCBI): domain Archaea; kingdom Methanobacteriati; phylum Methanobacteriota; class Halobacteria; order Halobacteriales; family Haloarculaceae; genus Halorientalis; species Halorientalis litorea. The sequence goes on from NZ_CP095482.1 coordinate 2,190,075, forward strand.
ACCGTTCGGTTCCCGCGGCGTGCAGTCACGGTTACGTTCTCGACCCGGACGTGGACTGCAGTTCGGTTTCCCTCGACGGTATCGATATGGACGCGACGCTTCGCCGCCCGAAGCGCGCTGGCGTTCGGTGTCGGTGGGAGCGATGCACTCACGGTCACGTCACCGACCACGACGTCAAGGTCATGGAGTCGGTCCCGCGCCCGAAGGTAGATTCGAACCCGGAGTGCGTCGCGGAACGGTCGTGAGTCGTTCAGGACGCGACCGACACTCGTGTTCGCGCGGGCGAGGACGGGTTGTCGGGCGGCGGCGTCGCTCGCGCGCCGGACGCTCGCCCGGAGTGCCGTCGTCGTCTCGGCGGTCCCCCGCTCCATCGCCACGTCGACGGCCGGTTCCGCAGGCGGCCGCGCTGGCTGTACCGAAACTGCGAACGTCGCGCTCCCGAGCAGGAGGACGACCCCGACGAGCGAGAACGGGACACGGGCACGCTCGTCGCCCATCACGGCGACCACGTCCTGACGGTTACCCTGACCGTTCCAACCCGGACTCGCTCGGCCGCGGCCGCGGGTGACTCGAACTGCGTTCGCATGTCCGCCGCGAGTCGGTCCGCCAGCGAGTCGGTGAGCGCGGCGTTCGCACGTTCTACGTCGTTTGCCCGTACCGCCGCCGTCACGTTCGCCCCGAGTAGCCGCCCCATCTGGCGGTACCGATACGCCACGAGCCGGTCGACGGGGTAATCGCCGAGGAGTGCGTCCTCGGCTGCCTCGGGGGGAAAGAGTCCGTCGACGACGCGCACTGCGACAGCCTCGGCGACGGACGCGTAACTCCCGGAGACTGCGACCGTTCGCGCCTGCTGGCGGGCGGCTGGCAGGCCACTGTCGACAGTGAGCGTCGCGGCGTGAACCGTGGTGGCCGGTGGCGGCGACGGACCGACCGTAACCTCGCCGCGCATCGGTGCGTCGGGGTACGGCTCCCAGACTGCACGGACCTGTGCGAGGTGGCCACGGCCCCGGAGTGCAGTCCGTGTCGCGTTCGCGACTGCTGTCCGGAACCCGTCGCCGGTGTGGGTCACACGCCGTCCGTCGACGGTGAGCGTCTCGACTGTCGCCGTCCCGAGGTGGTCCGCGAGCGTCCCGTGTGCCGTGCGGTCGAACGCTGGCCCGCCCGTCCGCGGGAACGATACCAGTTCCTCGTCGGCCTGTCGCGCGCCCGGCGCGAGCGAGTACTGTACGTCCGCGGTACTCGTCGCCAACACGTCGGCAGTCGGGTCGGCGGCGTCCGCATCGGCGAACGGGAGCGGCCCGGCCGGCACTGCGAGCGTCAGCATCGCGGCCCCGACCAGCAAGAGGAACACCCCCGTGTCGAGGACGGTACTGACGGCCCTCACGGCCAGACCCTCACTGTCAGCCGCCCGGGACGAACCGACCCCGGTACCGTTCGGACACTCACCCGTGCTGTCGCGTTCCGCGCCGTACCCGGTGCTGTCGGTCCGACCGTCCACCGCTGTTCTGCCGTCACGAGCGTCGCGTTGAGACGATTGCCACTTCCGACGGCGTCCGAGGCGGCGGAGAGACGTTGCGGGGCGACCACACCGCCGTCGGTCACTGCCCGCTCGACGCGGTGGAGTGTCGGTTGCGCGCTCGCCTCGTCCCGTTCCGGGAGCGCGCCGTCGAGCGCGCCCGCGTACAGTCCGAGACCCGCACAGACCGCGAACACGGCGACGATAGCCGCGAGCGGTTCGACCTGCCCCCTACGCGCCGACGAGGACGACATCGACCCCCTCCCACTTGGCGTGGCGGACGAGCACTGTTTCGGCCGACTCCCACCGGTGGTCTCGGGTGCGGGCGGCCGTCGCCGCCGCACGGAAATCGGCCGGCGTCTCGAACGTTCTGCTGGGTGGCGCGCCGTGGAGAACGGCCCACAGCGGTGACTCGGCAGTGACCGGCGTGACCGGCCCGTACTCGAACGCCGCGTGGGTGGTTCCGCTCTCGGTTCGAAGACTGACCCGTGCCGTCCCGAGGCGGACCGCCGTCGCGTCTAGCGGATACTGGCCGGTCGCCTCGTGTGGGCTCGCCGCCACCGAGTCGATAGTGTCTGCGACGCGCTGTGCGTCCGGGGGTGCTGTCGCCGGGAGGCCGGTGGCGACGCCGAAGGCGGCGACGCTCGCCGCCGTGACGCCGAGCCAGAGGTACCACGCGTCGGCCGGTGCGTCGAACATGGTCGGGGCTGGTTCCGTCCTCCGATTTAAACCTACAGGAGGGTACCGACGGCGGCCACCGTCACGAGGTACGTCACCGTCGCGGCAAGCAGTGCCACCCCGACCCGGTAGCCGACGAGTGCCCTGTCGAGGCCCCGCGACAGTCCGGTCGAGAGCACTGTCAGGACGACAGCGAGCGCGAGGACGTAGAGGCCGACTGCGAGTCCCAACCCGGCTGTCGTCGGCCCGCCGCTCGCGGCCAGTTCGCCGCCGAAGGCCATCCCGTCGGACATCGCAACTGTCGCGCCGGCTACCAGCGGGCCGAAGACGGCCGCCGTGTTCGCGAGCGTGCTCGTCACCGTCGCCGTCTCGTGACGTGCGTCGCGTTCGACGGCGGCCATCTCCGAGAGGTTGTCCGCCATCGCCACGACGGCACCCCCGGCCGGTCGCCCCTCGCGGGCGGCGAGTGCGAGTAGCGTCGCGGTACTTCGCGCCCGGGGACTCGGGACGTGTGCGAGCGCGCCGTGGTCGCCGAGAAACGCCTCCCGGACGCCGACTTTGAGTTGTCGCTGACGGCGCGCGGCGTCGGCCAACACGTCGCCCGTCGCGTCCGGCACCTCCTCGGCCGCGGCGGCGATGGCCGTCTCGACGGCGTGGCCCTCCTCGACGCGTCGCCCGATGTAGTACAGCGCGTCGGTCAGTCCCGCCTCGACCGCTCGAACCCTGTCCCGGACCGCCTTCACCGCCCGGTAGTGGACCACCAGTCCCGACCCGAGACCCACCCCGAGCGCGGCGAGGGGGCCGGTCCACCCGCCGACGAGCACCGTGCTACCGACCCAGCCGACGACGCTACCGGCGACGCCGACGCCGACTGCTGGCCACCGTCGCTCTGGCAGGTCCGGGTGCGGCCGCTCGATGCGAGGCGGCGGGAAGGTCACCGGCCGCCGCGACAGGAGCCACGCGCTCGCGGCGAGGACGACACACGGGAGCAGGACGTCGTAGAGCAACACGACGAGCGGGAGCGGCACGGCGACGCCGGCCATCCGCGTGGCTGGCAACAGCGCGACGAGTGCCAGCGGAAGCAACACGCCGAACGCGTACAGCCCCGTCGTCGGCCCCTCCAAGCCGGCGGCGAACTCGGCCATCTCCTCGCGCGCACCGTCGAGGACGACTTCGAGACCCCGGTCCAGCGTCCGCTCGCGCTCGCTCGCTGGCGCGGTGTCCGCCGACTCGACGAGCAGGAGTGCCCGCCGGAGTGCCGGGAACCACTCCGCCCACTCCGCGGAGAACGTCGGCAGGCCCGACCCCGCCCGCCCGGCGGCGCGGCGAACGTGGTCCGCGAGGCTGTCGGCGAGCGGTCCGTGTCCCTCCGCCGCCGCGAACGCCGCCGCCGTCTCCGTCGTCGGTGTGATGCGCATCCGGAGGACGACACGCCCGACGAGCGCGGGCGCGTCCCCCAGTGCCCGCGTCCGGCGTGCGGTCGCAAGCAACTGCGGTGCGGTGTGGACGGCGTGGACGACGCCGAGGAGACAGGCCAGCGCGACCAACAGGCCGAGCGGCAGGAGTGGCGGCGGGACGACGAGCAGTCCGAGGGCGACGACGGGGACGGTCGCCACTGCCGCACCGTAACCAGCCCTGACGACTGTCTCTGGTGGAATTGGGGCGTCGAGGAACCCGAGCGACCGGTCGAGCGTGTCGCTCGACTCGACATCGGCCGGGTAGAGCCGTGCCAGCCACGTCAGCGCGGTCCAGCCCCCGGTCATGCTGTCCCCGCACGACGCCGCGCGTGTGCGGTGCAGACCCCCTCCGTGTCCGTCCGTCCGTCGTCGGCGAGCGACGCGAGCCACGACGCCCGGGCATCGAGTCGCTTACGAACGTCGTTGTAGGCCTCCGCCGAACGTGTCAGGGTCTCGGCGAGTCGACTGTTCCCCCGCGCTATCTCGCCGGTCGCTACGAGGGCACCGTCGGCGAGTTCGTAGAGCGGGACGAACGCGGGGCCGTCGGGTCCAGCGACGACTTCCTCGATGGATTTGACCCGCCGCGCCCGGCCGTCCGGTGTCTCGTACGGTTCGCAGGTCACGACGAGGTCCGTCGCGGCGAACGAGGAGGCCGGGACGCCGAGGTCCGCGACGACCCGCTCGCGGACGGCCGCGCCGCCGTCGCCGTGGATGGTTCCGAGTACCGCACTCCCGCTGGCGCCGACGCGCATCGCCTCGTAGAGGACGCTCGCTTCCTCCCCGCGGACTTCGCCGAGGACGAGCGCGCCTTCCCCGAGTCTGAGCGCGGTTCTGAGCGCGGCCGTCGGCGAGACGCCGCCGCCGCCGTCGTCCGTCCGGAGGGCCTGTACGTCCCGGTCGGCACGCTGGAGTGCCTCGACCGGGAGTTCCGGCGTGTCCTCGATGACGACGGTCCGCGTCGTGGCAGGGAGTTCCCAGAGGAGCGCGCCGAGAAGCGTCGTCTTCCCCGCGCCGCGGGTCCCCGCCAGCAACGTCGCGGCATCGCGTTCGACGGCGAGCGAGAGCAGTGCCGCCGCGTCCGCCGGGAGTGTCCCGTTTTCGACCAGCGCGGGGAGCGTCCACGCCTCGCGCTCGTGGGCACGGAAGGCGAACCCCACGCCGTCACTGACCGGGTCGCTCACCCCGGCGACGCGGAGGCGGCGGCCACCGACCTCGGCCGTCGCGTCGAGCGTAGGACTCGCCCGCGAGAACGCGCGGCCGCTCTCCCGACGGAACCGGGACGCCAGTGCCGAGACGCCCTGCTCGGTCAGGCGGACGTTCGTCGTCAGCAGGTCCCCGTCGTACCGGACGCGCAGGTGGTTGTCGGCCGTCGGCGCGGTGGCGAACACGTCGGAGACGCGCTCGTCGGCGAACAGGTCGGTCAACACCCCGTATCCGGTCGTATGTTTCCCGAGTATCGCCTCCAGCGTCGCCACGTCACTGTCTCCGTCCGCGACGCGCCTGACCGCACGTCCGGGTGCGCGCTCGCCGCCATCGACCGCCCCCGACGCGAGACGGTCGTACGCCGCCGCGAGCGTCGCCGTCGCGTCCGGGTCCAACCCGTGTTCGACTGGTTCGAGGTGGTACCGCCGGGTCCCGCTGTCGGACCGGTCGTACACCCGGACCGTCGCGCCGGTGTCGATGTCGCGGACGGAGACGAGGCTCGCGTCGGCGGGTGGCCGAGCGGCGATGCGTGCCCGGCTGACCGTCGGGCCGACGTACGGCCGGAGCAACTCCCGGTAGCCGTCAGCACGGGCCGCGCCCGCGGTCAACCCAGTCTCGGCGGCGAGCGTCGCCACCGGGCCGGCGCGGCCGGTCGCCGCGCGTGCGGCCCCGAGCGGGTCGACGCAGGCCCGCATCGCGAGGTCCGCGTCGTGGACCGCGACTGCCTCCGCGAACCGACCGGCGGCCACGAGGAACGCGGCGGCGGGACCTTCGTAGGCACACTCCATGCCAGCCGAGACGGTGGTGATGGACTCGGCGTCGCGCTCACGGAGGTACTCGACGACGGTGCGTCGGCAGTCGGGTTCGGTCGCCAGCCGTCCCGCTCCCGGACAGCCGTCCGCGTCGACGACGAGTCGCTCGTCCTCGAACGCCGGGTCACAGCCGCAGTCGCGTTCGTCGTCCGAACCGGCGAACCGACCGAACAGTCGAGACATGGCCGCCGCTGGCCTCGCTCTCACGTATAATCGTTCGGGCCGCGTTCGAGTCGCCGGACGAGAACCGTCTCCCGTCCGTCACGCTCCACTAGCGTGAGTGCCAGCCGGTGCCGACCGGCCGCTTCGAGAACCAACCGCCCCGGCGGTGACCGGGAATCCACCCCGACAACGCGGGCACCGGACACTTGACGCGTCCGCTCGTGACTACCCTCGACCTGCCACGCTATTGCCGGGGCGTCCCCGTTCGGTGCCTCGCCCGGTCGCCCTCCGATTGTGAAATACTCCACCGGAACCGTGGCGTAGTCCCGTGCCGGGAGTCGGACGGTCACCACTCGCCGCGCGCCGGGACTGTCCGGCGGGACGGGAGCCGCCCGTTCCCGCAGGTCCGCCACTGCGGCGGTGACGCGCTCGGCACTCGCGGCGACGCGCGCGTTCCCCCGGTCACGGGAGGCGGTGTCGAGGGCGGCGAACCCCGTCCCGACGAGTGCCGACGCGAGGACGGCCGCGAGGACGACCCGGAGCATCAGAGCGTCCCGCGCAGACCGGCGAGCAGTCCGCCGTCGTCGGTTCGGTCCGTCTCCCCGTCTTCCTCGGGTGGACGCCCGCCCCGCCGCCGCTGTCGCCGTGGTGGTTCGTCCCCCGGCCCGTCGGTTTGGTTCCGGTCTGCCGCTTCCGCCATCACGCGCCGTGCGGTCCGCCCCGCAACGTCCTTGTTCTGGTCCGTGCCACCGGAATCAGCACCATCGGTGCCCCCTGCTCCGTGTGGTCGGCCGGTTCGTTGCCGTGGTTCGTGACGGCTCTCGGCTCCCTGACTCTCCCCATTGGACTCCTCGACTCGTGTTTCGAGCGACTCGACCGCCGCGAGCGCGGCGTCGGCCCGTTGCTCGATGTCACGGTTGACGGAGCGGACGTTCCCGACGTAGCCACGGACGGCCTGTGTGCTGGCCGCCAACTCGTCCACCCGGTCGGTGAGTGCGTCGACCTGTTCCTCGACGGCATCGAGCCGCGCCGCGAGTGACGCCACGTCTTCGGGTGCCGTGCCGTCCCGCCCGTCGTCGGTCAGTGCCCGTTCCACCGCACGAAGTCGCTCGTCCACCTCGTCGATGTCGACCATGGCGGTGCTGGCCGCCCGTTCCCATTTGAACGCTCGGGAACCCTACGCCGCAGGCTTGAATAGTGGGTGTCACGATGGTGGCGACATGAAGGTCGCCCTGATTGGCGTGGGTCAAGCAGGCGGAAAGATAGCCCAGGCCCTCGCAGAGTTCGATTACAACCGCGAATTCGGTGCCGTGATGGGCGCGTTCGCGGTCAACACCGCGCGCGCCGACCTCCAAAACCTCGACATCGACACGATGCTCATCGGTCAGGACCGAGTGAAAGGGCACGGTGTCGGTGGCGACAACGAACTCGGTGCCGAAATCATGCAGCAAGAGGCAACCGAGGTGATGGACGAACTCGACGGTCGAATCACCAGCAAGGCCGAGGCTATCATCGTCGTCGCCGGCCTCGGCGGTGGCACCGGCTCCGGTGGCGCGCCGATGCTCACCCGGAAACTCCAGCGAATCCACGACATCCCCATCTACGGGCTCGGTGTCCTCCCCGGGCGCGACGAGGGAGCGATCTACCAAGCAAACGCCGGTCGCTCGCTCAAAACCTTCACCCGCGAAGCCGATTCCCTCCTCCTCATCGACAACGACGCGTGGCACAGTTCCGGTGAATCCGTCGAAGAAGGGTTCGACACCATCAACAACCGCATCGCCGAGCGCGTCGGCCTGTTGCTGGCCGCCGGTGAGGCCGTCGAAGGCGTCGGCGAGAGCGTCGTCGACTCCTCGGAAATTATCAACACGCTCAAAACCGGCGGCATCGCCTCGCTCGGCTACGCCTCCGCGAAGGCCGACGAGGACGCCGGCGAGAACATCAACGTCATCACCTCGACGGCCCGGAAAGCCCTCCTGACCGGGACGTCGCTCCCCAACGCCGTGCAGGCGGACACCGCCCTCCTCGTCGCCGCCGGCCACCCCGACCGAATCGCCCGCAAGGGCGTCGAACGCGCCCGCAAGTGGCTCGAAGAGGAGACCGGCAGCCTCGAAGTCCGGGGCGGTGACTTCCCGCTCAACAGCGAGAACATCGCCACCCTCGTCTTGCTCGGCGGCCTGCAAGGGTCCCAGCGCGTCCAAGAGTTCATGGACCGCGCCAGCGAGGCCGCAAAGCGGCGCGAGCAAGAACCCGAAGACACCGTGGACGACTTCGAGAACGAGGAACTGGACAACCTCTTTTAGAACCCACTTTTTACGTCGGGGGGTCGCCGCCGGCGACCCCCCATCCCAAAAACGTGGGGAAAAACCGCCGAACTCGCGGCGATGCCGCGAGTTCGGTGAACCGCGCGCCAGCGGCGCGCGGATACTCGTAACCGCCCCGTACCGCACCACTACCGCCACCGCCCCACACCGCTACCCCTTGCCCCGCAATTCCCTTCGAAAGGACTAATCAGCGGCCCGGAGAACGCTCGGGTATGGCTGACGACGACTCCGAGACAGAAGAACCCGCCGTCGAACTCGGCGACGGTGCGGCCGTCGAGGGCGCGCCGCTGGCGCGCGTCTCGGCGCGCCTGATGTGGGGCATCGAGAAGAGTGAGGTCCGCCGCCGCGAGGGCGAGACGACCATCCGGACCCCCGACGGGCCGCAGGAACTCGGGGACGTACTCGACGACGTGGACCTGCCGTACTTCGAGAAACGCCAAGAGTTCGAGGACGCCGTCCGCGATGTCGTCGGAACCGGCCCGGTTCCGACCGCAGACGAGTAGCGCGGACGAGCGGAGCGAGTCCGCGGACAGCGAGCGAGTTCACTGCGAGACGGCGGGTCCTCGGAACGAGTGAGCGGGGACGGACGACCCACGACGGGAGCCTTTTGTCCGCACCGGTCGTACACCAGTCGATGACGCTCCCTATAGACCCGGCTGTCGTCGACCCGGAAGACATCGGTGAACAGCGTGCGGTCCTGGAGATGGACCACGAGGCGGCAATCGAACACGTCCGCGAGACGTTCGCGGACGCCGGGTTCGGTGTCGCAGTCGAGTTCTCCGTCTCCGACATGCTCGCGGAGAAAATCGGTGCCGACCGCGACCCCTACTACGTGCTGGGGGCGTGCAACCCCGACGTGGCCGACCGGGCACTCGACTCCGCGATGGAACTCGGCGGGTTGATGCCCTGTAACGTCGTCGTGTGGGAGGAGGAACCCGGCCGCCAGCAGGTTTACCACGTCTCGATTATGCGCATCGCGCGGCTGACCGGGATGGCACCCGACGACGACGAGTGGGCCGACATCGTCGCCGAAACCGGCGAACTGGTCGACGAGGCCTTCGAGAACCTCTGAAGGAGGCTCGCCGTGTTACCGCCCGAAATCGCCTAACCGCGCCTGTAGGCCGGACACCATCTCGGACTTGCGCCGGAGTTGCGCCAGCGAGACGGGGAAGCGCGGCGCGAGTTCCCGGATGGCGTCGTGGAAGCTCTCCGCCTCGCCCACCTCGCTCTCGTCGAAGGCGTGCCGGACGCCCTCGCGTATCTGCCAGACGCCGACGGGTGCCCAGTACTCGGGCGAGGCGTGGCGGACGACCAGTACCTTGGCCTGTCGGCCACGGTCGTGGAGGTGTTCGAGGACCCCCAACCGCGAGGCGTAGTACGCGCCGGAGGTTTCGTCGACGTACTCCGTACGACCCTCGTAGCCCTCGCTGTCGGCGGCCATGTACATCCCGGCCTCGGGGTCGGGGTTCCAGATGCTCCCCGGAGCCTTCAGTTCGACCAACTCGAACTCCCAGTCGCCCGGAGCCATGATGACCCAGTAGGTGTTGCCCATGTACTCGTTGACGCGCACCTCGGTCCGGTCGATACTCGGCGCGTTGTGGACGGTGCCCCGGAGATACTTCCCCACCGTGTCGTCGGCCGCGGTGATGGACCACCGGGTCGGGACGAGCCGGCGGTTCTCCCCGCGGCCCAACGCCCCGGCCGAGAGGATGGTGTTGATGTCGTACACGTCGAAGCCACGGCGATAGAGGTACGTCATCGCACCCTCGGCCTGCCAGTCGTCGTCTTCGAGCGTCTTCTCGACGGCGCGCGGGACCGACGGGTTCTCCGCGAGATCGGCGGTCTGTGCACGAGCGCGCGGGCCGCGCGGCGCGCCGATGTCGTCGAGGTCCACGTCGAGGTCTGGGCGGCCGTCCAGCCCGATTTCCACGTCCACGGGGTCCTCGGCGATGGCCACCTCCCGCTGGACGCCGACGAAGCCGTCCCACACGTCCTCGACGTCCACGCTCGCCGACCGTGTGGAGTTGAGCAGGCCGGTCCGACGCTGGAACACGTCTTCGATGCCGTACCCCTGCCGGTACCAGTCGCCGGTCGTCACGAAGTCCGTTGGGTCCGTGTCCGGTCCGCCGACGGGCGAGAGGAGGCCCGTGGAGACTCGTGGGTAGTTCGAGCGACCGACGAAGATTTCGGGAGCGGTCGACCCGAACAGCGCGTCGCCCTGCACGCGCTCGTCCAGTTGCTGCTCGACGTCGTCGAGGTACTCGGTCACTCGGTAGGACTTCTCCTCGGCGAGGCGGCGCAGGTCCGCCGCCTCGTCGCGCTCGAAGTCCTCGATGAACTCGTCGAGCCGCATTCACTCGGGGTTGGTCGCTCGTGCCTATGAATGTATCCTGTGGTCGGCGGTGTCGCCTGTACCGTGACAATACTTCGTTTGCCAACCGGTTACGAACTGCGAGTCGGCCGGATTGTTTAAGCGAACGTCTCTGTTTGACCCAATCGGATACTGATGGTGGCACACTGGGTGGTGTGGGCGCACCTCGTGGCGAGTGCCGGGACCCTCGGCCTCGCGGCGTACGTCCGGACGTTGCCGGACAGACCGGGTGCAGGGCACTGGGTCGTCGCATTGCTGTTCATGGCGGGTGCCCAAGCGTGCTACGGGGCCGGGTTGGTCGTCTTCGACGAAACGGCCCGGATGCTGCTGGAACTGGCGACGCTCGGGTGCATCATGTGGGCGGGAGTCACGTTCCTGTCGTTCACGCTCGCGTACACTGGTCGTGAACACCTCATACGCAGGTGGCCGGTTCTGGCAATCGCTACGCTCGCCGTCTTCGTCACTCTCGTCGGGGTGACGAATCCGTTCCACCACCTGCTCTGGGAGTCGTTCCGAATGGACCCGCTGGCCGGGATGGCGACGGTTCGCTACGAGATACAGCCGTTCCTGTTTCTGGTGACGGCTGGCGTCTACACCGTCGTCGGAATCGGGTCGCTCAATCTCGTCGAAACCGCGACCAACTACACGTCCTCGTCGCTCCGACAGGCCGTCATCGTGGCCCTCACCCCGGTGGTTCCGTTAGTCGCCGGACTCGCATGGCTGTTCAAACTCGGCCCGTACCCGCAGTTGAATCTGATTCCGATTTCGTTCTTCCCACACCTCGCCCTCGACGTGTACGCGCTGTTCGTCCGGGACGTAATGGAACTCCCGGCCGGCTTACAGCGGACCGGCAAGCGGGCGGCCATCGACGACTTGGGGATGCCCGTCATCACCATCGCGGCGGACGGCCGCGTCATCGACCTGAACGCCGCCGGCGAACGGTTGCTCGACACCGACACCGAGACGGCGTACGCGTCAGCCGTCTCCGACCTCCTCGACACGGATATCGACCTCTCCAAGGGCGACCAACAGTTCGAGATGGCGGTCAACGGTGAAATCCGGACGTACAAACTCTCCTTGTCTCCGTTCGAGAGTGAGGGCGGCACCCACAGCGGCTACACCATCGCGGTACAGGACGTGACGACCGAAATCCAGCGCAAACAGCGACTCGAAGTCCTGAACCGTATCCTGCGGCACAACCTCCGCAACGACCTCAACGTGGTCCAGTTGCGGGCGAAGCGGTTGGCGGCGGACACCTCCGACCCCTCGAACCGAGACCACGCCGAGGTCATCCGGTCCACGTCGGAGCGACTCGTCACGCTCAGTCAAAAGGCCCGCTGGGCGACGCGCGCCCTCGACGACGTGGCTCCGCAACTCGTCTCGGTGCGCCCACTCCTCGAAACTGTCGTCGACGACGTGCGGGCAGACACGAACGCCACCGTCGACATCGACGTGCCCGAGTCACTCCGACTCGAAGTCGACCCGGAACTGTTCAGCGTGGTGTTCACGAGCATCGTCGAGAACGCAATCACGCACAACGACAGCGCGAACCCACAGGTCGCCATCTCCGCCACCGAGTCCGATGCGTGGGTCAGATTCAACGTCCGTGACGACGGCCCCGGGATACCGAGCCACGAGCGTGCGGTCATCGAGAACGGCCGTGAGTCGGCACTCCAACACGCGAGTGGCATCGGGTTGTGGCTGATTCACTGGGGCGTGACGATGCTTGGCGGCGACGTGACGTTCGAGGTGGCCGACGCCGGCTCGACTGTCTCGGTCCGGTTACCGAAGTCGGAGGAGACGGCCGACGAGTCGACTCCGACGGCGGAGCCTGTGTGACCGGCTAGCTGTGGATGCCCATCGCCTCGATTTGTTCCTGATAGCGGTTGCGGATGGTGACTTCGGTGACTTGGGCGACGTCGGCGACTTCGCGCTGGGTTTTCTTCTCGTTGCAGAGGAGAGAGGCGGCGTAGATGGCGGCGGCGGCGTAGCCGGTGGGCGACTTCCCGGAGAGGAGTCCCTTCTCGGCCGTCTCGTCGATGATTTCGTTCGCCTTCGACTGCACCTCCTCGCTGAGGTCCAACTCCGAACAGAACCGCGGGACGTACTGTTTGGGGTCGACCGGCTCCATCTCCAGCCCGAGTTCCTGTGAGACGTACCGGTAGGTCCGGCCGATTTCCTTGCGCTCGACCCGGGACACGTCCGAAATCTCTTCGAGACTCCGCGGAATCCCCTCTTTCCGACAGGCGGCGTAGAGACAGGAGGTGGCGACGCCCTCGATGGAGCGGCCACGGATGAGGTCCTCGTTCAGCGCGCGGCGGTAGATGACCGACGCGACTTCACGGACGGAGCGCGGGACGCCCAGCGCGGAGGCCATGCGGTCGATTTCGCTGAGCGCGAACTGGAGGTTGCGCTCGCCGGCGTCTTTCGTGCGGATGCGCTCCTGCCACTTCCTGAGCCGGTGCATCTGACTCCGCTTCTCCGAGGAGATAGAGCGGCCGTAGGCGTCCTTGTCTTTCCAGTCGATTTGGGTGGTCAGCCCCTTGTCGTGCATCGTCTGGGTGGTGGGCGCGCCCACGCGGGACTTGTTCTGGCGCTCGCTGTGGTTGAACGCGCGCCACTCCGGTCCCGGGTCGATGTTCTCCTCCTCGATTACCAGCCCACAGTCGTCACAGATCAACTCGCCACGGTCCGCATCCTTGACGATACTCTCCGCGTCACACTCCGGACAAGTACGCACCCCCTCTTGGTCGTCCGCTCGTTCGGTCTCCGGTTCTCGCTCGCGCTCCCGCTGGCGGGTGGACCGTGTCATCGCATTTTTATAGTAGCTTTTCGCGGCAACTTAAAAACTTGGACAATTATTTTATGATTTGCTCGACAGGCGTCAGACTTCGCTGGATGGCCGTCACGGACCCTCTCCGGGCCGTTGAACACGTTATTTCGGTGATGTAACACCGTCTATACGGACCAGAAGCGGTAAGGCCGGGCACTGGTGAGTGACAGCCAATGCCCGTCGTCGAGTGCGACGTGAGAGGTGCCCGCGAGCGACTGACGGACGCGGGCGTCACAGTCGAAGAGGGGAACACCGACCACGAGCGGTGGCGCGCCGAACACGGCGGCGCGACTGCTGTTGCCTACGAGGGAAAGGTAGTGATACAGGGAGAATCGCCCGAAGAAATCGAGGCACTGCTCCGGGACGGCGGCGGACGGGCGCACGTCTACTTCGACGGTGCCGCCCGCGGGAACCCGGGACCAGCGGCAATCGGCTGGGTCGTCGTCACGAGCGACGGCATCGTGACGGAGGGGAACCGCCGTATCGGCGAGACGACGAACAACCGTGCCGAGTACGAGGCTCTCATCGCCGCCCTCGAAGTCGCTCGGGACTACGGGTTCGACACCGTGGAACTGCGCGGGGACTCGGAACTCGTCGTCAAGCAAGTTCGTGGCGAGTACGACACCAACGACCCGGACCTGCGCGAGCGACGGGTTCGCGTCCACGAACTCCTCCGGGAGTTCGAGGACTGGTCGTTGACCCACGTACCGCGGGAGATAAACGAACGCGCCGACGACCTCGCAAACGACGCACTCGACCATGACTGAGGAGACAGACGACGCGGGGACCGGCGACCAGTACGCGAGTGACGACACCGGCGACCTCCCCCCGGACGTGGTCGCGGAAGCGGAGCGACTCACACACCTCGCCCGCGAGGCGGTCGACGACGCCGCGGCGACCGCGTACCGCGAGGAGCGGGCGGTACTGCTCGCCGACCACGAGTACACGGCTCGCATCCGCGAAGACGACACGCGGAACGTCCTCGTCCTCTACCCCGAGGAGTGGGTCGAAGACGGACTCGTACAAGTCGAGGAAATCGAGGACACTGACCGCGGTGTCGAGCGACCGCTCGACGGCCCGGGCGAGGCCGACGACTGGGACGAAATCGACGCGCACAATCGCGCGATAGTCGAACGAGTCGAGGCCGAACACGGCGACGTTCACGGGGCCAACGCCGCAGCGTTCGCCGATTTCATGGGGAACCACTACGCGCGACCGCTGGAGTCGGCGACGGACGACGAGATAGCGGAGTTCCTGACGGAGTACTACCCACGGAACGCGTGGCCGAGTGACCGGGAGCGCGACGCCGTAGAAAAATCGGTCCGGCTCGCGCTCGATGTCGGGGAGTCGGTTACTGGGCCTGCTCGATGAGCGCGGCGAGTTCCTCGGCACGCTCGTCGTCGGTGACGAACCGGTCGAACACCCAACCGAACTGGTCGAGGAGGGCATCGTGCCCCGTCTCGGTCAGCGCGTACTGGTTGGTCCGCTTGTCGAGTTCGCTCTTCTCGACGAGTCCCACCTCCACGAGGTCGTCGAGGTTCGGGTAGAGACGGCCGTGATTGACCTCGGAGCCGTAGTAGTCTTCGAGTTCACGTTTGACCGCGAGACCGTATCGCGGTTCTTCGCTGAGAATGACGAGGATGTTCTGTTGGAACGCTGTCAGTTCTCGCACTACGTCATCGTCGTCAACGACTGTTTGTGACTCTGACATACTTAGACGAATGTCACCTAGGCATTTAACGCTTGTTAAACAACACGGAAATACGCCTATTTTCGCACACTTCAACCCCGTATTCTGTTTAACACAGGTCGGTTCGAAACTGCGACTACCCACACGACGGCACTAAACCACCGGCGAATATATCCGAATGATTACGCTGGTTGTGCCCCGCAACGAAACGCGTTCCGCCGCCTGTGTGTCGCTGGCTGGCCCCAGTTGAAGTCGATTACGAAAGGACTTTTTGACCACCTCACGCAGTCCCGGCCGATGACGAACCTTTGGGAAGACCTCGAAACCGGCCCGAACCCGCCCGAGGAGATATACGCAGTCGTGGAGTGTCTGAAGGGCGAGCGCAACAAGTACGAGTACGACAAGGACGTGCCCGGCGTCGTGCTGGACCGCGTGCTCCACTCGAACGTCCACTACCCCAGCGACTACGGGTTCATCCCGCAGTCGTACTACGACGACGAGGACCCCTTCGACGTGCTCGTGCTGGTCGAGGACGCCACTTTCCCCGGTTGTGTCGTCGAGGCACGTCCGGTCGCGCTGATGAAGATGGACGACGACGGCGAACAGGACGACAAGGTCATCGCCGTTCCAACTGAGGACCCCCGCTACGACCACATCGAGGACCTCGAGGACATCCCCCAGCAACTGCTCGACGAGATAGACGAGTTCTTCGCGACGTACAAGAACCTCGAAGCGGGCAAGGAAGTCGAGACGCTCGGGTGGGAGGACCGCGCGGCCGCGAAAGACGCCATCGAACACGCGATGGACCTCTACGAAGACGAGTTCGCCTGACGACCGGGTTGCCGCCGCCCGGCCCGCTCCCGTCGCCGACGCCACGCCGACAATACCTGCCGGTAATCACCGACGACCGCCGAATGTGTTATGCTTATGGGTAATCTTTAGCCCGTGGAGAGCCTCCCTTCGAACATGGCGACGAACCACTCCGGCGGGATGTATCACCCCACTGTCGTCCCCGAGAACTTCGACCCGGACGAGGACACCGAGGAGTCCGACGACGGCCCTGCTCGCTCGCTCACGGGTGCCTAGAGCGGCAGACCTTGCCGGTGTTGGCGAGTCCCACCGCTTCCGGCCGCGAAACGAAGTTTCTTGTGCCCGTCTCCGGTAACGCCCTCCATGGGTCTGTTCGACCGGCTTCGCGGTGACGACGGTCCCCGCGTCGCCTTCTTCGGTATCGACGGGGTGCCGTACAGTATGCTCGCGGAGCACTTCGACGAGTTCGAGAACCTCGCTGCCATCGCGGAGTCCGGGGCTGGTGGTGCCATCGACAGCATCGTCCCGCCCGAGTCGAGTGCCTGTTGGCCGGCTCTCACGACCGGCGTCAATCCCGGCCAGACCGGGGTCTACGGCTTCCAAGACCGAGAAATCGGTTCCTACGAGACGTACGTCCCGATGGGGCGGGACGTACAGGCGACGCGCCTCTGGGACCGCGTTCACGACGCCGAGCGACGCGCGACGGTGATGAACGTCCCCGTCACGTTCCCGCCACAGCGTGACGTTCAACGGATGGTCTCGGGGTTTCTCTCGCCGGGCATCGACAAGGCCGCCTACCCCGACGAACTCCGCGAGGTGCTGGAGGAGTCGGACTACCGCATCGACGTGAACGCCAAGCTCGGCCACCAGGACGACAAGGCGGAGTTCATCGAGGACGCTCACGAGACGCTCGACCGGCGCCACGAGGCGTTCAAGCACTACGTCGAACAGGACGACTGGGACCTGTTTTTCGGCGTGTTCATGACCACCGACCGGGTCAACCACTTCCTGTTCAAAGACTACGAACACGACGGCGAGTACAAAGAGGAGTTCCTCGAGTTCTACCGGAAGGTCGACCAGTATCTCGGTGAACTCCGCGAGATGCTCCCCGACGACGTGACGATGGTCGTCGCCTCCGACCACGGATTCACCACGCTCCACCACGAGGTCAACTGCAACGCGTGGCTCCAGCGTGAGGGCTGGCTCTCCTTCGAGAACGAGGACCACGACGAACTCGGTGACATCAGCGAGGACGCCCGTGCCTACTCGCTCATCCCCGGTCGCTTCTACATCAACGTGGAGGGCCGCGAACCCAAGGGCGGCGTCCCCGAAGACGAGTACGAAGCGGTGCGTGACGAACTACAGGCCGAACTGGAGGCACTCGAAGGCCCCGACGGGACGCCCGTCGCCGACCGCGTGGTCACGAGAGAAGAGGCCTACCGCGGCGACCACTCGGACATCGCGCCCGACCTCACCGTCGTCCCGAACCACGGTTTCGACCTCAAGTCCGGGTTCAAGGGCAAAAAGGAGGTGTTCACTACCGGTCCGCGCAACGGGATGCACAGTTTCGACAACGCCTGCCTGTTCGTCGACGACGACGACGCTCGCATCGAGGATGCCGACCTCTACGACATCGCGCCGACCATGCTCGAACTCCTCGACCTCGACTACGACCGCACGGAGTTCGACGGGTCGAGTCTGCTCACGTCCTGAACCAGTCTTTCCCGGACATACGCTCGGTCTGACGGGCGTCTGACGGGTTGTTTTGTGGACTGGCCGCGTAGTCGCCCGCATGACTGACCTGACCGACGTGTACGAACGCGGCGTCGGCATCGTCGCCAGCCGTCGACGGGTGTACTTCGGGCTGGGACTGTTCGCCGTCGGCGCGCTCTTCGTCGTGGCCGGCATCGCCATCGCCACGACGAGTATCGCCGACACCTTCGGCCTCGGGACGTTCGAGGCTCGCGAACTCGCCGGCATTCTCGCCGGGCTGGGCGTGCCCGCGGCTTTCCTCGGGAGTTTCGCACTCCTCCCGGCCAGCCGTCGGACCCGCGCCGCGGCACTCATCGGCGGGAGTCTCACGGTGCTGGGCGTGACGCTGTTCCGGGCGGCGTACCCGCGTCACTGGGTCGGGTCACCGGCACCGCTCGACCTGACGCTCCCCGTCGTCGTCGTCTACTTCGTCGGTGCCATCACGACGTTCTGGTGTCTGTTCCTCGCGGTGGCGAACTTCAAGACGCGCACCGACCCCGGCGGCACGGTGCGGATGGAGGTCACCGACGCGGGGACGACACGCGTCCTCGAAATCACCGGCTCCGTCCCCGGCTTCAGCGGCGTCGGCCTGTTCGGCCGGGACCCCGAGGGCGACGTGGCGACCCAGACCAACCGCGAGGAACCGCTCTACGAGGCAGAGAGCGCGACCGGTGCTGAGGTGCGGGCCGCGAGCGACGGCGGGGCGGCCACGGCAGACACCGGTGGCGGCGACACGCCCAGTCCCGACCCAATTGATAGCGTCTCGACGCCCCGCGGCCAACCCGACCCCTACTGTGGGAACTGCGAGCACTTCCAGTACGTGCGCGTCGACGGAGAGATTCGCCCGGCCTGTACGCTCCACAAGGAGGTCATGAACGACATGGAGTCCTGCGAGGAGTGGCAGGCGAACAACTGAGTCAGGACGCGTTCGCCGACGGTTCGTCGCCGTCCGCTTTCTTGATCCACTTCGACTCCACGTCACGGTTCGCCACGACGGCCGTGTCGCCGCTGTCGAGTTCGAACCGACTCTTTCTGAGGCCGATGGCCGTGACCACTCCCGTCGTCGACCCCGCCGTCACGGTGTCGCCGGGGTTGAAATCGGGGTCCTTGAGGAGGTAGACGCCGGCGACGGTGTCCTCTATCATCTCCGAGAGCGCGTAGGAGATGCCCAGTGCGACGAACCCGACGGCGGTGCCGAGACTCGCCGCTAGGCCGCCGAGGCCGACGATGCCGAGGAGGGTCAACCCGGCACCGAACCAGAGGAAGACGGTGGCGACCAGAACGCCGAGGTCCGCGACTAGCGACTGGTCGCCCGGATACGCGCGTACCAACGTGGCACGCAGGACGCGCGTCACGAGTTTGATGACCACGTACGCGAGGAGCAGGAAGAGGAGTCCGCTGAGTAGTTTCGGAATCGCACCGAGAATGCTGGCGACGAACTCGTTTATCGTGTCTGTGATGATTTGTGCGGCGGACATGTCTCGTGGCTGTGGCGGCGACGGCATAGTGGTTGCCCCGGTCAGTCCTGCGGGACCGCGCTCTCGTCCGGTTCCGCCGCGCCCGGCAGCGTCTCCTCGACCTGTGTGACGACGAGGAGGAGTCCGAGGACGCCCAGTCCGGCCCCGAAGGCGAAGGGGACGACGAAGCCAAACCGTACCAGATAGCCCGAGGCGAGCGGTCCGAGTGCCGTCCCGAGACCGAACGCCATCGTCAACAGCGAGAGTTGCGTCCCCGACTGGCCCTCCGTGGCGAGGTCACCCGCCAGCGCGAGTCCCGGTGCGAACACCATCGCCACGGCGACGCCGTGGAGGATACGGGCGACGAGCATCCCGCCCGTTGTGGTGACGATGCCCTGTGCGAGAACCGACGGGACCAGCAACGCGAACCCGACGACGAGGAAGGGCCGCCGCCCGAACCGGTCGCTGGCGCGGCCGACAGGTATCTGAAAGACGACGTTCGCCAGCACGACGGCGGCGAACTGCGCGCCGAACAGGAACGGGGGTTGGTCGAGCCGTGTGTTGATGGTCTCTTGGAGCGTGGCGAACAGCGCGATGCCGATAGCCATACACAGCGTCGCGACGGCGAGGGTGAACACCGGGTCGAGCAGATGGGTGCCGTCCGGGTCACGCACGGCGAGGCTGATGTCGTCCCCCGCGCTCGCCGTCGTCCCCTCGGTGTCGGAGACGAACAGCGTCACGAGGCCGAAACTGACGACTGCGCCGAACACGGCCACGAGGAACGCGGCGTCGAACCCCGAGAGCGTCCCCCCGCCGGCGACGGCGAACTCGTACGGCCCAGCGGCGACGACGGTTCCCGCGACGATGGGACCGAACCCGAACCCGAGCAGCCGGAAGGTGTTGAACAGGCCGAAGTTGCCGCCACGGCTTTCGGTAGTCGCCAGTTCGTTCACCAGCGCGATGGTACAGGGGATGGTGAAGGCCGCGCCGATACCCTGCAGTGCCCGGACGAGGACCACCGCGTAGTAGGACTCGACGACGAGGTACCCGGCACTCGCCACCGCGAGCAACCCGAGGCCGAACAGGATGTACACCCGCCGCCGCCCGGTTCGGTCCGAGAGGCGGCCGGTCAACGGCTGTGAGAGGCTGTTGAGGAACCCGAACAGCGAGAGGACGACGCCGATGAGTAACTCCTCCGTCACGACGAGGCCGAGCACGCGCGTCCCGACCAGTGCCTCGATGGAGACGGCACCGCTCGCGACGTACAGCGGCAGGACGATGATGAGAAACGAGTTCGCGATTGCGTCGGCCATCCGCGCGAGTGCCAACACGAGGACGCGCCTGTCCGTACCGAGTACCATCTGTCCGTAGGTACGGTGCCGGCGGGATGACGGTTTTCATTCCGTCGTGTCGGACGGTTGTGGGTGTCGGTGTCTCCCGGCGGCCCGCGCATCCGACGGGATTTTATTACCCACCGCGTTAACTGTGGCCACCATGGAGTTCTGTGACGAGTGCGGTTCGATGATGAAAACCGAAGACGGTGTGTGGGTTTGCGGGAGTTGCGGGTACGAGAAAGCGCGCGACGCCCAGGAAGAAGCGGCGATGACGACCACGTCCGCACAGGAGGAGAGCGAGGTCATCGACACCTCCGACGTGGACGCCGAGGACATCGGGCCGACGACGGAAGTCCACTGTCCCGAATGTGGTAACGACCGGGCGTTCTACGAGATGAAGCAGATACGCGCGGCCGACGAGAGCGAGACGCGATTCTTCACCTGTACAGAGTGTGAACACAAGTGGCGTGAGGACGACCACTGATGGCTGACGGCGGGGACGGGATGCCACGGGTGTCCGGCGACCACCTCGACAGGTGGACCTGTACCGACCGGACCAGCGAGACGGTGTTCCAGTTGCCGGTGGCCGAAATCGTCGGCCACACCGCCGTCTACGACGACGACGACTTGCGGACGACGATTCGTGACCTCTCCGGTGGTTCCGTCGACCGTATGTGGCGGTTTTTCTTCGCCACCAGACTGGAGTTCACGCCGACGCTCCCCCCGGCGGTCGGTCCCGCCGCCGTCTTCTCCACTGTCGAGGCCGAGGCCAACTCGGAGTTCGTCGATACCCTCCGCGAGCGCGGGTTCCGGAACGTCACCGAGACGAACCGGCGACGCATCAGTGCCGGTACCGGCGGGAGTGCCTTCCTCACCTCCTACGACGCGACGGTCGATACGTCGATAATCGACGTGGACGTGGAGGGCCACGTCGCCGTCTGGACGACCAGCGGCGAGTTCCGCCTCGCTGGCGGTGCCTACCCGGCGCGGTCGCTCGCGGACATCGTCGGCATGGAGGTGCCGGGCATCGACATCGACCCGGACGCGTTTCACGACGAACTGCTCGACCTCATTCGGAGCGTCCGCTAGACGGGGAGAGCGGCCTGCACGAGTCCGGGGACGGACACCTGTGTCCGCTCGCCGACGAGTCGCCGAGTGAGAGGCCCGGGAGCCGCGTCAGTCCCTAGCAACGCGACACGCGACCGGCCGATGTGGACCGCCACGGTCAGCCCAGTTGCGACTGTCCCGGCGAGGAGCGTCTCCAACGCTCCCTCGTTTACTCGGACAAAACGCACGGCGTCGGTCAGCGACTCGAACTCTACACGGACGAGGTCGGTGTAGGACGTCACCGTGATTTCGACGCCGCCACGTTGCACCGTGAGGTCGGCCGTTACCGTCAGGTCGGGGTGGTCAGTGGCGGCTGCCAGCACCGCGTCAACGGCACGTTCAGTCACGCTCTTCTGTAGTGATACTGACGGTCCCGTCTATTTGCCAGTGTGCGTGTTCCGCGTCGTCACCTGTCTTGCTCGGGACGGCAACCTCGAGGTCATCGAACACGTACGTTATCTCCGCGCCCCGCCCAGTCAACCGCTCGTAGAGGCCGATAGCGAGGTCTGGCCAGTTCGTCGTCTCTTCCATATGCTCGCCTGAGTCAGCGTCGCTCATCGTGCTAACAAGTGTCGTGTGGAACCGACTTATACCTACGCACGCCTCACGGCGACCGTACGGCCGCCCTGGCCACGCCGCGGCCGAGAATCTCCGTCTTCCCGTCACCGACGACCCGACTAACTCGGCCGGGGTCGGCATCCGCACCGAGTAGTCCGACCTGCGTCTCGACGACGTACACCTCCGCGGTGTACCCGCCCGCAGTCAACGCTTCGTCGAGACGGTGGAGGAGTGCCTGCTGATTCCGCACGAGGTCGATGGCGTCCCGAAGCGTCTCCAGTTCGACGTGAACCGGGCCGGTGACCGACGGGACATGAATGTCTGCCCCCTCCAGCGGAATCGCGACGTTCGCGACGGCCTCTATCGGTTCTTTCGTCGTCAGCGTGAACACGTCGTCGAGCAGGTCGACGAGAGTGGTGCCGTCGGTCACTGTATTCAGTCCTCCGTCGGCGGGTTCCCGGGATTGCGACCGAAGATGAGGTACCCCGTGTGTCCGACACCTGCCGTCGACGGCCGGGACCCGCGTTCGTCGAAGTCCATCTCGCGCTGGATGGTCTCCAAGGACTCGATGTCGGCCAGTCCGGCCTCGCGGGCCGCCCCGACCACGTCACGCGCGCTCTCGACGAACGGCGAGTAGACGGCGAGGAAGCCGCCCGGAACGAGGAGGTCGCTCGCGTGCTCGACCACCGACGCCGCGTCCTCGGTGTCGAGCGTCAGGGCGTCGAACGAACCGAGGTCGTCGAGGTGGTCGGTCACGTCGCCGGTCCGCACGTCCACGCTGTCGGCGACGCCCCCGAGTGCCATGTTCTCGCGGGCTACCTCCGCGAACTCGGCGTCCCGTTCGTAGGTGACCACATCGGCACCGGCCCGGCCCATGTACGCCGCGAGGACGCCCGTCCCGGTCCCGGCATCGAGGACACGGTCACCGCCGGTGATGCCGGTGTGACCCATCACGAGGCCGATGTCGCGGGGCATCATCGGCGCGCCGGTGCGCTCGAAGTGGGCGAAACAGTCCGGGCCGCGCAACTCGCGGACGGTGAACGCCTCGTCGAGGTGCGTGGTGACTGTCTCGCCTGCCTGTGCGTCCTCTGGCACGGTGAGGATGCCGAGGTCGGTCTCCAGTCGCTCGCCGCGTTCGAGGAGGTACTCGCGGTCGTCCCGGACCAGCAGAACGGCCACGTTACTCCAACCGCTCGACGGCGGCCGCGAGGTCACCGTCCGTCGCGTCGAGTGCGTTGCGGGCGTCGTCCTCGGAGACGCCGGCGCGGTTGGCGACGATTTCCACGTCGGCGTCGGGAATCGCGCTCGCGCCGTCGTCGCCGCTGTCGCCACCACTGTCGGCCACGTCGCCCGAACCGCCCTCGCCGTGGGGCACGCTCTCGGGGGACCCCATCACCATGTAGGTCTCCTGCCCCTGCGCGTTCATGCGCTGGGCCTCGGCCTCGTGGAACACGAGGTCCTCCTCCGTGGTTCGGATGACGACTTCCTCGACGTCGAGTTCGTCGATGTCGATACCGAACTGGTCCATCATCTGTTGCATCTTCCGCGGGTCGAAACCACCGCCTCCTCCGAACATACTCGTCCGGTCGCGGGCCGTACAAAAAACACTGACGACCGCCCGCGGGCGCGCTCACAGGCTGTCGGCGCGCCGTCCACGGGCGTCACGGACCCGCTCGACGCCCCACACCGCGCCGCCGCCGACGGCCAGCAGGCAGCCGAGGACTGCGGCGAGCAGGTGCCACTGAGTCACCCAGAGCGGGAGTGGGTACCCGCTTCTGAGTGCGGTGAACGTCGCCGAGAGGACGGGGACGCCGTCGCCGCCGTCGGCCGCCGCACTCTGTGTCACGTTGGCTGTGTCACCGTACCGTGGTCCGCCGACCGTCTCCCCCTCGGGTAGCCGCTTGGCCTCGTAGGGGTTCAGCGAGAGCGTGTAACTCCAGACGACGGCTCCGGACGCGTTCACCTCGACGAGGCGGCCGTTCCCGGAGTCGGTAATCAGCGTGTTCCCGTTCGCGAGACGGTCGGCGTCGCGCGGCCACGCGAACCCGCGGTCGTTCGCGCCGCCGAGTTCCCACACGATTTCCCAGTCGGCGTCGGGGCCGTCCCGGTGGAGTTCTACGATGCGGTTGTTGCCGCTGTCGGCCACGAGGATGGCGTTCGGGCCGAGCCACTGGGGATTGTGCTGGTGGCGGAACAGGTTCGGGTCCCCGTCCTCGTTGACGACGTCGACGACGCCTTCGCCGCGTTCGACGACGACGAGTTGGTTGGCGTTACGGACACTCACCAGATACCGGTCCTCGGCGAGACGGTCCACGTCGTTGATGTGGAGCCAGTCGGTTCGCGTGGGGTCCGGCGGCGCGTCGTACATCTCGCTTGCGTTCCACATCCACGAGACGGTGCCGTTGCGCCACACGGTGAACACCCGCTCGTGTTCCATGTCGGTCACCAGAAACTCCCCGGACGGGAGCAACTCGGCGTCGTGCGTCTCGCTGTTCTTCTCGGTCCGCACGGGGTAGGTGTACTCGAAGGCTATCGGGTCCTCGGCCTCCGGGTCGAGTATGCGAAAGCCCGTCCGCGCACACGGTGCCGGGTACGGCCCGCAGTTCTCGGCGTCGCCGTTCATGAACGAGGCGAGAACGCGCCCGTCGTCCATCCGGTACACCTCGAAGTAACTGTCGGCGTTCGCGATGTCGTACACCGTCCGCCCCTCGCCGTCGAGCAGGCGGACGCTCCCGTCCTCGTGGAGGCCGACGCCGCCGCCGTGGATGCCCACGAGCGTCCCGTTCGCGGTGTCGTTGCCGAGGCGGTCGGCCGGGGCCGTCGCCGCGCTGACACCGAACACCACGGTGACGCCGAGGAGCGCGGCGGCCGCGACCACGAGCCCGACCTGCCCCCGGTCGAGCGACCGGACGACTGCGGGTCCGTTCATCGTCGGATGCCTCGCCGTCGCGCTACTAAACCGCGCCGGTTCCCGTCGGCGCGAGGACGATGGTCAACACGAGTACCGAGAGCAGGGCGACGTTCGTCCCGAGGTGTGCCGTGTAGGCCGCCCGCAGGCCGCGGCGGTCGTATATCCACTTGTAGACCAGTCCGGCCGCGAAGATGGGGATGACGGCGAATATCGGGATGCCCATGACGAGGTGGAGGACGGCCCAAATTCCAACGTCCCGGAGCGACCCGCGGTAGTACGCCTCCTCGTACCAGTTGAACACGAGGAAGGCGAGCAGGATGAAGGGGAGAAAGAGCGCGAGCGTCAGCGTCGGACCGAGGAACGTGCCGCCGCTCCCGGCCCCCGTCCCGCCGGGCGCGCCCTCCGGGGCGGGCGCGAGGTCAGCCAGCGGGGCGACGACGACGTTCGTCCCGAGCCACCCCCACTGGAGCGGTGGGACGTACTCCGCGAGGACGAGTGCGGCCGCCGCCACGGTGAACAGCACCGTGAGGACGACGGGGACGTAGACGACGCCCCGGATGCCCGCCCGCAGGTCACGGAGTCGGGCCGGGACCTGCTTGATGCTGGCGAGGACGGGCACCACGACCAGCGCGACGAAGACGAGCAGTTCCCACATCTCAGCCAGTGACACCGTGCCGGACGAACACGGCCATCCCGGTGTCGAAGTCGGCCATGTCCGCCCCGGCGAGTTCGGCGCGGCCGACGGCGAGGAGGTCGCCACCGGCGTGTTCCACGAGAACCTCGTCGCCGGGCCGCACCGCCGGGTCGGCCTGCTGGACGAACTTCGCGAAGGTGTTGCGGCCCTCGCGGACGTACGGTTCGCTCTCGTCGCCAACCACCACCCGGTACGCCGAGGAGTCGAGTGCCGTCCGGAGCCGTCTGGCACCGGCCACGCCGAGGGTAAACCGTCCGTCGACGCCGTAGGTGACCAGTCGCCCGTCGTCGGCGACCACCTGCTGTGGGCGACCGGAACTCGTCCGGTACACCGCTAACTCCCCGTCGGCGGGAAACAGTGCCCCACCGGCACCCGCGCCGAACTGGTAGTCGGCCACGCGCTGGAGGGTCCGCCGCTCGTTTCGGTCCATTACCCTGGTGTAACCGGCCCAGCGACTAAACACCTGTCTTCACACGGGCGCAGACGCGACAGTACCGACCAACGGGAGGGCTTGCCCGCACCACGAACTGGCGCGGCCGGCCGGTGACTCGGGAGAGAGGGCGTCTCACATTCTACATAAACTATAATGGCGTACTGAAGTCGTTTAGCGGGATTTATGCCGTATTAGCTGATAGCGTCACTACATGGCAACAGACAAGCGAAAGGTGATGCTCGGTGCGGTCCTTCTCGTGGTGAGTAGCGCGCTCATCCTCGCAGCGGGGCAACTCGGCGCGGGCGTTCCGGTGTTCGCCGCGACGCTCGCAGCACTGGGGCTGGCGGCTGGCGCGTTGCTGGTCGGTACCTCCGAAGACCGCCGGCCCGTCTAGAGGAGGAACGTATCCTCTCGTTCGCTCAGGTCCAGGAACTCGTCAGCCGCGGCCACGAGTTCTTCGGCAGTCGACTCCCGGAAGGCCATTACCTCGACCTTACAACCCTCGTGTTTCAGGTGGCGACAGAGCCGTGAGAAGTCGCCGTCGCCGGTACACAGGACGACGGTGTCGACGTGGGGGGCGAGCGACACGGCGTCCAAACTCATCCCCACGTCCCAGTCGGCCTTCTTCGACCCGTCACCGAACGTCTTGATGTCTTTCGTCTTCGCCTCGAAACCGATGTCGACCAGTGCCTCGAAGAAACTCTCCTCGTCCTCGGCGTTGGCTCTGATGACGTAGGCGATGGCTCGGGTCAACTGTCGGCCGCGGACCCCTTCTTCGAGTAGCGACGCGTAGTCGATATTGCGCGTGTAGAGACTCCGGGCGGTGTGATAGAGGTTCTGCGCGTCGGCGAGCATCGCCACGCGCTGTCCCGGATGTACGTCCGTCATGCCACTCTGTTACGAGTGGTGGTTTATAAACGATGGGAGCCACGCGCGCCGTCGAAGCCGCCTCTGCGGGACGCTCGCACGCCGGCGGCCGTCTCGAAACTTCTAAGTCGTCTCGTGTCGGGGTAGGAGGTATGTTACCGGCCACGGCCGAGCGCGCTGGGCGACCCGTCAGCCGCCGGTGTGGCACGGTCCGTTTTCGGGGTGCAGTTGCGAAACCGAAACGCGCACAGTAGGCTCACGGCGGGCGTAGCATCCCGTCGCGGGCCGCTGTCGTCGGTTCGCGCGTCCACCAACCCCACAACACTCACACCAGCATGACACACGACACCTTCACCGGCGTGTTCCCCGCGATGACCACGCCGTTCCACGAGGACGAGAGCATCGACTTCGAGACACTCCGCGACCACGCCCAGTACCTCGAACGCGCGGGCGTCGACGGTCTCGTGCCGATGGGCACCACCGGCGAGAGCGCGACGCTCACCCACGACGAACACATCGAGGTCATCGAAGCCGTCGCCGACGCCGTCGACGACGTGCCCGTCATCGCCGGGTCCGGGTCCAACAACACCCGCGAGGCACTGGACCTCTCCCGCCGGTCCGCCGACGCGGGCGCGGACGGTTTGTTGCTCATCTCGCCGTACTACAACAAGCCCGAACCGGCCGGCATGGAACACCACTTCCGGCAGGTCGCCGACGCGGTTGACCTCCCGCAGATTATCTACAACGTCCCCTCGCGCACGGGCCGGAACATCGCCGTCGAGACGGCCGTCAACCTCGCCGACCACGAGAACGTCGTCGGCTACAAGGCCGCAAGCGGCGACATGAACCGCATTAGCGAGGTCATCGAGCGCACACGCGAGGAAAACTTCGCCGTTCTCTCGGGCGACGACGGGATGACCCTGCCAATCATCTCGACGGGCGGGAGTGGCTGTATCAGCGTCTCGGCCAACGTCGAACCCGAGCGGACCTGCGCGATGGTCGGTGCCGCCCTCTCGGGCGACTACGAGCGCGCCCGCGCCCTCCATCACGAACTCGGGCCGCTGTTCCGCGCGCTGTTCATGGTTACCAACCCAATTCCCATCAAGGAGGCGATGGCCATCCGCGGCCACTACGACTCCGCGCGGATGCGGTCGCCGCTCTCCCGGATGGGCGAGAAGAACCTCGACCGCCTCCGTGCGGTCCTCGCCGCCCTCAACGAACAGCCCCGGCCCGAACCCGCCGAGGCCGAACGATGACGACGGTGGGCGTAACTGGCGCGACCGGTCGGATGGGCCAAGCGGTGCTGGAGACGGCCGCCGAGCGCGCGGACGTGGCGGTGGCCTTCGCGGTCAACCGTGGCCTCGACGCCGACGACGACCACGGCGTCCCGCTCCGGCCGGCCGCCGACTTCGAGGCCCTGCTCGGGGAGTACGACCCCGACGCAGTCGTCGACTTCACCGGCCCCGACGCTACCGTCCGGTACGCCGAGGCCTGCGCCGAGGCTGGCGTCGCGTTCGTCACCGGCACGACCGGGCTGACCGACGACCAGTCGACGACGCTCGACGCCGCCAGCGAATCTATCCCGCTATTGCGGGCCAGCAACTTCGCCCGAGGCGTCCACGCCCTGCTCGGAGCCATCGAGGAAGCACTGGCGGCCGTCCCCGACTACGACCTCGAACTGCTGGAGACACACCACAACGGCAAGGTCGACGCGCCCTCCGGCACGGCCAAGACCATCCTCGAAACGGTGCAGGACCACCGCGACGTGGAACCGGTCTACGGCCGCGAGGGACACGCGCCCCGCGAAGACGACGAAATCGCCGTGTTCGCACGCCGAGCGGGCGATATCCGGGGCGAACACGAACTCGTCGCCGCGGGCAACGACGAGGTGCTGTCGCTGTCCCACCGCGCCGAGGACCGCGGTGTCTTCGCCGCTGGCGCGCTCGACGCGGCGGCGTGGCTCGCCGACCGTGAGGCCGGCCGCTACGAATTCGGGGACGTTATCGGGGACGCGTGAGCACGTAAATCCATGAGCCTGCAATCCGACGTTACCGACCTCTGGCACCGCTACGACGACGGCCTGACTGCCGAAGAGGCGACCAGCGACGACGCCGAGACGCTCGACGCGTTCCTCTCCGCCCTCGAAGCCGGCGACGCTCGCGCGGCCGAACCCGACGGCTCCGGCGATACCGTTCGGGACCGCTGGACGGTCAACGAGTGGGTCAAGCAGGGCATCCTGCTCAACTTCGGCCTCCGAGGCATCGAGGCCCGCGAACACGGCGGCGTGGCCTACCACGACGTACTCCCCCTGCGCGAGACGGCCGACATCGGCGAGCGCGGGTCCCGGAACACGCCCGACGGCACCGTCATTCGACGCGGTGCCTACGTGGGTAGCGACGCCATCATGATGAGTCCCTCGTTCGTGAACATCGGTGCGTACGTCGGCGACGGCACCTTGGTCGACTCCTGTGACACCGTGGGGTCCTGTGCCCAAATCGGCGCGAACGTCAAACTCGGCGCGAACACGCTAATCGGTGGCGTCCTCGAACCGGTCGAGGACAACCCGGTCATCGTCGAGGACGGCGTGTCGCTCGGTGCCGGCTGTCGCGTCACCTCCGGGTTCGTCGTCGGCGAGAACTCCGTCGTCGGCGAGAACACGCTGCTGACGCCGCGCATTCCGGTCTACGACCTCGTCGAGGAGGAAATCCTGTACGGCGAACTGCCCGCCGAGCGGCGGGCGTTCGCTCGCTACGTCGAGTCCTCGGTGAGCGACCACGACCTCATCGACGGCGGCGCGTACAAGCCCGCCGTCGTGGCGACCGACATCGAGACCGAAACCCTCGAAGCCACGGAGCGCGAAGACGCGCTCAGAGAATGACTTCGCCCGCAGTCCGTCGGCTGTCCGAGTGGGACGCCGAGCGACTGCGCGGACTGGCGAGCGAGTACGGGACGCCGCTGTATCTCGTCGACCTCGACCGCGTCCGCGAGAACGCCGCGCGCCTCCAGTCTGCCTTCGAGTTCGAGGACCTGTCCTACGCGGTCAAGGCCAACACGACCCGCTCCGTCTTGGAGACGCTCCGTGACGCTGGCGTCGGTGCGGAGTGTGCCTCGGCCGGGGAAGTCAAGCGCGCGCTCGACGCCGGATTCGACGGGGCGGACGTACGGTACACGGCAGTCAACCCGCCCGACCGGGACCTCGATTTCGTGGTGGACGAGGCCGACGCCGACCTCGTGGTGACCGTCGGCGCGACCGACACGCTCGACCGACTCGCGGACCGTGGCTACGACGGCCGTCTCTGCATCCGGGTCAACCCCGGTGTCGGTGCGGGCCATCACGAGAAGGTCGCGACCGGCGCGGACCCGAAGTTCGGTGTGCCCTACGACCGCGCGCCGGACCTCGCCCGCGAGGCCGTCGGCCGCGGTTTCGAACTCGTGGGCCTCCACGCCCACGCCGGGAGCGGCATCTCCGGCGACGACCTCGCCGCCCACCGCGAACTCGTCGCCCGGATGGGGGACCTCGCCCGAGACGTGATTGCCGACACGACCCCCCTCGACTTCGTCAACGTCGGCGGCGGCCTCGGCGTCCCCTACCGGGAGGACGAGGCCCCCCTCGACCTGCGGGCGGTCGCGGCGACGACGCGTGAGGCCTTCGGCGACGCCGACGCGACGCTCGGGCTCGAACCGGGTCGGTACTTCGTAGCCGACGCGGGCGTCCTCCTGACACGGGTCAACACGGTCAAGCCGACACCCGAGACGACCGTCGTGGGCGTCGACGCCGGCATGACGACACTTATCCGTCCGGCCCTGTACGACTCCTACCACGAGATACGGTCGCTCGCGCCGGACGGCGACGACCGGGAGGCAGTCACTGCCACGGTCGCCGGCCCCGTCTGCGAGACGGCGGACGTATTCGGGACGGGCCGCTCGCTACCGGCACCCGAACGGGACGACCTGCTCGCGGTCGGCAACGCCGGTGCGTACGGCTACGAGATGGCGAGCCAGTACAACTCACGACCGCGGCCCGCCGTCGTTGCCCTCGAAGGAGAGAACGACAGCGTGGCGGTCCGACGCGAGCGACTCGACGACATCACGGAGCTAGAACGATGGTAAACGTAGAGAAGTACCACGGCACCGGCAACGACTTCATCATCGTCGATGCGAGCGAACGCGTTCCCAACCGCCGGGCGTTCGCCGCCGACCTCTGTGACCGCGAGACGGGCCTCTCGCACCCGAACGCCCGAAAGCGGGGGGCCGACGGCGTCCTCTTTCTGGCACTGGAGACCGAGTACTCACCCCCGCGTGTCGTGATGACGCTCGTCCAACCGGACGGGAGCGTCGCGGCGATGTGCGGGAACGGCGCGCGGTGTGCGGCCGCGTGGGTCGCCGCCCGCACGGGGACCGACGAGGTGATGATAGACACCCAGTCCGGCACGCGCCGTGCGACCATCGGCGAGCAGGGCGTGACAATCGAGATGGGTGAACCGGTCTTCGACCCGGCGGGCGTCCCCGTCGCCACCGAAGACCCGCTCGTCGAACAGGAGGTCGAGGGCCTGACGGTGACGGCGGTCAACACGGGCGTCCCCCACGCTGTCGCGTTCGTCGACGACGTGACCGACATCGACATGGAGACCGTCGCGCCACCCGTCCGGGACGCCGACGTGTTCCCGGAGGGGGCGAACGTCAACGTCGCCGCACTCCGCGGCGACGGGTCGCCGGACGACCCCGACGCAGACCCGGCCCGGACCGGGTTCGACCAACGGACCTTCGAGCGCGGTGTCGAGGCCGAAACCGACTCCTGTGGCACTGGTGCCGTCGCCATCGTCGCCGCCGCCGAACGCCTCGGGACGGTCGAACGCGGCGAGCGCGTCCCGGTCCACCCGCCGGGCGGTCGCCTCGTCGTGGAACTGACCGACGGCGACGCCCTGTTGCAGGGTCCCGTCGAGAAGGAGTACACCGGCGAGGTGACCGTCACCGGCCCCGAGACGTTCGAGGTCGTCCTCGACGGCACCAGCCAGTAATGTTCGAGACGCTCTCCTTTCACGAGCGCGCCGTTCGGACGCCCTCCCACGAGGACGTGACTGCGATGCGCGAGCTACTCGTCGAGACGCTCGCCGACCACGGGGCCGACCCGCGCGTGGACGACGCGGGCAACACCCTCGCCGTCCGCGAGGGCGACGGCGACGGGCCGCATCTCGTGTTGAACACACACATCGACACCGTCCCACCGCACGTCCCCCACGAGCGCAGGGCGTCCCCGCCCGGCGTCGAGGCTGGACCGAGTGACACCGCCGGACAGGACGGCGGTGACGTGGTGTGTGGCCGGGGAGCCTGCGACGCGAAGGGACCGCTGGCCGCACTGCTGGCCGCGTTCTTCGACGCGGACGTCGACCGCGGGCGGTTGACGCTGGCCGTCACACCCGACGAGGAGGTGTACTCGACGGGGGCGGCCGCCCTCTCGCTCGCCGCGGACGGCTACATCGTGGGCGAACCGACCGGCCTCGATGCCTGTACCGCCGCCAAGGGTCGCTTCGAGGGGACGGTCACCATCGAGGGCGTCGCGGCCCACGCCGCCGAACCCGGGAGCGGCGCGAACGCGATTCGGGCGGCCGCGCCCGTCCTGCAGGCCATCGAGTCCTACGACGAGACGGTCGGCCCGCCGGAACACGACGCGTTGGGGCGGCCGACGCTGGAACCCACGGTCATCGAGGGCGGCGAGGCGACCAACCAGATACCCGCAGCGTGTCGGATTACAGTCGACCGCCGGAGCGTCCCGCCGGAGACACAACAGGGGTTCGCCGAGCAGTTCGAGGCCCACCTCGACGGCTGGCTTCCCGACTCGATGTCGCTCTCCTTCGCCTACACCGAGCGCGAGACGCCGTTTCTGGAGGCGTTCGCCACGCCCGCCGACAGCGACGTGGTGCAGGCACTGCTGGGGGCGGGTGCGGGGAATGTTCGCCCGTTCGGGGCCGCGACAGAGGCGTCGTACTTCGCGGCCGACGCCCCGACAGTCGTGTTCGGGCCGGGTGTCCTCGCCGACGAGGCTGGGGCCGTCGCCCACGCCGAACGCGAGTACGTCCGCCGGTCACAAATCGAGCGTGCGGGCGACATCGTGACCGGTGCCGTCGAGTCCCTGCTCTCGTAACACCCTCTCCCTCACCCGGCGCACGCCCGGGGTACACTTATGTACGAGTCAACCCCCAGACAGCCCGTGGTCCCTGACGGTTCGACACTCTTGGTCGTCTTCGGTGCCGTGTTCGCCGGGGGACTGGTCACCGGCGTCACCGGGTTCGGCTACGCCATCGTCGCGACGGCGACGCTCGCCTCTCTGCTCGACCCGCGGACGGCCATCGTCGTGGTCATCGTCCCGATTCTCGCCGCCAATGTCTCGCTCGTGTTCGAACTCGACCGGGCAGGATTCACCGCCTGCGCGCGTCGGTTCTGGGCGTACGTCGCGGCGGGGGCCGTCGGCACCGTCCTCGGGATGGCCGCCCTCGCACAGGTACAGACCGCGCCGCTGACCGTCGCACTCGGCGTGTTCACGCTCGGGTACGTCGCCGCGACACAGCCGTGGTTCGCCCTCCCCGGTACGTCGCGGGTCGACGAGTTCTGCGTCGTCGAGACGCACGCGAGAAAGGGGCTGCTCGGTTTCCTCTCGGGTATCGTGTTCGGTGCCTCGAACGTCGGCGTGCAGGTGGTCGCCTACCTGCGGACGCTCTCGCTCGACCGGTCGACGTTCGTCGGCGTCGTCGCCATGGTGTTCTTGGGTATCGGTATCGTCCGGGTCGGCGCGGCGTGGGTGTTCGGACTCTACGCTTCGCCTGCAGTCCTCGCGCTGTCGGTTGCCGCCGCCCTCCCGGGCCTCGTGGGTGTCGCGCTCGGTCGTCGTCTCCGTTCGGCTGTCCCTCGGCGCGTGCAGGAACTCGTGGTGTACCTCCTGCTCGCCGTCATCGGCGGGACGCTCGTTTGGAACGGGGGGACGGCACTGGTTGGCTAACCGACGGAATCCGTCAGACCTCCGTCAGACGCCGCGATAACGCTTTAGTCGGCGGGTTCCGCAACGAGAAGTATGGCAACTGCAAACCGGAACCAGTTCGACGTGGAGGCGGTGGGTCGCGCGGGCGCGCTCGTCGCCATCTGTACGCTCGTCCTGACTGCGAGTTTCGTCGGTGTCGTCGCCATCGTCTCGGGACAGGTCGCGGATATCAGCGTCCGGCTCCCGGGATACGTGCTGGCGATGGCGGCGGCGTTCGTCGGGACCATCCTCCTGTTGGAGGCACAGGGCTACGACGGGCCGACCATCATCGTCCTCGCGGGTGTGACCGCGCTCGGGACGTTCGTCGCCATCACGCTCGGCAGTGAGGGCATCGTCTACGCGGTGCGGAACCCACAGCAAGTGGTCGCCTCACAGTTCTTGCTGTACTTCCTCGCCGCGGGCCTCATCGGGACTGGCCTCGGCTACTGGGGCATCAACCACTGGCAGGAACTGGTCGAGGACGTGGGACCGGGGTCGGGACTGCGGCGGTAACTACCGGAACAGAGCGTTCAACAGCCGCGATTCGACTTTTCTGAGTATCTCACCGACGGTGCCGGGTGCCACGTCGACTTCCTCGGCGATGTCGTCGTAGGTGACCTTCCGCGGCGTGTCGTAGTACCCCATATCGACGGCGATTTCCGCGACTTCGCGCTGTCGGTCGGTCAACCGGGAGAGGAGACGTTCGTTCTCGGGCGCGTAGTCGCCGAGTTTCTCCAACTCGACAGAGATGCCCTCCGGGACGGCCGACATCGACTCCCGGATTTGCTCCTCGTCGCCCACGATAGTCATGCGAATCGAACCGTTCCCGGCGAACTCGATGGGGAAGTCGGGGACGATTTGATACTGGTGGGGGAGCTCGAGCAGTCCGGTGAGCATCTCGTTGGACTCGACGTGCGCGAACGTGAGGATGCGGTCGTCCATCGACGAAATCTGGTAGGTGATAAGTTCGGGGATGTGCTCGGCGGCGAACTCGATGATGTCGCGGTCGCCGCTCATCTCGTACATCGTCGTGACTGTTCCGTCCTCCAGCAGTTCCATCTGCAGAATCCGCTCGTTTTTGATACCGGGAGCCTGTTGGATGCGCCGCTCGATGGGGTGAAACCACCCACGTTCCGGTGTCAGCAGTCCCTCTACGTATCGCATGCTCTCACCAATCGCCCCGGAGGGCTATAAGCCGTTTGGACGCCTACTGTCGGTCGCTCAGGTCGGCCGCGACGCCGACGTATGCGGCTGGTGTCAGTGAGTTTAACTCTTCGCGCACCGCCTCGGACACCTCCAAGTCGGCGAACAGGTCACGGAAGTCGGCGAGCGTCACCTCCTGTCCTCGCGTCAGGTCCTTGACCCGCTCGTAGGCGTCGTCGTGCCCTTCACGCCGCAGAATCGTCTGGACTGCCTCGCCGATGACTGCCGGTGTCGCCGCCAACTCCTCGGCCATCACCTGCTCGTTTGGAACTACCTTGCCGAGCCCCGTCTCACACTTCCGGTAGCCGATGAGACAGTGGGCGAGTGCCGCCCCGATGTTGCGTTTGACCGTCGAGTCCGAGAGGTCACGTTGGAGGCGCGAGGTGGTCACGTAGTCCCCGAGGAAGACCAAATCGGCGTTCGCCTTCGAGAGGTTCCCCTCGCTGTTCTCGAAGTCTATCGGGTTGACTTTGTGTGGCATCGTCGAGGACCCGGTTTCGCCGGCCGCGGCCTCCTGGCCGAGGTAGCGGTCCGAGACGTACAGCCACGCGTCGCGGTCCAAATCGAGGAGGACGTTGTTCGCGCCGCGGAGCGCGTCGAACAGTGCTTCGAGGTCGTCACAGTGGTTGACCTGCGTGGTCAGCGGTTCGTGGTCGAGACCGAGGTCGGTGACGAACGCCTCGGCGAAGGCCGGCCAATCGACCTCCGGGTAGGCGGCGTGGTGGGCGGCGTAGGTGCCGGAGGCTCCGGCGAGTTTGCCGGCGAGGCCGTCGGCGGCGTCCTCGATGCGACCCAGTGCCCGCCCGAGACGGGACGCGTAGACGGCCATCTCCTTGCCGAACGTCGTCGGCGTCGCCGGCTGGCCGTGGGTCCGCGCCAGCATCGAGCGGTCCCGGTACTCGTGGGCCATCTCGACCAGCGCGTCGCGCACGTCCCGGAGCGCGGGCACCAGTACCTCGCGGACGGCAGGTTCGACGAGAAGACGGTGGGCGAGGTTGTTCACGTCCTCGCTGGTCAGGCCGAAGTGAATCCACTGGCTCGCGTCGACGCCGTCGGGCAAGTGTTCGCGGACGAAGTACTCGACGGCCTTCACGTCGTGGTTGGTCGCCGCGTAGCCCTGCCAGCCCGTGGTTTCGAGCTGTTTGACGATGTCGGCGTCCGCGGCGTCGAACTCCTCGTAGAGACGCCGGAGGTGGGCGCGGTGGTCGGCCCCGAGTTCGAGCGGCGTCGCGTCGAGGTCTGCCAGCGCGACGAGGTACTCGACCTCGACGCGGACGCGGGCACGCATCAGTGCCTGCTCGCTCGCGTACGGGACGAGCGGTTCGGTGTACCGCGCGTACCGCCCGTCGAGGGGCGACACCGCGGTGAGTGGAGTGCGCTCGGTCATACCCGTCCGTGGGCACAGGCGAGTAAAAGGGGTGTCGAAGGGGCAGGCGACTCACACCGCACCGCTCGAACGGCGGCGCGTCACAGCACCGTACGCGCAGCGTACTCCTGACGCCTACCACGCCCGCTTCGTTCCGCCCCGACGGAAACGAAACAATGTAAATCTGTTGTCGCGATTTGAAAACAGTGATAACAATTGGATCGCTTTCGAAAAACGGGGGTGACGCTACAACCCCAAGCGATGTCACCCCTCCCCACCCCACCCCCCACCTCTCTCCCGTTTTTACCCGCGGAGCGACGGGTTCCGCAACGACTTTGCGCGCGGCCCGCCCCCGTTCGGATATGAACGTAGCGGGCATGGCCAGCAACCGCGGCCGCAACCTGATGAACATCCACGACCTCGCACCGGGCGGTGCGGAGTTGTCCGTCGTCCTCACGAACTCGGCGGACGCGCCGGTCGTCGAGAAAGCAGCAAAGCGTGGCATCCCGACCGAAACCGTCGTCAGAGAGGAGGGCGAGAGCCGCCGCGACCACGAGGCACGCGTCGTCGCGGTACTCGAAGACTACGACTTCGAGTTGGTCTGTCTCGACGGCTACATGCGCGTCCTCTCGGAGACGTTCCTCGACCCGATGCCCACGACGCTGAACGTCCACCCGTCGCTTCTCCCGGCGTTCCCCGGAACCGACGCGTGGGGTGACGCTCTCGACTACGGCGTCGATGTCGTCGGCTGTACCGTCCACGCGGTCACCAACGCCGTCGCCGAGGACGGGTCGCTCGTCGAGGACGAAATCGACGGCGGCCCCGTCGTCACGCAGGAACCCATCCCCGTCTACGAGGGCGACACCCGCGAGGACCTCACGGACCGCGTCCGCCAGCAGGGGGAGATGAAAGCCTACCCGCGGGCAGTCCGGTGGTTCGCCGAGGGAAGGGTCGACATCGACTGGGACGCCAACCGCGTCTCCGTCGCCGACGACGACGGCGGGCAGTTCCCCGAGCGTCGCCTCACGAGCGAGGAACGCCACGCCGACCTGCGATACGGGGAGAACCCCCATCAGGACGCCGCGCTCTACGCCGACACCACCTGCGAGGAGGCGAGCGTCGTCCACGCCGATCAGTTGAACGAGGGCGCGAAGGGGATGTCTTACAACAACTACAACGACACCGACGCGGCGTTGAACCTCGTCAAGGAGTTCGACCGCCCCGCCGCCGCGGTCATCAAGCACACCAACCCCGCAGGCTGTGCGACCGCCGAGACGCTCGCCGACGCCTACGCCGACGCGCTCTCGACGGACGCGAAAAGTGCCTTCGGGGGCATCGTCGCGCTCAACCGCGAGTGTGACGCCGCCACCGCCGAACAGATTATCGACTCCTTCAAGGAAGTCGTCGTCGCGCCCGGCTACACCGACGACGCGCTGGAGACGCTGTTCGAGAAGGAGAACCTCCGCGTGCTGGACGTGGCCGACAAGTACGACCCGACCGAACCCCTCACCGAGAAAGACCTCGTCGGCGGAACACTCGTGCAGGAACGTGACGACCAGGCCCCGACGCGTGAGGAGTTGGAAGTCGTCACAGAACGCGAACCGACCGACGAGCAAATCGAGTCGATGCTGTTCGCGTGGCAGACCATCAAACACGTCAAGTCCAACGCCATCCTGTTCGCCGACGGAACCGAGACGGTCGGCGTCGGTGCCGGACAAGTGTCCCGGGTCGACGCCGTCGAAATCGCGAAGATGAAAGCCGACCGGGACGCCGAGGGCAAGAGTGCCGAGGGTGCCGTGATGGCCTCGGACGCCTTTTTCCCGTTCCCGGACGGCATCGAGGAGGCCGCCGACGCGGGCATCGAGGCAGTCGTCCAGCCCGGCGGGTCGGTCAACGACGAGGACGTCATCGCCGCCGCCGACGACCACGACATGGCGATGGTGTTCACCGGCAGTCGCGCGTTCCGCCACGACTGACCGGTCGTCGCCCGTTGCTGATTGTATCCGACGCTGTGGCGTCGGGCAGAAACCGAAAAAGCGTTCGTCGTCAGTACGCCGGCAGGTCGGTGAGTTCGTAGCCGACGATGAGTTTCTGGATCTCCTCGGTGCCGTCGGGGATGGTCATGGTCTGGGCGTCGCGGTAGTACCGCTCCAGCGGGTAGTCGGTCGAGAGCCCGTTCCCGCCGTAGATTTCGAGGGCGTCACGCGCGACTTCGACGGACTTGTCGCAGGCGTAGCCCTTGGCGAGCGAGGAGTACATCCGGGACTCGTCGCTTGCCTCGGCCAGTTTGTCGACGGCGTGGTGGGTCAGGAGGCGCGAAGTCTCGACGTTGGCCTTCATCTGGTAGAGGCGGTCCTGAATCATCTGGTGCTGACCGATAGGCTGGCCGAACGTCTCGCGGTCGGTGGTGTACTCCAGTGCGTCCTCGTAGGCGGCCTGCTGGATGCCGACTGCCATCGCGGCCATGCCGGTCCGCATGAACGAGAAGATGGCGTTGAGCGGCTTGTGTTCGAGGAACAGGTCCACCATCTCGTTCGGGAACGGCAGTGCCTCGCCGATGTCGCCGTGTTCGAGGATGAGGTTGCGGATGGCGTTCGAGAGCTTGTTGTCCTCGGGCACGCGCACGTCGTCGAAGAACATCTGGCCCGTGGGCGACCCTTTCCACCCGAGCTTGTCGAGTTTGCGCGTGTCGAACGGGGAGTTCTCCTGGTCGATGATGAACATGTCCGACATCTCGTTTTCCTCGTCCCACGCGACGACCATCGCGAGGTCACAGATTTGGGCGTTGGACACCCACGTCTTCTCCCCGTTGATGACGTACTCGTCGCCGTCCTTCTTGGCGACGGTGTTGGGCTTGGAGGAGTGACTGCCGGAGCCGGGTTCGGTCACGCCGAGCGCGCCGATGGCTTCGCCCTTGTCTAGACGGTCACCCAGCGCGTCCTGCGTCGCATCGGAGGCCCAGTTGGCGAACATCGCCGGGAAGGACATGTTCAGCAT
This sequence comes from Halorientalis litorea, assembly GCF_023028225.1. Classification (NCBI taxonomy): domain Archaea; kingdom Methanobacteriati; phylum Methanobacteriota; class Halobacteria; order Halobacteriales; family Haloarculaceae; genus Halorientalis; species Halorientalis litorea. The sequence goes on from NZ_CP095482.1 coordinate 2,229,619, forward strand.
GACGTTGAGGCTGGGCCAGACACGGCTGATTTCCTCCGAGCCGATGGCGTAGAAGCGGAGGTCACCGAAGTAGTCCTGTGCCGTCTCCGGGTCGAACCCGATACCGAGCTCTCGGAGGTCACGCAGGTAGCCGAGTGCCTCGTCTTTGGTCATCTCCTGCTGGTCGAGTTCGTCGACGTCCGGTGCGATTTCGTCCTCGAGGTAGTCCCGGAGCGAGTCCCGGAACATCTCGTGCATGTCGTTGAATTCCATGTGATAGCCACCCGTCCGCAATACTCCACGGACGTTATACATACACAGGGACACGCTCTCCGAATCCCTATCCCATCACATCCGAGGGACGTTTTTACTATTTAAGTATCAACGGATATGACGGGGGCCGTCGTAGGGGCGAGTATGCGACGCCCGCCACTCCCGCGTCCGGACGACGTTCGCGAACAGGTCGGTGAGCGACTTCCCGACACACCCGACGTGCCGTCGGCTCCGACACCGACTGTCCCCGACAGGGTGACGCTCCGGCGCGTCGCGACGGGGCTGACTGTCGCCGGGACAGTGCTGACTGGACTCGGACTGTTCGCCCGCTATCTCCTCGGGCGTGGAACTGACTCGGACAGCGACGAAGTGTCCGCCGCCGCACGCCCGCGGACGTGGGAGTACGACGGCCCACGAATCGCACCGCTGGTCGGAATGACGGTACTGGCCCTGATGCGACTGGTGGTCGAACGGGTTCGGGACGAAAGAGCGGCGACCGGCGACGCGTAGTGACCCCACACGCTCGCCGCGTGGCACGTGACTCGAAGCGTTAGTTCGGGACGTTGTCCGTAATCTCGCCCATGACGGAGGCGAGCTGGGTCCCCTTCTGCACGGAGCCGTCGAGTTCGTACTCCTGCTGCATGAATCCCTGCACGGGGTCGGTGCCGCCGGTGATGAGGCTCGTCAGCACGCCGGCCGGCCCGCTCAGTGTCAGGTCGGCGTCCGAAACCTGCCCCGCACCGCCTTCGACCGTCTGGTCGTCGGCGTTCACGTCGAGGTGGCCCTCCATCGCGCAGTCGTTGGCCTCGAAGTTGGCCGTGATGTTCGCGCCGATGGCGTCCTGAATCTCGGGGTTGTTCTCGACGAGGGAGTTGACGCCCGCCCAGAGCAGGTCCTGGAACTGGTCGGCTGCCTCGGGCTCGTCGGCGTAGAAGTCGGCGATGTCGATGTCGGACATCCGGCCGATGACTTCCGCGAACGTGTCGGGGTTCTCCTCGATGAGTTCCTGCTCCTTGCCCTCGATGTCGTCGAGGAGACCCGGCAGGTCCGCCTTCAGCTGTTCTTCGTCCTTGTTGACCGATTCTTCGATGCGCTGAATGATGTCGTCGGACATGGGTAACTCGTGTCCATCGGCACACTATCGCACGGGCCGATGGGTACCCATCTGTACCCTCGGTACCTCCGTGAGGGTGTCCCGTCGGATGTGAGGTGGGTTTATGTACTATTTCGGCTGGGTGTCGATATTCAGCGGTAAACGCCCTCTCCCGGAAAAACAGGGGTCCCTCTCAGAAGAGGAACCGCTTGTCTAGGTCGGCCGCCACGTCGGTCATCTTGATGGCCGCGTCGGAGTACTGGAGGATTTTCTGCATGTCGCCTTTGAGTTCGAGCTCGCCGGACATGATGCCCTCCACCACGTCGAGTTCGCCGGTGACGAGTGCGACCCACTGCTCGTAGTCGGCACTGAGGATGAAGCCCTTGTCACGCTCGTCGAGACTCAGGAGGGTGTCCGTCTCGTAACAGCCGCCGTCTTCGAGGCCGATCCACGCGTACACGTTCGCGTCGTCGGTCACGTTCTCCTCGAGTTGGTCCATCAGTTCCTTCAGCACGTCCGGCATGACGTTCATCAGCCCCGGCCAGACCTTCTCGGGAGCCTCGACGACTTCGGTTTCGAGCATCTCGGCCACCGCACGCTCGTGAAGCGTCCCACTCCGGGCCTCGATGTTCTCCTGAATGTCCTCGGGTGCTTGGTCGATAATCGAACGGAGGGTATCTTCCGGAAGCTGCGTGATGCCGTCCTCGAACGCGGTCCACAACTCCTCGGGCAAGTCCTGCACTTGGTGGTTCGCGACGGGGAGGTCGAGAATCTCGAACACGAAGTCGCCGTTCCAACTCGACGCCCACCCGGTACTCATCTCGATGAACTCCTCGTCCTCGTTGAGTGCGTCCTGGTACCGGTCGAGCCACGCTGTCGTCGGGAAGTACTCGTTCAGTTCGAACTGCGTCTGTTGCTGGGTACTCATTGGTATCACCCCATCGGACGGACCATCTCGGATGGGCCGCGGCCAGCCACCCCCACGCCCGTCCCACGGGCTACGCATATCTATTTCTCCTCTCACATTTGTGGTCCCCCTCTCATTTGCGGTTGTTTATCAACGCTAGTATAAACAACCCTAATTTATACGGTCGGTCGAACGACCCGGGGCACGGTCGGCATGGCCCTGCTCGCTGGTCGCACCGCTCTGTGGGTTCGCTCCAAAAGAAACGGTGTGGCTCGAAGTCGGTGGCCGCTCAGAGAAGGAACTGCTTGTCGAGTTCGCTCGACACGTCGGTCATCCGGATGGCCGAGTCCGTGTACTGGAGGATTTTCTGCATGTCGCCGTCAAGTTCGAGTTCGCCGGACATGATGCCGTCGACGGGGCCGAGGTCACCGCTCACCAGTTTCTCCCACTGGTCGTAACTGCCGGTGAGGACGAACCCGGCGTCCCGTTCGTCGAGACTGTCGAGCGTGGCGACTTCGTAACAGCCGCCGTCTTCGAGACCGATCCACGCGTAGACGGTCCCGTCGTCGGTGATGTTCTCTTCGAGTTCGTCCAGCAGGTCGTCCATGACCTCGGGCATGATGTTCCGCATCCCGGACCAGACCTTCTCGGGAGCCTCGGCGACGCTGGTCTCTTTCAGTTCCGCGACGGCACGCTCCTGCAAGGAGCCGTCACGCTCGTCGATGTTGTCCTGCACCTCCTCGGGTGCGTCTTCGATAATCGTTTCGAGGGTGTCGTCCGGCAGTTGCGTAATCGCCTCTTCGAGTGCCGACCAGAGTTCCTCGGGGAGGTCACCGACCGTCGTCTCTTCGAGCGGCAGGTCAGTAATCTCGAAGACGAAGTCGCCGTTCCAGCCGACGCCCCACCCTTCGGCGACGTCGCTGAGTTCCTCGTCCTCGTCGAGTGCTACCTGATACCGTTGGAGCCATGCTGTCGTCGGGAAATACTCGTCGATGTCGTGTTGTTCCTGTGTCGCGCTCATAGTGAATCCCTCATCGAGTGAGCGGATGCGTGATCTGTCACACACCCACTCGCTGATGGACACCGTGTGATGACGCCCTCGTATGATAGTTGTTCTCCCACATATGCGGGTGGATTTATATACAGCCGTGCGACACGTGCCGAAAAGTCACGCTGATTCGTTCGACTAGTCGGTAAAATCACCAGACGGCAACCCGATACAGACCGAGCAGTACAACCGCTGCGAGCGGAGAAACAGCGTCGAGGACGTGATAGACGAGTTACAAGATGTCGTCGTCCATGCCGAACATGTCGTTCTGCGTGTCCGTCTCGATACGGCAGTCCGACTTCGGATAGGCGATGCACAGGAGCGCGAACCCGTCGTCTTGCTGCATCGGGTCCAGTGCTGTTCCTTCGCTCTGGTCGACGTCGCCATCGACTATCGTCCCGACACAGGAGGTGCATTGCCCCTGCCGACAGGAGTACGGGAGGTCGTACCCCGCCTCTTCGGCGGCGTCGAGGATGTACTCGTCCTCGGGGACGGACAGTGATACTGTTTCGCCGTCGTGGAGGAGTTCGACGTCGTGGACGTCTTCCTCGTCGTCGCCTGCCTCCGCCGCCCCGCTCATATCTCTTGTCTGAACTTGTACACTTCGAGGGCTTCGAGACGCGGGTCGTCTTCCGTGTCTTCGTTCGCGCCGGCGGCCGCCCCGCCGACCCCTTCGTTGTTGACCGTGCCCGACCCGGAGTCGAGGATGTACGCGACTTCCTCGTGAACCTTCTCCGGGTCCATGCCGAGGTCGTCGGCCGTCTCCTCGACTGCTTGCTCTATCTCCTCTTCGGAGGCCTCGAAACCGTCGCCGTCCATCTCGGTGAGCCGTGACATCGTCAGTCACCTGCCATCCGCTGGGAGTAGATGTGTTCGTACTCGTCGATGACGTCGTCGTAGGTGCTGCCCTCTGCCTCGTTCACCGCGTCGGACGCGGCCATCGCGAAGTCCCGGGCACTCGCGCCTTCGAGTTCGAGCGTGTTGAACAGCATATCTCCGGCGAGGTTCGAGCCCCGGTTGATGACGCCGTCGAAATCCGCGTTCAGCGGGTCACCGACGTCGTTGGTGACGAAGTACGCCGTGTCGACGATGTAGCCGATGTCCTCGACGGCTTGGTCCCAGATGGCCTTCTGGACGCCCTGATACTCCGGAACCCCTTCGCGTTCCTTCTCGATGAGTTCCTGCAGGACTTCGAGGCCGAAGGTGATGTGTCGGCCCTCGTCGGTGCTGATGAACTGGAAGCCCTTGTTGAGGAGCGGCAGCGGCGACTCCTGCATCATGTTGTTCTTCAGGTAGTACCCACCGCGTGCGAGGATGCCTTCGACGCCGATGTGGTAGTTCGTCGCCGCTCGGGCGATGTCGGCGGGGTTCCCGCCGTGGGCGGCCTGTGCTTGGAGCGTTCCCTGCCGCTCGAACATCTCGCCTGCCCCACAGGCTTCCGTCCGGGGAATCTGGATGCCGCCCCGACGGTTGTCGATTTTGTACTGTGGGAACTTGTCCTCCATCACGTTCGTGATGTACAGGTCGAAAAACTGCGTGTGCTTTGCCTCTTCGACTGCCAAGGCCGACGCGAACATCTCCTTTTCGAGCGAGCGGTCGAAGTGCGGCGAGGACACCGACTTCATGATACGGCGGGCGTCCGCGGCCACCGCCTGCTCGCCGTCGATGAAGTACGAGATGAGCCGCGCCCACTGCTCTTTCTCGTCTTCTTCGAGCGAGTCCCACACTTCCTTGTCCTCCTCGAACCCGACTTTCTCCACGAGTTTGTTCGCGTCCCACGTCCCGAGTTCGATGGACTTCTGGTACAACTCGTAGTATATGCTATCGCTGTCGATTCGCCCCGTCGGAACTGGATTAGCACTGGCGCACATAGACGTACTTCCGAACGTACGGTTTCTCAATACAAATATCTCCCACCATGTGAGGGGGTTTATGTCATCGTCCCCCAGTATTCCGGCCGTTTTACTCCGAGAACGGAACCGCATTCGCACTCCCGCTCGACCTGAGAGTGTACATTTCCGGCTTCAGATACCTCAAAACGAGTGATTCCGTCCTCATTCTGGACGTCGGCGAACTGCCGCGCGCGACAGTTCACCCGCGTCTTTCCACATCGTGCCGGTTAATTTTTCACGGCTCACGGAGAACGAACGGGTATGCAGGAGTTCGATGTCGTCCTTCGGGCCGAGGACGGCACATACAATCCGATCGACCAAGCCATCGTCGAACATCCGACGCTCGAACGCCACGCAGCCCAGCACTTCGACCTGATGGCCGATGGCACCTGTGTCCTGCTGTACCACATTACCGGCGACGCGGCCGACCTCGAAGCCCTCCTCGACGACGAACCGAGCGCGCTCTCGTACGACGTGTTCCGAATCGAGGGCGACGGCCTCCGTGCGCACGTCCACCTCGCCCGTGACACCGTCATCGCGGCCCTCATCCACCTCATGGCGGAGTACGACCTCATCATCGACCCGCCCATCGAAATCGACGACGACGGCGGCCTCCACATGAGTGTCGCCGGGAACGTCGACAACATCCGCGAGGCGGCGATGGACCGCCCGGAGAGCATCGAGGTGTCGCTCGAAGAGGCCGAAGGACGGAACGTCGGCAGAGTCGACGTGAACTCCCTGTTGACCGACCGACAGCAGGAGGTTCTCAGTGTCGCCGTCGAGAAAGGGTACTACGAGATTCCCCGGCAGGCGACCAACGAGGACATCGCGGCCGAACTGGACTGCTCGACCAGCACCGTCGGCGAACACCTCCGCAAGATAGAGTCCCGTATCGTCTCGGAACTGGGCACGCCGTAGGTCGCTGTCGCGGCCCCCTGCGTTTTCTCACCGGCCGAGATACCGGAGTCCGACACTCTAAAGCGCGCCCCTCCGCTCGTGGGCAGTATGGAGTTCCACGAGGCGGCGAACTTCCTCTTCGATTTACGACGGTACCCGCCACGACCGGGCGTCGAGGCGACGCAGGACCTCCTCGCCCACCTCGACGACCCACAGGAGACGTACCGCTGCGTGCAGATTGCCGGCTCGAACGGCAAGGGCAGCACGGCCCGCATGACCGAACGCGTGCTCCGGGAGGCCGGCCTCGACGTGGGGCTGTACACCTCGCCACACCTCGACGACGTGCGCGAACGCGTCCGCATCAACGGCCGGACGCTCACCGAAGGGGCACTGACCGAGTACGTCGAGACGGTCCGGCCGTACGTCACCGACCGGGCCGCGGCGAGCGAGGCACCGACGTTCTTCGAGACGCTGACCGGCCTCGCGCTGTGGGCGTTCCGGCGGGCCGACGTGGACGTGGCGGTACTGGAAGTGGGTATCGGCGGCCGCCACGACGCGACCAGCGTCGTCGACCCTGCCGCGAGTGCCGTCACGGCCGTCGCACTCGAACACACCGACCTGCTCGGGGACTCGGTCGCCGAAATCGCCCGCGACAAGGCCCACGTCGCCCCCGAGGACACGCCGCTCGTGACCGGCGCGACCGGGGACGCACTCGACGCCGTTCGGGAAGTGGCCGGGGACGTTCTCACCGTCGGCGACGGCGACAGCGACGTGTCCATCACCTACGGCGGCCGCGAAGCCCTCGAAGGAATCGTGGCTATCGAGGCCGACGAGTGGGCCGTCGACACGCACCTCCCATTGCTCGGCGAGCATCAGGCCCGCAACGCGGGCGTCGCGGCGACGCTCGCGCGACAGGTCACGGACGCCGACACCGCCGACATCGAGCGCGGCCTGCGGAACGCCCACTGGCCGGGGCGGTTCGAGGTGATGGGGCAGGACCCGCTGGTCGTCCTCGATGGGGCACACAACCCGGGGGGCTGTCGCGCCCTCGCCGACACCCTCTCGACGTTCGAGTACGACCAGTTGCACCTCGTCGTCGGAACGATGAGTGACAAGGACCACCGCGGCATCGCCGAGGCACTCCCGACACCGGACCACGTCGTGACCGCTCGCCCGGCACTGGACCGTGCAGAATCCGCCGGCGTCCTCGCCCGGACGTTCGAGGAGGTCCACCCGGACGCGACGGTGGAAACTGGTGGGGACGTGGCCGACGCCCACGAGACGGCGGTGGCCGCCGCCGGGCCGGACGACTGCGTGCTGGTCACCGGGTCGCTATACTGCGTCGCCGAGGTCCGAACGGCGTGGACGCGGCCGATGGTCCCCAAGCGCGTCGAGTCCCTCGAAGAGAGTCGCGAGACGCTGAAAGCCGCCAACGTCGGTGACCCCGGGACGTGGCGGATGCGCGGGAAGGGCGTCCACCGCGTGCTCCGGACCCGCGTGCAGCCACGGCAGGCCCAGTACCTCAAAGAGGAGATGCTGTCGCTGGGCGGGGAGTGTGCCCTCTCGGCGTTGAACCAGCAGGACCGGGAGAACGTCGACGCCGTGCTGATGGGGACGCTCGCCCAGTTCAAACGCCTCGCCGGGAAGTTGGAGGGCCAACACTACGGCCTCGCGCCGTTCGCCGACGAGGTGCGCGACGCCCTCGGAATCGAAGGGGGCGGGTCCGACGAGCGCGGCTACCCATGGGAGGATGGTACTGCCGTCATGGGCATCTTGAACGTCACGCCCGACAGCTTCCACGACGGCGGCGAGTACGACGCTACCGAGGCCGCCGTCGAACGCGCGATGGAGATGGTCGCGGACGGCGCAGACATCGTCGACGTGGGCGGGGAGTCGACCCGGCCCGGCGCGGACCCGGTGTCTGTCGAGGAGGAAATCGACCGCGTCGTACCGGTCGTCGAACGCATCGCGGACCTCGACGCCACGGTTTCCATCGACACGCGGAAGGCCGATGTCGCTCGTGCCGCACTCGACGCCGGGGCCGACGTGCTCAACGACGTGTCCGGTCTCGAAGACCCCGAGATGCGACTGCTCGCCGCCGAACGCGACGTGCCCGTCGTGGTGATGCACAGCATCGAGACGCCCGTCGACCCCGGCACGGATATCGACTACGACGACGTAGTCGAGGACGTCATCGCGGACCTGACCGAGCGCGTCCTGCTGGCGGAGAAGGCGGGGCTGGACCGCGAGCAAATAATCGTCGACCCGGGACTAGGCTTCGGCAAGTCCCCCGCCGAGGACTTCGAGTTGCTCGGCCGCGTCGGCGAGTTCGACACCTTCGGCTGTCCGGTGCTGGTCGGCCACTCCCACAAGTCGATGTTCGGCGAAATCGACCGGGGACCCGACGAGCGGCTACAGGCGACGGTCGCCGCTACGGCACTCGCCGCCGAGCGCGGTGCCGACATCGTTCGGGTCCACGACGTGAAGGAGAACGCCGCGGCCGTCAGGATCGTAGCGGCAGCCGACGACACCGGCGAGTAACTACAGTAGCCCCGCTTCGTCCTGCAGGTCCCGATACACGTCGAGATACTGGTCCAGTATCGCCTCGTGGTCGTACTCGGCAAGCGACTCGTCCATCTCCCGGCGGTCGTACTGGCCGGCCTCGGCGATGGCCTCGGCGACGCCCTCGTCGTCGGTGACGCGGAAACTCCGCTCGTACGTCTCGATGAGTTCGTGGGCACTGGACTCGGCTTGGTACTCGACGATGCCGACACAGCCACAGGCGAGTGCCCAGAGCAGTTCGGTGGCGAAGTTCTCCCGGTAGGCCGTCTGGACGAAGGTGTGCGCGCTCTTGTAGAGGGCGACCCGCTCCTCGCGGTCGATGTCCCCTGCGAAGGTCACCCGGTCGTCGATGCGGAGGTCGCTCGCTTGTCGCTCGTAGGTCGCCCGCTCGGGGCCGTCGCCGACCACCGTGGCCGCCCAGTCGCGGTCACGGAGTTCCGCGAGCGCGAGGAACAGCGAGTCGAGGTTTGCGTCCCCGTCAAGTTCGCGAGCGTACACCACGTCCGCGGCGTCCGCACCCTCGGCGGCGTCGGTCGACTCGACCAGCGACACGTCGATGCTCTCGGGGATGACCGTCGTCGTCGCCTCGCTGGCCCCGAGTTCACGGACGACTGTGCGAACGAGTTCGGAGGGGGTGACGACCATCTCGGGCGAACTGGCCGCCCGACGGGTGAGGCGGCTGTCGGGCAGGTTTTCGTCGCCGAACCACTCGACGACGAGCGGCGCGCGGGCGAGCGTCGCACCGGTCCGGGCGGCGGCGACCTGTGCGGGCGGTTCGGGCGTGGCGTGGACCACGTCGGGCCGGTCCAGTGCGAGCAGGCCGGGCACCCGCGTCAGGAACGAGGAGTGGGCCGGGTCGACCGTCACCGCGCGGTAGGTGACACCCTCGTGGACGAAGAACTCGTCGTCGCTGTCCCAGAATCTGGTGCAGTAGACCGTCACGTCGTGGCCGACGTCGGCGAGGTTCGTGGCGACGCGACGGAGGCGCTCGCGGCCCTCGGTGGGCGTCTGGAACGCCGTCTGCTCCGTCACGAAGACGACCCGCATACGCCGGGCGACGAGCGGCCCGGGCAAAAATCCCCACCTTCCGCGTCAGTCCTCACCGTAGTACCGGTCGATGACGTTCGCCGCCCCGCGTGCCGTCTTCCGGTACGCACGGTCGCCGTCCGGCGTGTGAACCGCGTAGGCGTACGTCGCACTGTCGGGGACGTACCACTTCTCGCGGTGGGCGACGAGCGTCTGCGGCAACTCCGCGACCACGTCGCCGCTGGTGCCCGACTGTGTTTCCCTGCCACCGTCCGTGTCTGTTGCAGGGGTGTCCGGGTCGGCCGTCTCGCCGCTGACCAGCAGTCCCGCGTCGGGGAGGTCGAACTCGCAGGGTATCCCGTCGGTTACGTCCGGGCGTTCGTGGGCGAGGCGTGCCTCCGCCATCAACACCGCCTGCGTGTCGATGACGCGCTCGTCGTCTCGGGGGTGATGTTGGGTGTAGTCACCGCTCGCGGCCATCTCCCACCGCCGCCTGTTGTCCGCCAACACGAGTTCGAGGACGAAGCGGAGCTGTCGCTGGAGGTGTGAATCCTCGACGGGGGCCACGGCTTCGACGCGGTTGTCGAGGTTGCGCGTCATCCAGTCCGCTGACCCGATGTAGTACTCGGGCGGTCCGCCGGCGTCGTCCGACCCCGCTCCGTTCTCGAAGTAGAAGACTCTGGAGTGTTCGAGAAAGCGGCCGACGACGCTGTGGACGGTGACGTTCTCGCTGACGCCCGCTAGCCCGGGCCGAAGCCGGCAGATGTCGCGCACGATGAGGTCGATGTCGACGCCAGCCATCGACGCTTTGTACAGTTCCCGCACGATGTCGGGGTCTTCGAGTCCGTTGACCTTGGCGACGATTCGGGCGTCCCGGCCCGCCCGAGCGTGGTCCGCCTCCCGGCGGATGAACTGCGTGAACCGCTCGCGCATCGTCACCGGCGCGATGAGCAGTTCCCGGAACTCCTCGTCCAGCGACGGGCCGGTGAAGAAGTTGAACACCTTCGTCAGGTCTCGCCCGATGTCCTGATTCGCGGTCAGGAGGCCGAGGTCGACGTACCCCTTGGCCGTTTCGGAGTGGTAGTTGCCGGTGCCGATGTGTGAGTACATCTCCACGCCGTCGTCTTCCTCGCGGACGACCAGTGCCGTCTTGGTGTGTGTCTTCAGCCCGATAGTGCCGTAGGCGACGTGGATGCCGTGTTCTTCGAGTTTGCGGACCCATTCGAGGTTGTTCTGCTCGTCGAAGCGGGCCTTGAGTTCGACCATCACGGCGACTTGCTTGCCGTTCTCCGCGGCGTCGATGAGTGACTGGATGACCTGAGAGTCACTCGCGGTGCGGTAGATGGCCGCCTTGATGGCCAGGACGTCCGGGTCGGTGGCCGCCTCGTCGAGGAACCGCTGGACGGTCGCGGTGAAGGAGTGGTACGGGTGGTGGAGGAGGATGTCGCCGCGGTCGATTTCGGCGAAGATGTCCCGCGCCTCGCCGTCGGTCAGCCGCCCCCCGTAGCCACTCTGGCTTCGGGTTCCGTCGAGTCGGGGGTGCGGTTTCGGCTCCCACGGGTCGACTTTGCGGTCGGGCCGTGGCAAGTCGGTCAGCGTCTCGAAGTCACGGAAATCCAGCGGCGGTTCGAGTTCGAACACCTCCCGCTCGCTGAGTTCCAACTGCTCGACTAACGTCTCTCTGATCTGCTCGGGCGCGCCCGCCTCCAGTTCGAGGCGAACGACCGTGGCGAAACGGCGTTGCTCGATGACCTCCTCTATCATGTCGATGAGGTCCTCGGCGACCTCCTGATTCCGGCGGACCTCGGCGTTGCGGGTCAGGCGGAACAGTGCCGTGTCGACGACGGTGACGTTCGGGAAGAGCAGGTCGAGGTTGGCGCGAATGACCTCCTCGATGCGGACGTACCGGTCGCCGTCGCCGACGGGCGTGAGACGGTCCCGGTTCGGCGGTATCTTGACGCGGGTGAACGTCGGGGATTCGGCACCCTCGTTCCGGGTGAGGACCGCGAGCGAGAGGCTCCGGTTCGAGATGAACGGGAACGGGTGGGCCGGGTCGAACGACAGCGGCGTCAGCGTCGGGAGGATGGCGTCCTCGAAGTAGGCCCGCATCTCGTCGCGTTCGGCCGCCGAGAGGTCGTCGTAGCCGAGCACGTCGATGCCGGCGTCGGCCAACGCGGGACGGACGATTTCGTGGTAACACTGTGCCTGTGTCTCGAACATCGGCCGGGCCGCTTCGAGCACGTCCTCCCACTGCTCCCGTGGCGTGCGGCCGTCGACGGTTCGTTCGGTGACGCCCGCCTCTATCTGCTGTTTGAGGCCACCGACCCGTTTCATGAAGAACTCGTCCATGTTGCGCGTGACGATGGCGAGAAAGCGCACCCGCTCGAGAAGCGGGTTCCGCGAGTCCAGTGCCTCGTGGAGGACACGTCGCTGGAAGGCGAGTTCACTGAGTTCCCGGTTCAGGTAGTACGACGGGTCCGAGAGGTCGACATCTGGCCCATCTGACTCTCCGTCCGTGCCCATCTCACTCACCCACGTCCGGGGTCGCACGTGCGTCGACGATGCTGTCGTCGCTCCGTGTCTGGTGTGTCTCCGCCGCTGGCACGCTCACGAACTCGCTCGCCCGGTAGTCGTAGGCGGTGAGCGACCCGCCGTACACGCAGCCGGTGTCGAGGCCGACGGCCCACTCCGTCTCGAAGGGGGCGTCGAGGACAGTGTGGCCGAAGAACACGCGTGGCGGGTCGCGTCGCCGCTCGAACCAGAACGGCCGCTCGTATCCGCTTCCGGTCAGCGACCGCATCTCGAGCAGGTCCGTCGGGCTGTGTTCGACCAACGGCTTCCGGTGGTCGACGCCGCCGTGGACGACGAGGCAGTCGTCCCACGACACGGCGAGGGGGAACGATTCGAGGTCGGCTACGTCCGCCGCGTCGAGTGCCGGTGCTGACTTACTCCCGTCGATGACGCCCTGTTCGTTGTTGCCCCGGACGCTGACCGCGTTCTCGTGGGCGCGCACGAAGTCGAGCACCCCCGCGCTGTCGGGGCCTTTCCGAACGAGGTCGCCGACGAACACGAGCAAGTCGTCGGCACTCGGGTCGAGACGGTCGAGGAGGCGGTCGAGTGTCGCTCGACAGCCGTGTACGTCACCGACGATGTAGATGTCCGCCCACGCGTCGGCGTCGAGGCGGCGGTGGTGGTCTGTGACACCCGGCCCGAACGTGAGTGACGGGTCGGGACCGTCCTGCGGTTGACGATGCGCGGACTGCTCCATCTGGTGCAGGGCAGAACCCTGCCCGGAAATACGGTTTATATGACGCCTACGGTCGCATATATACCGTACATACTCCTACGAACACCTTTCGAGGCCCGCGGTAGTCCCGGTTCGCACAACGCATATGCCCCGCCCGGCCCTCGGCTCGCCATGCACGATTTGGAACGGTACCTCAACGTCCGAAGCGCGTACGGCGCGTCTATCGGACCCGAAGGCACAGTCGCCTTTCTGATGAACACGACCGGGACGCCACAGCTCTGGACGCTCGACGAACCGGGTGCGTGGCCCGAACAGCGCACGTTCTACGACGAGCGCGTCACGTTCTGTACGTGGTCGCCCGAACGCCGCGAACTCGCCTTCGGGATGGACGAGGGCGGCGACGAGTTCACCCAACTGTTCCGCCTCGACGCCGGTACCGGCGAGGTCCACCCGCTGACCGCGACGCCCGACGCCATCCACTACTGGGGCGGGTGGTCACACGACGGCGACCGCATCGCCTTCGCCGCGAACCGTCGCGACGAGTCCGTCTTCGACGTGTACGTGCAGGGCCGGGACGAGCAGGGTGACGACGCTCGGCTCGTCTACGAGGGCGACGCGTGGCTCTCGGCCGTCGGGTGGAGTCCCGACGACACGAGACTCCTCCTCAGCGAGTCCCGGTCGTCGTTCGACCAGGACCTCTCCGTGCTGGATATCGAGACGGGCGACCGCACCCACCTCACGCCGGGCGAGGACGCGGCGCGGTACGCGAGTCCCTCGTGGGGTCCCGACGGCGAGGCGGTGTACTGCTGTACGGACCGCGAGTCGGACACCCTCGAACTCGTCCGCATCGACTGTGACACGCTCGAAACGGCGACGGTCGAGTCGGGCGGGCAGTGGAACCTCGACGGCATCGCACTGGACGACGAGACGGGGCGGTTCGCCTACTCGCGCAACGTCGACGGCTACACCGAACTGACCGTGGGCGAGTTGACCGGTCCGACGGCGTACGAGACGGTCCCCGCCCCGGCCCTCCCAGACGGTGTCGCGGGCGGCGTCAGTTTCGAGCCGGACGCCGACGCCTTCGCCGTCTCGGCGTCCGGGCGGACGACGAACACCAACGTCTACGTGACCGAGTTCGGGGACAGCGACGCCGAGCAGTGGACGCGCGCCTCCACCGCGGGCATCCCGCCCGAGACGTTCCGCGCCCCCGAACTCGTCCACTACGAGTCCTTCGACGGCCGGGAGATACCGGCGTACTTCACGCTCCCCGCCGACGCCCCCGAGGGGGAGACGCCCGTCGTCGTGGACATCCACGGCGGCCCCGAGAGCCAGCGTCGCCCCTCCTTCTCTGGACTGACCCAGTACCTCCTCTCGCGGGGCTACGCCGTCTTCGAACCGAACGTCCGGGGGTCGACGGGCTACGGACGGGCCTACACACACCTCGACGACGTGGAGAAGCGGATGGACTCCGTGCGGGACGTGCGGGCCGGGGCCGAGTGGCTGACCGCCCACCCTGCCGTCGACCCGGGCCGACTGGTCGCGTGGGGCGGGTCCTACGGCGGGTTCATGGTGCTTTCGGCACTGACCGAGTACCCAGACCTCTGGGCCGCGGGCGTGGACGTGGTGGGCATCGCGAACTTCGTCACCTTCCTCGAAAACACCGGGTCGTGGCGGCGGGAACACCGGGAGGCCGAATACGGGTCGCTCGAAGAGGACCGCGCGTTCCTCGAATCTATCAGCCCCATCAACAGTGCCGACAGCATCGCCGCGCCGCTGTTCGTCCTCCACGGAGCGAACGACCCACGCGTCCCCGTCGGCGAAGCCGAACAGATAGCCGAGGAAGTCGCCGAACAGGGCGTCCCTGTCGAAAAGCTGATATTCGAGGACGAGGGACACGGGCTCTCGAAACTGGCGAACAAAATCGAGGCGTACACGGCCGTCGTCGAGTTCCTCGACACGCACGTCTGACTCCCGGTTTCGGTGGAATCGAGGCTCGATAGAACCCGCCAGCCCTCCGGCGTCAACCGGTTATTGTGTCCTTCTGTAACGGTCGAAAACGTCTGTCGGCTTTATTCCCGTTCGGTCCCCGGTTGGTTGCATGACAGTCGTCGAGCGGTCGCGGGACCACGTCGAGGACTTCATCGAGGGACTGGAGGCAGTCTACGGTCGGGTGCCGGTCCAGCAGACGACGGTATCGGTACCGACGGACTACTACGACCGGGTGCGCGAGCAGTGTCTCGGGAGCGTCGGCCGACTCGAGGTTCACCTCCACAACGACGCGGACGAGGTGTTGCTGGTCGAGGACAGTTCGGACCCCGCACCGCCGAGTACTCGCATCGCCGTCCGTGACGACGTGGCGACGGCGGCACGGACTGTCGTCGAGGATACGGTCGGTGTCGCGTGCCAGTCCCGAGGCCTCGATGCGGTGACCATCGTCGGTGTCCACGACGAGGACAGCCCGGACCGTGACGCGCTGTACTGGCTGGTCACGACGCTGACCTGTGACCACGTCGCGGGAACGCCGACGCGGGGGTACTGGGCCAGCGACCTCCCGTCGACGGACCTTCTCAGATGACGCCGGTGGCCCGCGCCACCTCGCGGGCGGCGGCCTCGCTCACGCCGTCCCCGAGAATCGTGTAGCGGTCCCGGATGCGGTGTGCGGTGGTCAGGGCTTCGATGACCGTCTCCGGGTCGATGCCCAGGTCCGCGGCCGTCGTCGGCGCGTCGATGCTCGCCAGCGCGTCCCGGATGTCGACCCACTCCCCGCGCTGGCCGCTGTGGAGGTACTCCGTCAGGATGGACCCGACGCCGACCTGATGGCCGTGCAGGCCCGGGTCCTCGGCGAGGCGGTCTAACTGGTGAGAGAAGAGGTGTTCCGCGCCGCTGGCGGGCCGAGACGACCCCGCGATGGACATCGCCACGCCCGAGGAGACGAGTGCCTTCACGACAATCCACGCCGACTCTTCGAGTCCTTGTTTTATCGAGGCACTGTTCTCGACCAGCATCTCGGCGGTCATCTGGGAGAGCGCGCCCGCGTACTCGGAGTACTCGACGTTTTTCAGCCGGTTGGCCAACTGCCAGTCCTTGACGGCGGTGTAGTTGCTGATGATGTCGGCACACCCCGCCGTCGTCAACCGCCACGGAGCCTCCGCCAGAACCTCCGTGTCTGCGACGACGGCCAGCGGCGGTTCGGCGGCGACGCTGTGGCGCGTGTCGCCCTCGGGCACCGACCCACGCCCGCTGACGATGCCGTCGTGACTGGCCGCCGTCGGCACGGAGACGAACCCGAGGCCGAGTTCGTCGGCCGCCATCTTCGTGATGTCGATGGCCTTCCCGCCGCCGACGCCGACGAGGAACCCCGCGTCCATCTCCTCGGCCGTCGCCACGACGCCCTCGACGGCCCCGAAACTGGCCGTCTCGACGGTGGTCACCGCCGGGTCGGTCCCCGCCGCGGCGAACCCCTCGGCGACGCGGTCACCGGCCACCTCCCGGGGGGTCGGACTCGTGACGACCAGCGGCCGCCCCGTCAGGTGGAGTTCGTCGATGGCCTCGACCGTTTGGTCGAGGACGCCGTGGCCAACCACGACGTTCCGTGGCAGGCGAATCCACGTCGACTTCTCGAACATACACTCCCGTCTCGGGCCACGGATTAAGTGCTTGTCCCTGCGTGCATCGCCGGACGTGACCCTCGTCTATGTCACCTGTTCTCATTATTCCTCCACATTGGTTGCGGACTCTACACGACTGGATTCAAATCGGCAACGGTTGGCTACTCACTGGTATCTGGCAACTAACTACCTACGTCACTGTTGGGGTACTTCGGTATGGCACTGTCACCGACTACAGTCTCCGCCGACCGTCAGTCGACCGCTGGAAGGGGTTCGCGGTGAGTCCTCCCAGCCACACCCGGAACCGACGACTCGCGCTCGGACTGGCATGTGTGCTGGCCCTGTCGGTCGTCGCCGTCGGACCCGCCGCGGCCGACGACGGGCAGACCTACCACGTCCAGCAGGGCGACCGCTGTATCGAGTTCACGCCGATAGCGGGCGACGGGGACGCAACCTCTTTCTACGGCTACGACGGGTACCGTTCGCTGGGGACCCAAGCCCTCCAGCGGCCCGACACTAGCATCCTGCTGTTGCACGAGGCCCCCGACGGCACCGTGAGTCTCGTCGTCGTCCACGACGAGGTCGAGGCCGACGCGACCGGCGGTGCGGTGTCGTTCACCTTCGAGGGGATGCCCACCACCGGTACGTGGCGCGTCCAAGACGACACCGACGGCGTCGATGTCGGTCCCAGCCCCGATATCTGGGACGTGGGCGGCGAGAACCAGACCGTCTACTGGAACTGGAACCCTCGCTGGACCGACGGCGGGGTGTTCGGTCCCGTCGGAGCGGGACTGGACCTCCGCATCGTGCCGGGGTTCAACGACGATGCCGTCCTCGGCCCCGGGTACGCACCCGGCGAGGTGAACCGCTGGCACCTCCTCTCGGGGAACCGCTCGAACCCGACCCGCCACACGCTCTCGATGACCGACCCCATCCGCATCCGTGAGGGGCCGTGTGGGAGCGGAGCCGACACCAACGTGGCGACTGCGGCGGACGGTGGCCCGGTGTTCCCCGTGTTCGGCATCGAGTCCGCCGCGATGAACCGAACGACGGTCCCCGTTGGCGAACCGGTCGCGGTGTCGGTCGCCGTCGAGAACTACGCCGGGGTCGACCGCGAGTACCGGAGTCTGCTCCGGGCCGACATGGAACTACTGAACAGCACGACGGTACCCATCCCCGGCGAGTCGACTCGCACCGTCACCCACGTCGTGGCCTTCGAGGAGACGGGCACCTACCAGATACGCGACGAGTCCGACTACCTCGGAGATATCGTCGTGACGCCGCCGCCCGAACCGGCCGCCAACGCCACCGCCGAGAACAGCACCGTCGAGGTGGCCGTGACGCACGCCGACCCCGGAACCACGCTCGCCACGGCCCTCCCGGCACCGAACGAGTCCGTCTCAGCCCGCGTCGGCGCGCTCGAACTGACTGTCGGGACCGAAGTCGACCACGCCGAACTGACCGTGGACCACGCCGCCGGGCCGCCCAACGGCACGGCACTCGCCGAGCGTGACGGCCACCGGCTGGTCGAGTACGTCGCCGTCGAGAACGCCGCCGACATCGCCGACACCGCGACGATGGACCTCGCGGTGGACGGGCGTCTCGATGCGTCGAACCTGACGGTCCGGCAGTACGACGGAAACGAGAGCACGTGGACCACGCCCACCGTCACCCGCGTGAACGGGTCGCTCTGGGTCACCGTCTCCGAATTCAGCACGTTCGCCGTCACCGAGCGTGTCCCCGACGTGACCGTGGACGGTGCCACCGTCGGGTCAACCGAGGTCACCGCTGGCGAGGCGGTGACCGTCACCGGGACGGTCACGAACGACGGCCTCGCCGACGGCACGGCCACACTGGGACTCCGTGCCGACGGGTCCCGCGTCGGGGCGGCAACCGTCACCGTCCCGGCCGGCGAGAACCGGACCGTCGCTGCCGAACACACGTTCGCCGAGGCTGGCGCGTACCGCCTCGCCCTCGGGAACAGCACAGCCGGCACCGTCGCTGTGACGGCAGAACCGACGCCGGACACGCTGACACCGGGCACCGAGACGGACGCACCGCCCGCGACGGCCACTGTCGACAACGTGGCCGCCGGGACCGGCCCCGGGTTCGGCCCGGTGGTCGGACTGGTGGCCGTGGTGCTGAGCGTCGGCGTGGCGATGGTGGCACTGACGCGGGGCGAGTAGAACGAGGAGGGCCACGTCCCCAAGCGGGGGAGACGGTGGCTAGTCGTCGGCCTGTCCGGGCACGGCGTCGTCGCTCCCGCCCGCAGTCGGCGTGGCGGCGGCGGGCGGTTCGGTGCGCACGTCGGCCTCGTCGTCCTCCGCGATGATGTCCGCGTAGGCGTCGGGCAGGACCTTCACGAAGTTCTCGAGTTCGTCCTCCCAGTTGTCCAGCACGTACTGGCCACGGTCGCTGCCGGTGTAGGCGACGTGGTTCTCGACGAGGCGGCGGAGCATCCGGCGGTCCCGGTCGTCCAGCGTGTCGAACGTCGAGACCATGCCGCGGTTGACCTTCGCCTCGAAGTCGCCTTCGCGGTCCAGCACGTAGGCGACGCCGCCGGACATCCCGGCCGCGAAGTTCTTGCCCGTGTCGCCCAGCACCGCGACGGCCCCACCGGTCATGTACTCACAGCCGTGGTCGCCGACCGATTCGACGACGGCTTTCACGCCGGAGTTGCGGACGGCGAAGCGTTCGCCGGCCTGTCCGTTGACGTAGGCCTCGCCTTGGGTCGCGCCGTAGAGTGCGACGTTGCCGATGAGGGTGTTGTCCTCCGGTTCGTAGGGCGCGTCGGCGGGCGTGTTGACGACGAGGCGGCCGCCGGAGAGCCCTTTGCCGACGTAGTCGTTGGCGGTCCCGGTCAACTCGAAGGTCACGCCGTCCTGTAGGAAGGCACCGTAGGACTGTCCGGCGGTCCCCTCGAAGTCGACCCGGATGGTGTCGTCGGGCAGGCCGTCCGTGCCGTGTTCGGTGGAGATGCGGTTCGAGAGCGTCGCGCCGACGGCACGGTGGACGTTCGAGATGTCCATGTCGAGCGAGATGGGGTCGCCGCGCTCGATGGCGTCCTCGGCCTCGTCGATGATGTCCCAGTCGAGTTGCTCGTCGACTTCGTGGGTCTGCTCGCGGGTCTTGTAGCGGTCGTCGTCGCCCGCGGGTTCCGCGAGGATGGACGAGAGGTCGAGTTTCTTCGCCTTGGGGTGAGTCAGGTCCTCACGCTGGCGGAGCACGTCGACGCGGCCGACCATCTCGTCGACCGTCTCGAAGCCGAGTTCGGCCATGATTTCGCGCAGTTCCTGCGCGATGAAGGTCATGTAGTTGACGACGTGTTGGGGTTGTCCGGGGAAGCGGTCACGCAGGTCCTCGTTCTGCGTGGCGACGCCGACGGGGCAGGTGTTCTCGTGACACTGCCGGGCCATCACACAGCCGGAGGTGACCATCGACGCCGTACCGAAGGCGAACCCTTCCGCACCCAACAGAGTGCCCACGGCCACGTCGCGGCCCGTCTTCATGCCGCCGTCGGTGGTGACCTTGATGCGCGAGCGCAGGTCCGTCGCCCGGAGCATCTGGTTGGCTTCGGCGATGCCCAGTTCCCACGGCAGGCCCGCGTTCTTGATGCTCGTCTTCGGCGACGCGCCGGTCCCGCCGGAGTGACCCGAGATGTGGACCACGTCGGCGTTGGCCTTGGCGACGCCCGCCGCGATGGTACCGATACCGTCCTCGGCGACGAGCTTCACGTTGATGTCCGCGTCGGGGTTCGCCGCCTTCAGGTCGTGGATGAGCTGCTTGAGGTCCTCGATGGAGTAGATGTCGTGCAGCGGCGGCGGCGAGATGAGGCCGACGCCCGGTGTCGCGTACCGGACGTGTGCAATCATCTCGTTGACCTTCTTGCCCGGCAGGTGGCCGCCCTCCCCGGGCTTCGACCCCTGTGCCATCTTGATTTGAATCTGGTCGGCCGAGGAGAGGTAGTCGGAGGTGACGCCGAAGCGACCGGAGGCGACCTGTTTGGTCTTGCACTCCTTTTCGGTGTCGAACCGCTCGGGCGGTTCGCCACCTTCGCCGGTGTTCGCCCGTCCGCCGAGGCGGTTCATGGCGATAGCGTTGTTCTCGTGCATCTCCGGCGAGAGACTCCCGAGACTCATCGCCGCCGTCTCGAACCGCTCGACGATGTCGGTGACGGGTTCGACGTCCTCGATGGGGACGGACTCCCGTTCTTCGCCGTCGAAGGTGAGGAGGCCGCGGAGCGTCTGGAGTGTCTCGTTCTGGTCGTTTATCATCTCCGCGAACTCCTTGTACTTCTCGTAGTCGCCGGTGCGGACCGCCTGTTGGAGCGTGCCGACGGTCTGTGGGTTCCACTGGTGGTGGATACCGTCCGAGCGGTGTTCGTACTCGCCCTGCCGCTCCATCTCGGGTTCGTCATCGCCGAAGGCGACGGTGTACCGTTGGCGGAGGTCGGACTCGACATCCTCGATGTCGATACCTTCCGTCCGGCAGGTCGTGCCCTCGAAGTACTCGGCGACGAAGTCCGAATCGAGGCCGACCGCCTCGAAAATCTGGGCACCCTGATAACTCTCGACCGTCGAGATACCCATCTTGGCCATCGTCTTCAGCAGACCGTCCTCGACGGCCTTGACGTAGCCGTCGATGGCCGTGTCGAGGTTCGCGCCGTCCGGACCGGCCACGAGGTCCTCGATAGTCTGATAGGCGAGGTAGGGGTTGACCGCGCCCGCACCGTAGCCGATGAGGGTGGCGAAGTGGTGGACTGCACGCGGGTCGCCCGATTCGAGGACGATACCGACGTGGTTGCGCAGGCCGTTGCGAACGAGGTGATGGTGGACGCCGCCCACCGCGAGCAGACTCGGAATCGGGATGGCGTCTTCCCCCGCGTTGCGGTCCGAGAGGACGAGGATGTCGTGTTCGGTCGCCGCCTCGTCCGCGGCGGCACGGACCTGTTCGACGGCTTCGCGCAGGTCGTCCTCGGGGTCGTAGGTGATGTCGATGACCTTCGAGGAGAGGTCGTTCTCGTCGATGTCTTTGATGGCCGCCGTCTCCTCGTCGGTCAGGATGGGCGAGTCGAGAACGAGTTGCCGGGCGTGGGTCTGCGTCTCGTCCAGCAGGTTCCGCTGGTACCCCAGCCGTGACTCCAGCGAGGTGACCATCTCCTCGCGGATGTAGTCGAGCGGCGGGTTCGTCACCTGTGCGAACAGTTGCTTGAAGTAGGTGAACAGCGGGCGATTGAAGTCCGACAGCACCGACAGCGGCGTGTCGTCGCCCATCGACCCGATGGGGTCTTTCCCCTGTTCGGCCATCGGCTGGATGAGGTGGTCCACCTCGTCGTAGGTGTAGCCGTACAGTGCCTGCTGGGAGCGTAGGGCGTCGACGGGCCCTCTCGGTTCGGGGTCGCGGTCCGTGAGTCGGTGCAACTGCACCTGCTCTTCGCCGACCCACTGGGCGTACTTCTCGTCCACGAGGCCCTCGAACACTTCCTCGTCGGGGATGACCCGCCCCTCGTTGGGGTCCGCGAGGAACAGCTGTCCGGGCTGGAGACGCCCGCGCTCCTCGATGTCGGCGGGGTCGTGGTCCAGCGCGCCGGCCTCGCTCGACATGACCAGTCGGCCGTTCTGGAGCACGTCGTACCGGCATGGTCGCAGGCCGTTACGGTCGAGTACCGCACCGACGCGTTCGCCGTCGGTCGCTGCAACGAGCGCGGGACCGTCCCACGGTTCGACCAGCGAGGCGTGGTAGTCGTACCAGTCTTGGCGTTCCTCACTGACCATGTTCATCTCGCCGCGCCACGCCTCGGGGATGAGCATCCGGAGCGCGTGCGGGAGGTCACGACCCGTCTCCATCAGGAGTTCGAGCGCGTTGTCGACGCTCGCCGTGTCGGACTGCTCGGGGTCGTCGATGATGGGCCTGAGCTTCGCCATCTCCTCGTCGGTGTAGTGGTCGGCGAAGCCCTCGGCGGTGAGGTCCGTCTCGCGGGCGCGCATCCAGTTGATGTTGCCCTGAATCGTGTTGAACTCGCCGTTGTGGATGATGTTGCGGTACGGATGGGCGAGGTGCCACGCGCCGAGCGTGTTCGTGGAGAAGCGGGCGTGGACCATCGCGAACGTCGAGGTCATCCGCTCGTCGGTGAGTTCGGGGTAGTACTCGGGGAGTTGCTCGGCGAGCAGGAGGCCCTTGTAGACGATAGTGTCGCGGTCGAGGGAGACGACGTAGAAGCGGTGGTGTCCGTCCGGCTGTTCGTCCTCGATGCGGTTCTCGACGACCCGACGGCCGACGTAGAGCCGCTTGTCGAACGTCTCGGCCGAAACGTCGCCTTCGGGGCGGACGAACGCCTGTTCGACTCGTGGCTCGGACTCGACGGCGGTGTCGCCGAGCGTGCTGTTGTCCGTCTCGACAGTCCGCCAGTGGAACACGTCCAGCCCTTCGCTTGCGAGTTCCGTTTCCACGATGTCCTTCAGCCCCGCGGTGGCCTCCGTGTCGTCTTTCGGGAGGAAGAACGACCCGACGGCGTACTCGCCCTGCGGCGGGAGGTCCACGTCGAGTTCGTCCGCGAAGAACTCGTGGGGCATCTGGAGGAGGATACCGGACCCGTCGCCGGTGTTCTCCTCCGCGCCCGTGGTCCCGCGGTGTTCGAGGTTCTCGAGCAGTTCCAAACCGTCGGCGACGACGTCGTTCGCGCGACCCCCCTCGAGGTCCATTACGACGCCGACGCCACAGTTCGACCGTGCGTCGGTCGGGTCCGCGAGCCCGGCGTCGCCCGCAGACTCATCAGTAGTCCGTTGTCCAACCATACGCAGTACTTTGACTGGCGAACAAAGAGCCTGTCCCTGAAGGGCTAAGGGTCTGTTAAACTCAAATAAGGTAATATAATCACCCACCACATAATACTGACACTCCGTGACGGTACGAGCCACCTACACGCCCCTGTGGTGTCGTTTTCCGCGTCGCACGCGTGTCGCTACCCGAATACGAAACGCAACACGTTTCGCGTTCACAGTCACTGCGCGACGGCAGACCGACTGGACGACGCGTTTCTGCGGGCAGAACAGGGCGGGTGTCCCGAGGATGTGGCCCGGGGCGGCGCGCGGCCGGACACGGCTGTCCTGACGACGACAGCACCGAGAAAAACGGCCGAACCCT
This sequence comes from Halorientalis litorea, assembly GCF_023028225.1. NCBI lineage: Archaea > Methanobacteriati > Methanobacteriota > Halobacteria > Halobacteriales > Haloarculaceae > Halorientalis > Halorientalis litorea. The sequence goes on from NZ_CP095482.1 coordinate 2,253,294, forward strand.
CCTCCGTCAGTAGCTCTTGGCGAAGTAGGCGGTCTCTTCTGCGCCGTCCCCACAGATGGCGCACTCGTCGCCGATGGGTTCGGCGTCCCTGTCGAGGGGGACCATCACGATTTCGGCGGCGATGGCCTTCTTGATGGGGTTCTCACAGTCCTCGTCACCACACCACGGGGCCTTGACGTAGCCCCCGTGTTGGCCGATGGTCCCGAGGATGTCCTCGCGGCTGTGGGCCTCGCGGACGTTGTTTTCGAGTGTCTCCTCGGCACCGGCTTTCAGTTTGGCGAACACGGTGTCGAGGTGGTCCTCGACGGTTTCGACGAGGCCGTCGCGGGCGACGGTTTCCGACTCGCCGTCGGGACGGTGGTTGAGCGTAATCTCCCCGTTTTCGACTTCGTTGGGGCCGACTTCGATGCGGAGCGGGACGCCGTTGAGCTCCCACTCGTTGAACTTGAAGCCGGGGTTGCGCTCGTCCCTGTCGTCGAGGTGGACGCGGAACTCGTCGTCGAGGTCCGCGGCCAACGCCGCCGCGTAGTCGAGAACCTCGTCTTTCGTGTCCTCCTGCCAGATGGGGACGACGACGACCTGTTTGGGCGCGAGCGCGGGCGGAACGACGAGGCCTTGGTCGTCGGAGTGTGTCATCACGAGCGCGCCCAGCGCGCGCCACGAGAGGCCCCACGAGGTGGTGTGGGCCGTCTGCTCGTCCTCGTCCTCGTCGACGTACGTCACGTCGTAGGCCTCCGCGAAGGAGGTGCCGAGGTAGTGGGAGGTCGCTCCCTGCACGCTCTTGCCGTCGGGCATCAGGGCCTCGACGGTCGTCGTCGTGTGCGCGCCGGGGAACTTGTCGTGTTCGGGCTTGCGGCCCCGGAGAACCGGGATACCCAGTACGTCCTCGTAGAGTCGCTCGTATTGGTCGAGACGAGTCATCGCCTCGTCCCACGCGCCGTCCTCGTCCTCGTGGGCGGTGTGACCCTCCTGCCAGAGGAACTCCTTGGTCCGGAAGAAGGGCTTGGTCTCGGTGGCCTCCCAGCGGACGACTGAACACCACTGGTTCACGCGGTGGGGCAGGTCACGGTGGCTCCGGGTCCACTGTGCGAGGAAGGGCGTGATGATGCTCTCGCTGGTGGGCCGCACCGCGAGGCGCTCTTCCAGTTCCTCGTAGCCGCCGTGAGTGACCCACGCGACTTCGGGGTCGAACCCCTCTACGATGTCTTTCTCCTTCTCCAGATACGACTCGGGGATGAACATCGGGAAGTAGGCGTTGGTGACGCCCGTGTCTTTGAACCACGAGTCCAGATGCGACTGGAGGTTCTCCCAGAGCGCGTAGCCGCGCGGTCGGGTGACGATGAACCCCCCCATCGGCGCGTAGTCCGCCAAGCCTGCCTTCTGGACGACTTCGGCGTACCACTCGCCGGTGGCGTGTTCCTTGCTCTCGGTGATGCCGAGGTCCTGCTCGTCGCTCATATCCGGTTGTCCGCCAGCGTGCTAATAAACCCGCCGTGTCGGGCCTCAGAAGGGGTGGGTCACACTGTCACTACAGCGCGAAAATACATTTACATCAAGAAGGTCAAGTGTAAAATATGGACAACGAACCGCCACGCACGGACGAGGTGCTGGACGCTCTCGCTAGCCAGCGTCGGCGTCGTGTTCTCGCCTACCTCCGCGAACACGGTGACGCCACCCGGGAAGAACTCGCCGACGTGTTGACCGGGTGGCTGGCGACGGACCGGGCGTCCGGGCGGGCGGACGCCGAAGACCACGCCCGGATAGCCATCTCGCTCTCACACGTCGCCCTCCCGAAACTCGACGACGCGGGGTTGGTGGCCGTCGAGGAAGAAACCGACACCGTGGCCCTCGAAGCGACGGCACCGTGGGTCGAGACGTGTCTCGATGCAGTTCTCGACGCCGACACGGGGACGGACGACAGGGTGGTCCGACCGTGGTCCGAGTCGGAGGACGCCTGACGGCCGATGACACTCTGCGACATCTTCGCCGGGATGGGTGCGCGACGGCGGACCGTCACCGTCTACAATGCCGACCCCGTCCCGGAGTTGGACGCGTACTTTACGGACTGGAACGTCGAACTCCGTTTCGACCGCCTCCCCGGCGACACGGACGAGGCGTTCGTGACGGTTCGTGCGGGCGGCGAGTTCCTCGGGAGCGTCGACATCGAGGTCCTGACACCGCTCCTCGAACCGGGCGGGGACCGGGCGTGGGACGACGAACCGCTACCGCCGACCGACGCGTTCCTCAGACTGCTCGACGGCACGACGTTCCGCACCGACGACCGCGACCACCTACTTGCGGTCAGCCGCGAGTTCGAAGACCGCGCGTGGCGTGTCGGCGACGGACACCTCCACGCCGGATTCCAGCGACCTGCGGCGTTCCGCACCCAGTGCGACGCCTACGCCCGCCTCGCCGACCGCGGCCTCGACGTTCACCTCTACGCCGACGGGGCGTGGGATGCCCCCGGAGTCGAGGGAGCTTCGGTCACGACGACGACCGACGGCGAACTGGGCCGCTACTGGTTCGTCGCCTTCGACGACGGAGACCGGCCCGACGACACCTCACAGGCGTGTGCCCTGCTGGCCGAGGAACACCAGCCGGGGTCCTACGTCGGATACTGGACGTACGACCCCGAGTGGGTCCGCGACCTGACCGACTACCTGACCGAGACCTACGGCGAGTGAACACTCGACCGCCACCGGCCGTACCCCCACACCGCGACAGCGGCCGTCCCAGCGAGGACAGACGGCCACACGTCCGAACTGAGATAGACGTTCACGGCCGGTAGCTCCGCCCACGTCACCGGATAGAGGTACGGCGGCACGTACCCACCCGTCCTGACGACGAAGTAATCGAGGACGACGTGCAGGCCGACACCACCGAGCAGTGCGGGGAGGGCGACGCGCCGCTCTTCGGGTGTGACGAGGACGCCTCCCACGAGGGCAAACGCCACCGCGACGCCGAGTGTCTGGAGTGCGAGCAGTGAGATTTCGACGCCGGCGACGGTGTGTCTGATACCGCCGAGGACGAAGTACACCTTCGCTACGTCGGGGACGCCCGCCCCGACCATCGCTAGCGGGACGTGTCGGGGGCGGACTCCGTCGAGACGCCAGACGGCGAGCGTCGCGAGGACGTAGGCCGCGAGGACGTGGGTCAGCAGGTCAGTCACCGTCGCCCTCCCGCGGGACGAAGTAACCCGCACGGGTCGGTCGCCAGTGCCGGAGGCCGAGAGCGACGGTCAGCACGACGGCGAGTGCCGAGACGCCGAACATGTATCGGCGGTTCGCGGGGGCACTGACGGCCGTCTGTTCGGCCGCGATTCGTGGTCCCGGACGGGCGACGCCGTACACCTGCACGGCGTCGCCGGGCGCGAGTGCCGCGGGGATGTCGCCGGTGACGGCCCACCCGTTCGTCGCTCGGAAGCCGTCGGGTGTCGTCGCCTCGACGGTCACCCACACTTCGACTGCCTCGCCGTGGTGGGCGGAAAAGTCGCTGCCGAGTGCCTCGTTCGTCGGATAGCGCGACTGCTCGCCTTCGACGGCCGCGTAGTCGGCGAGCGTCCACCCGACGAACGCTAACAGGAGGCAGACGACCACGACGCGGACGACTGGCCGTTCCATCGGCGGGACCGACGGGGTGGCGGGGCAAACGCGTTGTGGAATCTCACCGCTCGCTGGCGAAGGGGCCCGCAGTCTCGGTCCACTCCCACCCCGGGAGCCGGGTCTGGAGGCCCGCCGCCAGCGCGGCGTCCAAGTCGTCGGCCCCGGCCGCGTCCTCCGGGCCGCCGTGGTGCAGCACGTCCGCGAAGTGGAACGTCGCCTCCCCGAGCAGGCGGAGGGGCTGGTTCCCGGCGAGCATCCCCGCGAGTTCACGCCCGAGTAGTTCGTCGACGACGAACCCGGGGTAGTCGCCGTCCACGTCCACGTCACGGAGCAAGCCGACGAGCGCGGCCACGTTGACGGCGAGGTCACCGTTGGCGAACACGGTATCGACGGCCTGTCGGTACTGGGCGGCCGACACCTCGTCGACGTGGGTGTCGAAGTGCGTCCCGAGTTCCGCACGGACGGTGTTCACGAGCGCGACGACTTCGGGTGCCCGGTCACGGGTCCACTCGTGTTCGGCGGCGACGGTAGCGGGCGTAACGTGCATACAGCCCTCTGGACGCCGACGACCTACTCTTTTGCGAAGGCTTTTATAATGGAGAGGCAAAAGACGCGAATACAGGCCGGTTTTCCGAACTCGTCATTGAGAGTTCGGCTCGTCAGTACACCGGACCCGCCGGGGCTATCATGTCATCCAGAGAATACAGCCTGTGTGCTACTGCTGTGGGTCGTGTCGAGCGGACTCGCCGACCCGTCAGCGACGAGTTCCCCGCGAGGACCGACTTTTTCGCCACGTTTGACCTATGAGTACGGTAGACACGCAATTAGAGGAGTTGAAATCGGAGATAGTTAGCGAAGTTCCAAACGAGATTTCCATCTCGGACGTCACCTACGAGGGGCCGGAACTGGTCGTCTACACGCGCGACCCGAAGAAGTTCGCCGGGGACGGCGACCTCATCCGGCGGCTTGCGAGCAAACTCCGCAAGCGAATCACCGTCCGGCCGGACCCGGACGTCCTCTCGGTGCCGGACCGCGCCCGGGAGCAGATTATGGACGTCGTGCCCGAGGACGCCGGCATCACTGACCTCGACTTCCACGCCGACACCGGCGAGGTGGTCATCGAGGCCCAAAAGCCCGGGATGGTCATCGGTCGCCACGGGTCGACGCTGCGGGAGATAACCCAGCAGGTCGGCTGGACGCCCGAAGTCGTGCGGACCCCGCCCATCGAGTCCTCGACGGTTTCGAACGTTCGGAACTTCCTCAAGCAGGAACGCGACGAGCGTCGGGACATTCTCGAACGCATCGGGCGGCAAATCCACCGCGAGGAGATGTCCGACGACGAGTGGGTTCGCATCACGACGCTGGGCTGTTGCCGTGAAGTCGGTCGCGCTTCCTTCATCGTCTCGACGCCCGAGACGCGCGTCCTCGTGGACTGCGGCGACAAGCCCGGTGCGGAGGACGAGGTGCCCTATCTACAGGTGCCCGAGGCCCTCGGCTCCGGGGCGAACTCCATCGACGCTGTCGTCCTCACACACGCCCACCTCGACCACTCGGCACTCATCCCCCTGTTGTTCAAGTACGGCTACGACGGTCCTATCTACTGCACGGAGCCGACGCGTGACCTGATGGGCTTGCTGACGCTGGACTACCTCGACGTGGCCGCCAAAGAGGGACGCGCGCCGCCGTACGAGTCCGAGATGGTCCGGGAAGCAATCAAACACTGCATCCCCATCGAGTACGGCGACGTGACCGACATCTCGCCGGACATCAAACTCACCCTCCACAACGCGGGGCACATCCTCGGCTCGTCCATCGCACACTTCCACATCGGCGACGGCCTCTACAACGTCGCCTTCTCCGGGGACATCCACTACACGGACACGCGCCTGTTCAACGGTGCGGTCAACGAGTTCCCGCGCGTCGAGACGCTGGTCCTCGAATCGACCTACGGGGGCCGCAACGACTACCAGACCGACCAGGCCGACTCGGAGCGCGACCTCAAGCGGGTCATCAACGAGGCCTACGACAGGGACGGAAAGGTCCTCATCCCCGCGTTCGCAGTCGGGCGGTCACAGGAAATCATGCTCGTCCTCGAAGAGGCGATGCGGAGCGGCGACATCCCGGAGATGCCGGTCCACCTCGACGGGATGATATGGGAGGCGACGGCCATCCACACGACCTACCCCGAGTATCTCCGGGACGACCTCCGGGACCGCATCTTCCACGAGGACGAGAACCCCTTCCTCGCCGACCAGTTCAACCACATCGACGGCGGCGAGGAGGAACGGCAGGAGGTCGCCGACGGTGGTCCCGCAATCATCCTCTCGACGTCGGGGATGGTCACCGGCGGCCCCATCATGTCGTGGCTCGAACACCTCGGGACGGACCCGGACACGTCGATGGTGTTCGTCGGCTACCAGGCACAGGGGACGCTCGGCCGCCGCATCCAGAACGGCTGGGACGAGATTCCCGTCGGCAACGGCGGCCGGGGCCGTGGCGACACACTCACGCTGAACTGCAACGTCGAGACGGTCGACGGCTTCTCCGGCCACGCCGACCGGCAGGGGTTGGAGAACTTCGTGAAGACGATGAACCCCCGGCCCGAGAAGGTCCTCTGTGTCCACGGCGACGAGTCCTCGACACAGGACCTCTCGTCGGCACTGTACCACGAGTACAACATGCGGACGTTCGCGCCGAAGAACCTCGAAACGTTCCGCTTCCTCTGAAACTAAGCCCTCGGCCCGCCTTGGCAGGCGGGCCTCGCCCTTAGTATTCCTAACCAGGTGACCCCGCAAGGGGGTTCCGCGCGTCGCGTGGCACGCGACACGCGGTCGGTGGCGCGGCGCACGAGCGCGCCGCGCGTCGGTGAGACAGTGCGGCAGGCCTGCCCTCCCCCGAGTCGTGCGGCCCGCGCACTGCGCGGGCACGCACTCCCGGCCACCGTCGTGATGGCCGGTCACTGACCGGGACCTGCCTGACCTTCCGTCTCTCGAACTGTTCTCTATCGAGCGGCCGACACGCCGGCGCGACTGTGCCTCACAGTGGTTCCGCGCCGTCGATAATCCGCCGCGCTCGCGCGACCAGTTCCGGCACCGCCGTCTCCACCGTCGCGAACGCCTCGCGGTCGTCCCCGCGCAGGTGGCGCAGGTAGTACCCCTCACAGACTGCCGCCATCTCGAACACTGCCAGCGCGCGGTAGAACCGGTCGTGTTCGAACGCCCGGCCGGTCGCGTCCTCGTAGCGGTCGACCAGTGCCGCCCTGTCGTGGTACCCCGACCGAACCGTGAAGTCGGGCACTACCGACGGTGGGAGGCCGGCACGCTCCGCGTCGTCCTCGAACCAGAACGCGAGCAGGGACCCGAAGTCGGTCAGCGGGTCACCGACGCCAGCCCGCTCCCAGTCCAGCACGCTCACGAGGGAGGGCGGCGCGCTCTCGGAGAAGGTGACGTTGCCGAGGTGGAAGTCCCCGTGGACGAGCGTGCGCTCGCCGTCCGGCGCGTTCGCCGCCAGCCAGTCGCCCACGTCGTCGACGCCCGCCACCGCGCGGTCGGTGGCCTCGCGGTAGCGGTCGAACCGCTCGCGCCACGCCCCGACGCGTGCCCCGAGGCCGGCGTGGGACGCCTCGACGTCGAGTTCGTCGTGGTCGGCGTCGTGTAGTGTCGCCAGCGCGTCGACCATCTCCGCACCGACCCGCCGCCGGTGGTCGGGTGCCGCGTACTCGACCGGCTCGCCGTGTCTGAGGACGTGTCCGCCCACGCGCTCCTGGACGGTGAACGGCGCGCCGGCCACCGACTCGTCCCGACAGACCAACACCGGACGCGGCGTCGGCACGCCGGTGTAATCGAGTGCCGAGAGAACCCGGTACTCCCGGAGCACGTCGTGGCTGTCGCGGGTCGCCGCCGAGAGCGGCGGCCGCCGGAGGACGAACCGTCGCCCGTCCCACAGCAGAAAGAGCGTCTCGTTGCCGAGGCCGGCGTCGTGGGGACTGAGTGCCCACTGCTCCGCCCGGCCGAGCTGTTCGGCGACGCGGGCGTAGACGCCCTCCGTGTCGACGTACCGACTCGCGCCGCCCGCCGTCGGGTCAGTCATGGGTAGGCCCCGCCTCTGCCGGGTCAACTACGTCGCCCGCTACGGTGTCGACCCCCACTCTGTCGCAGGCGTCCGCGAGCGGACAGGCCTCCGGGTCGTCGAGACACGCGGGTTCGCGCGCGGTGCAGTACTCGCGGCCGAACTGAATCATCGCCGTGTGGCCGAACCCACATTTCTCGGCGGGAACCGCCGCCTCCAACGCCTCGCGCACCCCCTCGTGGTCGGCGTCGGCCGGGGCCACCCCCATCCGGCGGGCGATGCGGTGGACGTGCGTGTCGACGGGGAAGACGCCGCCGCGGCCGCCCGAGAACAGCAGGACGCAGTCGGCGGTTTTCGGCCCGACGCCACCCATGTCCAGCAACGTCTCCCGGACCGTCGCCGGGTCTTCGTCCTTCACGAAGTCGTCGAACCCCGCCTCGCCCCCGTACTCCGCGACGACGCGCTCGGCGATGGCGATGATTCGCTCGGACTTCTGGTTGTACAGGCCCGCGGAACTGATGGTCTCGGCGAGCGTCTGCTGGTCGGCGTCGGCGAGCGTTCGAGCGAGGTCACCGTCCGCCGAGTCGTAGCGAGCGAGCAGTTCCTCGTGGGCCGGTTGGCTCGCCGTGTCGCTGGTGTTCTGGCTCAGGATGGTGCGGACGAGACACTCGAAGGCGTCCCGGCCGCCGTAGGTCTTGGTCCAGTACAGGTCACCGAGGCGGTCCACGACGGCCTCGGCCCGACTCTCAGGGTCGTCGCCGTCGAACGCCGTTTCGTACCCGCCGCCCGAATCGCCACCGCTGATGTTCACCGCTGGCTCGGGGTCCTCTGCCATGTCCGTGCCTAGGGACTGAACGACAAAACGATGCGTGCCTCGACCTCACGCCGGGTCGACTCGCAGCGTCACCGTCAGGTCGGCACCGGCCGCGAGTGCCGCGGCCAATTCGCGGTTCAGGTCGGCCGCCGCGGCGTCCGCATCGACCAGTACCGTGCGGTCGTCCACGTAGTCGCTGGTCCGCCCGACCGCACTCCGGTCGCTCTCGAAGGTCAACGCCGGATCGCCGCGGCCAGTGACCGTCGCCGTGTGGCCGTCGGCGTCGAGCGTGACGGTAATCGTCGCGTCGGCCGACTGGCAGGCCCTGACGAACGCCGGGTCGAAGTCCGCCGGGGCACGGTCGGCGTCGATACCGAGGATGCAGTCGCCCGCGGGCGTCAGGTAGTCGTCAGTGGTGACCTCGAAGGTGCTCGCGTGTTCGGCGGCGACGTTCTCGTGGCCGCTGGCGTGAACGACTTCCTCCATGGCGTGGCGTCGCCGACGGCGGTACTTCAGGGGGTCGTTTCACACTCGGCCACGGTGACCGTCACCGTCCCGCAGGCACACTCGTACGCGCGGCGTTCCCCGCCTTCGTCGCGGTACACGAGGTGTGGGTCGGCGAGGGAACGCTCACAGCCCCGGCAGGTCGCGGTCAGGTCCTCGAACATACCACACACTCGGGCCGGACGGGGTATCAAGGCGAGCCATCCGCGGAGTGAAAGTGAAAGTGGTCGCCCTCGGGCGTCGTGTCTCACGTAAAGGATATGACCCCGGCGGCCGCCCTCACAGGTATGTTGGGTGAGTGGAGCGGGGCGTCCGTCGACCCCGGCGAGGGAAAGCCGGACCCGGGCGTGTGGACGCCGGTGGCCGTTCCGGGCCGGTCGTCGGCACTCTCGGAGGCCGACGCCGCCGCCTACCGCGTCGAGTTCGACGACCCGCGCGACGACGGCGACGAGCGCGCGCTACTGGTCCTCCGCGGTCTGTACGCTCACGCCCGCGTCTGGCTGAACGACGAACTGGTCGGCGAACACGACGCCTACTTCGTCCCCTTCCGCCACGCCTTCGAACCCGACCCGACGAACGAACTCGTCGTCGAGTGCCGTGTACCCGAGGACCGGTTCGGCGGCATCCACGACACGCCCGTGTCGGCGGACGCGGCCCCCGGCATCTGGTGGGGGGCCGACGTGGAGACGCACCCGGAGACGTTCTTCTCCGCCCTCAGTGCACACCCCCGGCGGACCGACGACGGGGCCGAAATCGACGTCGAGGCCGTGGTCGAGGCCGGCACGGACCTCGACGACCGTATCACCTTCTCGCTCCGTCCCGAGGGCGAGTTCCAGAGTCGCGGGATGATGGACCGCGCGAGCGTCGAGGCGGCGGCCGGGGAGACGGTCATCGTCGACCACACCATCGACATCCACGACCCAGAACTGTGGTGGCCCCGCGGAATGGGTCCACAGCACCGCTACACCGTTCGTGCGAAACTCGGCGACGAGACGCGGAGCGTCACCACCGGCATCTGCTCGGTCACCTGCGACGCCGACGGCCTCTCGGTCAACGGCGAGCGCGTGCCCGTCCGCGGCGTGAACGTCCTGTCGGCGACGCCCGACGACGTGTCCCGGGCAGTCGACGCGAACGCGACGCTCGCCCGGATGCACGCCCACGTCCCCCCGCGGGAGGTGAACGAGGCCTGTGACGAGGCGGGCGTCCTCGTCTGGCAGGACCTCCCGCTGACCGGCCCGGGGACCTTCGACGTGGAGCGGGGCCGGACCGTCGCCCGGAACCTCGCCCGTGCCCGCCACGCCCACCCGAGCCTCGCGGCCTTTAGCGTCCACGACGACCCGGCGACGCCGTTCGAAGACGGCCTCGGTACCGGGGTCATCGACCGACTACGACTGCGCTGGCGGGCGTGGCGTGCGGGGTACGACCGGACCGACGCCGAAGCGGTGGCCGACGCGCTCCCGACGGACCGGCCCGTGTTCCCCGTGGTCGGCCCCCTCGGCGTCGGTGGCGACGCCACGACCCTGTATCCCGGCTGGGACTACGGCGAGGCGGCCGACATCGGGGGGTTGCTGGACCGCTACGACCCCGCCGTCGTGGCGGAGTTCGGTGCGGGCGCGCTCGGCGCGCTCGACCCCGGGGAGGTGCCGGGTTTCGACCGGGCGAAACACGACGCACACGTCGACGGCGGGACCGACGCCTCACAGCGGTATCAGGCCCGCGTCCTCAAACGCGTGGCCGAGACGCTCCGCCGCCGTGACGTGGCCGTGCCCGTCGCGTTCGCGCTCCGGGACATCGGGGCCGCGGGGTTCGGCGTCTTCGAGCGCGACGGCACCGAGAAGACGAGCGCGAACGCGCTCGCGCAGTCCTACGAACCGGTGCAGGCGACGCTCGTCACCCCCGAGGCTGGCGCGAACTCGGCCATCGTCGCGGTGAACGACACCGACGAGGCCGTCGCGTGCCGCGTCGAGTGGACGGCAGGTGAGACGAACGGCGGCGCGACGGCCGAGGTGGCCCCACACTCGACCGAACCCGTCGAATCCGTCGCCGTTCCGGCGGATGCGGACCGAGCGTCGCTCTCGTTGTCTGTCGGTGACCGCACCGTCGAGAACCGATACTATTTATAACACCCTCCGACACACTGCCGGTCCCGTGTGAGGCTGTAGCGTACTGCTGTGCCGCGTTTGGTAGTACCTTCCACGGGTCAGTGCGACCGGAATATTTAAACACGTATCCCCGCTATTGTTTGGTACCAGAACGCCTCCGGCGTTCAGGCAGTATCGTGCGACGCCCGTAGAATGACAGGGAACTTTCCTTATCAGGTGCTGGCTGTAGCCCGAGAGTCCCACCTGCCGTCCGCCGGAGCGGTAATGGCATCGAGGTACAACCCATGGCAGAATCAATAGACGAATCAAAGAACATCGAAGTGACAGACGACGACATCGAAAACAAATCCAAAGGCGAACTCATCAAACTCGCCGGACAGCTCCGTGACCGACGGAACGAGCTGAACCAACTCGCCTCCGAGCGCGCCTCGGACCGCGACGACCTGAACGCCAAGACTCGCGAGAAGGTCGACGAGGCCCAAGAACACCGCGAGAAGCGCGACGAACTGAACTCCCAGGTACAGGAGCACAAGGAGAAGCGCAACGAACTCAACGCCGAGGCCAACGAACTCTTCGACAAAGTCGAGGAGATGAAATCGGACCTCGAACTCGACGAGGGCAAGAGCCTCGACAACCTCGAAGAGGAAATCGAGGATTTGGAGTTCAAACAGCAGACTGAGGTTCTCAACCCCGAGGAAGAGCGGGAACTCATCGAGAAAATCGAGGCAAAGCGCGAGGAGTACCAGGAGCGCAAGGAGAAACTCGACCAGACCGATGACGTGGAAGGCATCAAGGAGGAAGCCGAGGAGATTCGCTCCGAAGCCTCCAAGCACCACCAGAAGGTCACCGAACTCGCGGACGAGGCCCAGAAACACCACAACCAGATGATAGAGGCCTACCGCGAGGCGGACGAGATTCGCGACGAGGCCGACGAGATGCACGAGCAGTTCGTGGACGCTCAGGAGGCCGCCGACCAGCACCACGAGGACTTCGTGACCGTCCAGAAGCGCCTGCGCGAACTCGACAAGAAGGAAGAAGAGCAGGAGCGCAACAAGCGCGAGGAAGAGCAGGAGGCCGCCCGCGAGGAGGCCGAGGAAATCTACCAGAAGTTCAAGGACGGCGAGACCCTCGACACCGAGGACCTGATGAAGCTCCAGAAGACGGGGCTGCTCTAAACTGCTGTAGCTGATACTTTTACGGTTCTCGCACACCCAGCCACAGGCATGCCTCCAGCAGGGCAGAGTCTCACCCAGTCGGTCGGTCGGAGTATCGTCGCCCTCGTGAGTGCCGTGGTCGTCGCGGCCCTCGCGTGGGTGCTGTTCGTCGCGTATCCCGGCGACCTGACGGACCTGTTCGGCGTCCTCCTCGTGGTTGCCCTGCTTCCGGCCGCCGTCAAACTCGGAACCAACGTCGCCGAGAGCGCGTTCCCGTCGTACAACGTCGCGGAAGTGGCCGTCGAAGGACCGATAACCCGCTCGTCGGGCGGCGGCGTCATCTCTCCCCCAGTCGGGACTGACGCCGACGATGTCGTCGACCAGATAGAGCAAGCCGACGAGAGTGCCGCCGACGCGTTGCTCGTGAAACTGAACACGCCGGGCGGTGAAATCGTCCCGAGCGAGGACATCCGGCTGGCGGCCGAGCGGTTCGACGGCCCGACCGTCGCCTACACGACCGACGTGTGTGCCAGCGGCGGGTACGACATCGCCAGCGGCTGTGACGAACTCTGGGCGCGGTCGGGGAGCATCGTCGGCTCCATCGGCGTCGTCGGGTCCCGGGTGAACGTCGCCGACCTCGCCGACGAGGTGGGCGTCAGTTACGAGCAGTTCACCGCCGGAGAGTTCAAGGACGCCGGCGTCCCGCTGAAGGACATCTCCGAGGACGAACGCGAGTACTTGCAAGGCATCGTTGACGACTACTACGACGACTTCGTGGAGACAGTCGCCGAGGGTCGGGACATGGACCCCGAGGCGGTGCGTGACACCGAGGCTCGCATCTACCTCGGCGAGACGGCGGCGGACCTCGGACTGGTCGACGAACTCGGGACGCGGGCCGACGTGGAGGACCGCATCGCGCAGCGACTGGACGAACCGGTTAGCGTCCGAGAGTTCCAACCCGCCGTCGGGTTGCGCGGGCGGCTTCGCGGCGGTGCCGAACGGGTGGCCTACGCCTTCGGTGCCGGTGTCGCCAGCGTCTTCGACGACGCGGACGGGTTCGACTTCAGGCTGTAACGAGCGGCGGGTTTTTATTTGTCGGCGCGCGAATCTTTCGGTGTGACAACGCTGGTGGCGTGTATCGACCGGAGCGACGACGTGGATGTCACGGCTCCGGTCGTCGGCTGGGAGGCAGTCCGGTCGCTCGTCACCGAGATGGGCGTCGCCGACCCGGAGGACAGTCGCGTCAACTGCGTCCTCGAAGGCCTCCGCATCACGCGGTCGCTCCGCGACGACGACGAGGACGTGGTGGTCGCAGTCATCTCGGCGGCCGGCGACTCCGTCTCGGCGGACCGGGCGGTGGCCCGACAGACCGAGGACTTGGTGGCCGAGTACGACCCCGACTCGGCCGTCGTCGTCGTCGACAGTGCCGAGGACGAGCGACTGGTCCCCATCGTGGAGAGCCGTGTCCGCGTGGACGCGGTGGACCGTGTCGTCGTCCGGCAGGCCCGCGACATCGAGTCGACCTACTACCTGCTCAAGCAGTTCCTCGCCGACGAGGAACTGCGCAAGACGGTGCTGGTCCCCGTCGGTATCGCTCTCCTCGCCTTCCCGGTGTTACTGTTCGTCGCGGACAGTCTCGCAACCGCCGTCGGTGCCATCGCCACCGTCATCGGGACGTTCTTCCTCTACAAGGGGCTCGGCGTCGACTCCTCGCTCGCCACGCTCTCGACGCAGGTTCGGGACGGTCTGTACTCCGGGCAGGTGTCGCTCGTCACCTACGTCGCCGCCATCGGACTGACGCTCATCGGTGTGTTCGTGGGAGCTATCGGCATCTCGGGGATGAACGACCAGGCGACGCTCATCGTGGCGATGCGTTTCGCCTTCGACAGCATCCCGTGGCTGACGGTGGCGGCACTCGCGGCCGCGACTGGCCGCCTCATCGACGAACTCATTCGCGACGAGGGCGTTCGGAGTGCCTACGTCAACCTCCCGTTCGGTGCGGTGGCCGTCGGCCTCGTCGTCCGCGGGTTCTCGGCGTACTTCCTCGAACGCGCCGACGTGTTCGCACCCTTCACCATGTCCCGGATGGACCTCGGACTGGTCACCGTCGAGTCGTTCTCGCTCGAACCGCGCGTCAGACTCGCCCTGTTCATCCTCGCCGGTATCTTCGTTAGTCTCGTCGGCGTCCGCTTCGCCGCGTACTTCAACGGGGACGGCGTCACCGAGGACCTCGTCGAGCAGTAACCGACGCGGATTTAGCCCCGGGTCGGCTACGGAGCGGTATGGATACGGGCGCGTGGGTCAGTCTCTTCTCCGGCGGCAAAGACTCCTCGTGGGCACTCTACCGGGCACTCGAAACAGGACTGTCCGTCGAGCGGCTGGTGACGGTCCACCCCGAGGGTGACTCCTACATGTACCACGTCCCGGCGACCGACCTCGCGTCGCTAGCCGCCGAGAGCATCGGCATTCCGCTCGTGGATGTCAACCCCGACGACTTCGGAGCCGACGACGTGGCCGACGCCGGCGCGCAGGGCGACGACGAACTCGAACCGCTCGAAATCGCGCTCAGTGACCTCGCGACGGAGTTGGGCGACGGGGCGAACGGGGCCGATGGCGGTATCGCGGGCCTCGTCGCCGGGGCCGTAGAGAGCGAGTACCAGACTTCCCGCATCGAGGGGATGGCCGACCGTCTCGACGCCGAGTTGTTCGCCCCGCTTTGGCAGGAAGACCCCCGCGAACTCGCCGACGCGATGCTCGACGCCGGGTTCGAGATTCGCATCGTCCAAGTCGCGGCCTACGGTCTCGACGAGTCCTGGCTCGGACGCACGCTCGACGCCGACGCGCTGGCCGACCTCGAAGCCGTACACGAGGAGTACGGCGTCCACATCCTCGGAGAAGGTGGCGAGTTCGAGACGCTGGTGACCGACGCCCCGCACATGGACCGCCCGATTCGGCTGGACGCCGAACCGGTGTGGGAGGGCGACCGCGGCCATCTCGACATCACGGACGCGTGGTTGGCGTAGCATCCGAGGAACGGAGTGAGTCGGTTCACCGCACGAGCGAAGCGAGTGCGGCCTTTTCGCCCACGTTTTTGCGGGAGCGGTTCGCGCGTTACGCGAACCCGGACGCAAAAAGGTGGAGGGCAACTGCGGCCATCTCGACATCACGGACGCGTGGTTGGCGTAGCATCCGAGGAACGGAGTGAGTCGGTTCACCGCACGAGCGAAGCGAGTGCGGCCTTTTCGCCCACGTTTTTGCGGGAGCGGTTCGCGCGTTACGCGAACCCGGACGCAAAAAGGTGGAGGGCGACCGCGGACACCTCGACATCACGGACGCGTGGCTCGACTAGCCCGTCGGCGCGCGAGCAGTGCTGCCGTGTGCTTTTAGCCATGCAGGGCGTATTCTCGCTGTGACTGATACCGACCGACCCGACACCCGACGCGTCACCGACCTCGAAGACGAGGCGACCCTCGACGCCTTCGTCTCGGAGACGTCGGTCGCGCTCGTGGAGTTCTACACCGACGGCTGTGGCATCTGTGCCCAGATGGAACCGGTGTTGGACGTGGTCGCGAAAAAGACCGACGCCGCGGTGGCGACGGTCAATCCGCGCGACGACCCGCCGTTGGTCGACCGCTTTCGCGTCCAGAGCGTCCCGCTGTTCGTTGTCTTCGTCGACGGCGAACCGGTCGCCCGGCGCGCCGAGGGGTACGTCGGTGCCGAGGACCTCACGTCGTGGGTCGAATCGGCCGGGGCGTAACCGTCACTGCCCGTTGGTAATCTGGGTGTGGGCTCCGATGAGCGCGCCCGCGAGGTCGAGACTCTCGATGTGGGTGTCGTTGTCGATAATCGACTCGCGGATTTCACAGTCCTCGATGGTCGTGTCCGAGAAGATGACCGACTGCTCGACGGTGGAGTCGACCACCGTCGCGCCGGGGAGGATGTGGACGTTCTCGCCGATGTCTGACCCCTCGACAGTCGCGCTCTCGGCGACGAGTCGCCCGCCGTCGAGTTCCCACGCGACCGCTTCGAGGTAGCTCTCCGGCGTCCCGATGTCGTACCACGCGTCCTCGAAGGTGAACGCGTGGACTGCCTCGCGTTCTTGGAGCCACTGGATGAACCACCCCGGTTCGTCGGGGTTGTTGCCGCCCTCCAGATACTCGGAGAACCGGATGCTCTCGGCGGGGAACGCGTAGCAGGCGATGGAGACGAGGGTGCTGTTCGGGTCGTCGGGTTTCTCTTGGAAGTCCACGACCCGGTCACCGTCCAGTTCGAGGAGACCGTACGAACTCGCTTTCTCCAGCGACCCGACATCGTAGGCGGCGAGCATCGGTGCCCCCTGTTCCTCGAAGTCGTCGAGGAACTCGCCGATGGAAAAGCCCATCAGGTTGTCCCCGGCGACGACGAGCAGGTCGTCCGTGATATCCTCGCGCTCGACGAGTTGTGCGAGTGCCCCGACGACGCCGAACTTCTCGTCTTCCTCGGTCGTCTCCTCGACCGAGAGTTGTGGCTTCTCGTACCCCTGTTCGGCGACGTGGGCCTCGAAGTCCGGCCCGAACCGCTCGTTCGTGCTGACGTACACGTCCTCGACGCGCTCGTCGGTTTCGAGGGCCGTTAGAATCCTGTCGATGACCGTCGTCTCTCCTACCGGGAGCAACATCTTCGGCCGGTGCTTCGTCACTGGCCACAACCGCGTTGCGTATCCCCCGGCAAGAACCACGGCGTCCATATGCCTCGGTCACGGCACGACCTAAAGTTCTTTTTGGACCACACCTCGGTCGGGTTCGATGCTCGACCTGTCCAGAAAGGGTTTGCCACTCCACCACGAATCGGTCGTATGCGCGAGGCGAAGTCGAGCCAGACGACCCGCCAGCGCGTCGCCGACCGCCTCCGAACCGAGGCGATGGCCGCCGGAGCCATCGCCCGCGAGTTCGAGGTCGAAACGAGCACCGCCGTCAGCCACGTCGAACACATCGCCCGGTCGCTCGAACACACCGACGAGGAGTTGCTGGTCGCGCCGCCGACGTGCCGGGATTGTGGCTTCGACGACTTCGACGATTTGCTCAACCGCCCGGGTCGCTGTCCCGAGTGCAAGAGCGAATCCGTCGAGGAACCGGCGTTCCGCATCGACTAGCGGTGCGTCGCCGTCGTCGTCGCCCCTGGTGAGAAACGCAGTTACACCCTGCCGGGGAACACCGTAGCGACGGACAGACCCTTTCTTCGAACGCATATCTAAACACGACAGGAACTCTCATAATTGATTGTGAAATAAGGCGAACGACTCGACGGGGGAAACGAACCAATGCCAATCGATGACCTCGCCCGGAGTGATGTTGTCACCGCCAGCCCTGAGACGCCAGTCACCGACCTCGCAGTAACGATGGCCGAGGAAAACGTCGGGAGCGTCGTCATCACGAACGGGGACACACCAGTCGGTATCGTGACCGACCGTGACCTGACCGTTCGGACGCTCGCCGACGGTGCCGACCCGACCGCACAGACCGCCAGCGACGTGATGTCCAGCGACCTCTGTACGGCCGAACGCGACGCCGGGTTCTACGCGGCGACCAGTTCGATGGCCGAACACGGCGTCCGACGACTCCCGGTCTGTGAGAATGAGACCCTCGTGGGTATCATCACGTCGGACGACCTGATGGAGTTGCTCGCCGACGAACAGCAGTAGTTCGCGTCGGTGATTCAAGCACAACGCCCGGAGTACTGACACGGCACTCGCCCGAGGTTCGGCCCGGGCGTGATTCAGTGCCCACCCGCGTCGTTCGATGTCCGACACAACGACCGATTGGCGGCGCGCCCCTCCTTGTTCAGAACTCGTAGTTGGACTTCGAACCGAGGTCCACGTCGTCGGTTTCGATAGGACCCACGCCGGCGAACGTGTACTCGTCGTCGGTCAGATACACCGCGCCGTCGCTGACGGTCACGGCCACCTCTTGGAGGTACGCCCCCTCACAGGGGCCGTACGTACAGCGACCGCTCTCCTCCTCGAAGTACGCACCGTGGTTGGTACAGATGAGTTCGCCGTCCCGCATCTCCGCGCCGGACCCCTTGTCGAGTTTGATGTGCGTGAAGTGCTGGCAGTAGTTGAGCCAGCAGGCGACGCCGTCGGCGAGTGACACGAGGATGGCCTCCTGTTGTTCGTCGATTCCGTTCTCCTGCACCCGGAACAGAAACGTCGAGTCCTCGGGAACCTCGTTGACCGACACGACGCGACTTCCCTCGTCCATATCGGACGCTGGGCCGTCTCCGACCTTAATCACACGGTCCACTGCTCTCGGTTATCCCTCTGTCTGGCTACGAACCCCTATTCTGACGCGTCAGGTTAAGGACGGTGCCGCGTGTGGACGAGGCATGGACCTGCTCATCTACGGGTCGTACGGCTACACGGGGGACCTCATCGCGGACACGGCCGCC
This sequence comes from Halorientalis litorea, assembly GCF_023028225.1. Taxonomy (NCBI): domain Archaea; kingdom Methanobacteriati; phylum Methanobacteriota; class Halobacteria; order Halobacteriales; family Haloarculaceae; genus Halorientalis; species Halorientalis litorea. Next base: position 2,271,964 of record NZ_CP095482.1, read on the forward strand.
GACCGCGGCCACGACCCGACCCTCGCCGGTCGCAACGAGCGGAAAGTGGCCGACCAAGCGGCCGAACTGGGGTTCGACCACCGCGTCTTCGACCTCGACGACACCGGGGCCGTCCACGACGCGCTCGACGCCCACGACGCCGTCCTGAACTGTGCTGGCCCGTTCGTCCAGACGTACGAACCGCTGGTCGAAGCCTGCATCGAGACGGGCACGCACTACCTCGACATCACCGGTGAGATAGTGGTGTTCCAAGCCATCGCCGAGTACGACGACGCGGCCAGCGAGGCGGGCGTGATGCTGATGCCGGGCGTCGGTTTCGACGTGGTGCCGACCGACTGTCTCGCCGCCCACCTCCACGAGCGTCTACCCGAGGCAACCCACCTCGCACTGGGATTCGACGCGATGGCCGGAATCTCCCCCGGGACGGCCAAGACGGTCATCGACTCGCTGGACGAACCGGGGTACGTCCGCGAAGGCGGGCTACTCGAATCCGTCCCGGCCGCCCACAACACCCGCCGCATCGACTTCGGTCGCGGTGAGAAGTCCGCCGCGACCATCCCGTGGGGCGACCTCGTGACTGCCTACCACACCACCGGCATCGAGAACGTGGAAGTCTACACCGCCCTCCCGGAGCCAGCCATCTGGGCGATGCGCGCCAGCCGTCCGTTCACGCCGCTGTTGTCGCTCCCGCCGCTCAAATCCGGCCTCGAACTCCTCGTCGACACCACCGTCTCCGGGCCGAGCGAACGCGAGCGCGAGACGGGCCGCAGTTTCGTCTGGGGTGAGGCGAGTACCGCCGAGGGCGAGCGCGCCGTCTCGCGGTTGGAGACACCTGAGACGTACGCCCTGACGGTCGAGACGGCCCTCGAAATCGCCGGGCGCGTCCTCGACGGCGACGCCCCCGAGGGGTTCCAGACGCCCGCCGGCGCGTACGGCCCGGACCTGATTCTGTCCATCGACGGAACCGAGCGACACGACGAGTAGCCGCGAACTCACAGTTTGAAGTGATGGGCTGTTCACACGCCGAGTAGACACACGATGTGACTCCCCGCTGCCCTCCTCGCCCTCCTCGTCGTCACCGCCGGGTGTAGCGCGCTCTCGGAGAGCCAACCACCGAGCGACCAGCGCGCCCTCGACGTACAGAACCGGACTCTCACCGCCGCCGAGAACGTCTCGACGTACCGCTACACCATCGACGTGCACGTCTCTGCTACCGACGGCACCGACTCACGGGCCGTCGGTATCGACGGGCACGGCGTCGTCGACTACCGAGCAGAACAGGCTGTCGCGAACGCCACCACGGCCGGCGAGACGCGGTCGGTGTACGTCGACGGCGACACCGTCTACACCGAGTGTCCGTCTCCGTGGGACGGCTGGGGCGTCGAGAACGCGTCCGAAGAGATAGCGTGGGCCGAGTTGAGTCCACTCGGCCGGCAACTGTCCCTGCTCGAACGGACCAACGTCTACTATCAGGGCAACCGGACGCTCGACGGCAACCGGACGCTCGACGGCAACCGGACCATCCTCGTCGTCGCCCACCCCTCACAGCAGACCCTCCAGTCACTCCCCGACACCGGTAGTCGGTCGTCCGTGGACTTCTCGGACGCGAACGTCGACAACGCGACGTTCGAGTTGTGGGTCGACCCACAGACTGACCGCCCGGTGCGGACCGAACTCCGCATCGAAGTCTCGTCGTCGGACGCCTCGGGTGTCGCCGAGATCGAGACGCGGTTCCGCGACTGGAACGAACCGGCCAGCATCTCGATTCCAGACTCCACCCGGACCGACCAACACGAATTCGGCTGTCCGGGGGCGTGACAAACGTACTGTGTTCGACCGGTCAACACACTTTACTTCGCGCTGTCTCATTACGATGACATGTGCCAACTGCGGAGAATGATTGAAGACTTCTTTTACAAGCACATGTACGGTGACTGGGAGTCTGTCTCCCACGGTCTTTGGATGTACGGCCACATTTCAATCTTGGTTGCGACCGCGCTCGTCGGCTATACGTTCGCCAGACAGCAGTACCTGCTCACCGTGCTTCTCCTCCCGTTTCCACTCGTGTACTTCTACAAACGCCACGAAAAGGCCCGAGAGTACACGGTTCAGTCAGAGACGCCCATCGAACCCGGTGAGGATTACGATCCGAGCGAACACCACTGAAGCCATGCTTTACTGACACACCGTCCGTTCGCCCGGTCGTCTATCGGGCGGACGACTCGGACTCGCGTTACTCGTCCTTTCAGTCCTCGTCTTCGTCCACGTCGCCAGACTACGTCTGGCGGGCTCAGGAGGACGACTCCTCGTCGTCCTCCTGAACGTCCTCGAAGTCTGCGTCCACGTACTCCTCGCCGTCACCTTCGGGACCAGCACCGGGGCCGGCACCGCCGGGACCTGCGCCCGCCGCGCCCGCGCCGGGTCCGGCACCGCCTGCGGCCTGTTGGGCCTCCTGCTGGTACATCTGCTTCCCGATTTCCTGCAGTTCCGTCGAGAGGCTCTCGGTGGCCGATTCGAGGGCGTCGGCGGCGGTGTCGAGGTCCGCGCTGTCGACGCTCTCGTACTCGGCGAGGGCTTCCTCGACGCGTTCGATCTCGGCCTCGATGTCGCTCCGCAGGTCGTCGTCCACCTCGTCCTCGTTCTCGTCCAGCAGTTTCTCGGCGCGCTGGACCGCGGCCTCGGCGTCGTTGCGGGCCTCGACGAACGCGCGACGTTTCTGGTCTTCCTCGGCGTGTTCCTCGGCCTCCTCCTGCATCTGGTCTATCTGGTCGTCGGAGAGACCGGCACCGCCCTCGATGGTGATGGACTCGGCGTTGCCCGACCCCTTGTCCTCGGCTTCGACGTTGACGATGCCGTCCTCGTCGATGCTGAATCCGACCTCGATTTGCGGCGTTCCGGCCGGCGCGGGCGGGATACCGGTCAACTGGAACTCGCCGAGCAGTTCGTTCTCCTCGGCCATCTCGCGTTCACCTTGGAACACCCGGACCTGCACGGAGGTCTGGTTGTCCGCGGCGGTGGTGAAGATTTTCGACTCCTCGGTCGGGATGGTCGTGTTCTTCTCGATGAGCCGCTCGAACAGGCCGCCCTTGACCTCGATACCGAGCGAGAGGGGCGTCACGTCCAACAGCACGATGTCGTCCACGTCGCCGGAGAGGACGCCGCCCTGAATGGCCGCACCCAGCGCGACTGCCTCGTCGGGGTTGACGTTCTTTTTCGGTTCCTGTCCGGCGAGGTCCTCGACGCGCTCCTGAATCATCGGCATCCGGGTCGACCCGCCGACCAACAGCACTTCGTCGATGTCGCTCTCGTCGTAGCCCGCGTCGGCGAGTGCCTGCTCGGTCGGACCGACGGTCCGCTCGACGAGGTCCTCGGTCAGGGACTCGAACTTGGCACGCGTAATCTTCTGTTCGAGGTCCTTGGGGCCGCTGTCGTCGGCCGCGATGAACGGGAGCGTGACGGTCGTCTCCTTGCGCGAGGAGAGTTCGACCTTGGCTTCCTCGGCGGCGTCTTTCAGCCGCTGGAGGGCCTGCCGGTCGTCGCGCAGGTCGATGCCGTGTTCGGCCTCGAACTCGTCGGCGAGGTAGTCGATGATGGCGTGGTCCCAGTCGTCGCCCCCGAGGTCGTTGTCCCCGTTCGTGGCGACCACTTCGTAGACGCCGCCGCCCAAATCCAGAATAGACACGTCGAACGTCCCTCCACCGAGGTCGTAGACCAGCACCGTCTGGTCCGACTCGTCGTCGAGGCCGTAGGCCATCGACGCCGCGGTCGGTTCGTTGATGATGCGTTCGACCTCGAACCCGGCGATTTCGCCGGCGTCCTTGGTCGCCTGTCGCTGGCGGTCCGAGAAGTACGCGGGGACCGTGATGACGGCCTTCTCGATGTCGTCGCCGAGGTACTCCTCGGCGTCCCGCTTTATTTTCTGGAGAATCATCGCCGAGACCTGTTCCGGCGTGTAGTCCTCGCCGTCCATCTCGACGGTGTACCCGTCCTCGCCCATGTGCCGCTTGATGGACTCGACGGTGTTCTCGGGGTTCTGGATGGCCTGGTTTTTGGCCGGTTTCCCGACGAGACGCTCGCCGTCCTCGGTGAACGCGACTACCGACGGTGTGGTCCGCTCGCCCTCACCGTTGACGATGATTTCGGGGTCGCTCCCCTCCATCACAGCGAAGGCACTGTTGGTGGTGCCGAGGTCGATACCGAGAATCTTGTTGCTCGTCATGTTACCCTACTCTACCCGTCTCGGCCGGTTAAAAGTTGCTAGATACCGGGACACACGCCCTCCGGCCGCCCCGATGCCGTACGTCGGTTTCTGCGAACCACGCCGACACGTCAACACGAACTATATCCGGACCGCAACTAGACCGCGGCCGGCCGAGACCCCGCCACACGATGCCGGAGTGTCACGACCCGTCCGCGTCGCCCGCTCCACCCTCGCTGACGGTCACCTGTGCCGTCCGAATGACCTTCCCAGCCATCTCGTAGCCAGGACGGTGGACCTCTGCGACGGTTCCGTCCGGTTGGTCACTCTCGACTCGGAGCAACACTTCGTGGCGTTGTGGGTCGACCTCATCGCCCGGTTGTGGGTCGACCGTCTCGACGTTCTCGTGGTCGAGTTCCTCGTCGAACTGCCGGAGCGTCGTCTCGATACCGTCGCGGATGTCGGCACCTTCGTCCTGTTCGAGTGCCCGGACGAGGTTGTCGCGCACGTCGAGCAGTCGTGTCACGAGGTCCTCCGTCGCCCGCTGTTTCTCCTCCTCGCGGCGTTTGTCCATCCGCTTTTTGTAGTTCTGGAAGTCCGCTTTCGTCCGTGCGAGCTGTGACTCCAGTTCCTCGACTTCCTCCTCCCGCGTTTCGAGTTGTGACTCCAGCGAGTCGACGCGCATTCGCAGCGACGCGACTTCCCGAGCCATCTGCTCGGGGTCGGCGTCGGCGACTCGTTCCACGAGGTCGTCGTCTATCTCTCCGTCCTCACCACCCTCGGCGATGTCCGCCAGCGAGTCGTCCGCCCCGGCGGACGACTCCGGGGTTCTCTCGACGTCTTCGTCGGCTGTCTCCGTGCCGTCCGGTTCAGAGGCGTCCTGCTCGCTCATGTCAATACGGAACCGCGGGACGCGTATAAGGGTTCAGAAATCCACTACCGTTCCGCTGTCTTTCGAATCAGTTCTCGACCTGTTACTGCCGTTGAAATGGCTGTAGACCCTCCTTTGAGTATGGGCGACCGTGGCGTCAGTCCCGTCATCGGGGTCGTGCTGATGGTCGTCGTGACCATCCTACTCGCCTCCGTGTTCGCCACGAACTTCATCAGCCTCACCGACGGGGAACGACAGGACGCGAAAGAAGCGGTCGGACAGGTCGAGGAGGAACTGTCCGGCGACGACAGGGTCGTCGACCCCGAGGGGGCGAGACTTCGGGGCGAACTCGTCTTCGCACACGACGAGACGCCCGGGGCGACGACGACGCACGAAGTCAACTGGGACGTCGGAACGGGCGACGGGACCGCCGAAATCGGCAACTCACTCAACAAGCTCAACGTAATCTACAGCGGGTCGGCCGACGTGTCCGGTGTCAGTGCTTCGGACGTTCTAGTATATCTAAACAAAGACGACGATGCCACTATCGAGGTGAACGCGACGGACGACGTTAGTGGCGTCTCGTCCAGCGGCGGCGGCACGAAGATTACAATCACGCTCACGGGCAACTACGACATCGAAGAACGCGACACTATCGTCGTCGCTTACAGCAACGCACAGAACCCGGGGTCCAGTGGGAACTACAACACGAAAGTGACGATTAACGGCGACGCACCCGATGCTGGCGACGAGACACAGACCGGGCCGCTGGATATCGACTGACCCGGCCCGTAGCGGTTAAACCCCGGACGGACGGAGTGGCGCACGTGTCCGGCGTCACGCTCACCTTCGAGGACGGGACGATTCGGGTCGACAGCGACGGCGTGCCCGACCCCGTCACCGACCTCCCGGGCGTCGAGTTCGACGCCCGTACGAAGACCGCTCGCGCGCCAGCCATCCGCTACCGCGAGTTGTGCCGTGCCCTCGCCGAGCGTGGCGTCGACTACAGCGACGACGTGGGCGACTGGGCGACGCTGACCCTCACCTCCGCGTACGAACTCCGCGAGTACCAGCGGACGGCTCTCGACGCGTGGTTCGACACCGACGACCGCGGCGGGACCACGGGTGACGACAGCCCTGCCGCCCCGCGCGGCGTGCTGGAACTCCCGACGGGGAGCGGCAAGACCGTCATCGGCATCGCGGCTGTGGCGGCACTGGGCCTGCCGACACTCGTCGTCGTTCCGACCATCGACCTGCTCGAACAGTGGCGGCGCGAACTCGAAACCGAGTTCGACGTGCCCGTCGGCCAGTTCGGCGGCGGGGAACAGCGACGGGAGGCGATAACCGTCTCGACGTACGACTCGGCGTATCTGAAGGCCGACGACGTGGGCGGCGAGTTCGGTTTCGTCGTCTTCGACGAGGTGCATCACCTCGGCGGCGAGGGTTACCGCGACATCGCGCGACTGCTCGCCGCGCCCGCCCGCCTCGGCTTGACGGCCACCTTCGAGCGGCCCGACGGCGCGCACGAAGTCGTCGCGGACCTCGTCGGCCCGCTGGTCCACAGCGTCACCGTCGACGAACTGGCCGGTGACCATCTGGCGGCCTACGACATCAAGCGAATCGAGGTGTCGCTCACCCCCGCCGAGCGCGAGGAGTACGAGCGCCACCAGTCGGTGTTCACCGACTACCTCGCGGCGTCGAACATCGAGATGCGAAGCGGGAGCGACTATCAGGAACTCGTCAAGCGGTCGGGCACCGACCCGCGTGCCCGGGAGGCTCTGCTGGCGAAACAGCGCGCCCGCGACGTGATGCTCAACGCCGACCGGAAGGTCGAGGAACTGGCGGCCATCCTCGACAGACACCGCGACGACCGTCTCATCGTGTTCACCGCCCACACCGACATGGTGTACCGACTCTCCGAGCGGTTCCTGCTCCCGGCGATTACGCACGAGACGGCCGCGAGCGAACGCCGCGAGATACTGGAACGGTTCCGCCGCGGTGACTACTCCCGAGTCGTGACGGCGAACGTCCTCGACGAGGGTGTGGACGTGCCAGACGCGAACGTGGCTGTCGTCCTCGCGGGGAGCGGGAGCGAACGCGAGTTCACACAGCGACTCGGGCGGGTCCTGCGCCCGAAGGCCGACGGTGGCCGCGCTCTCCTCTACGAACTCGTCAGCGAGGAGACGGCCGAGGAGCGTGTCGCACAGCGGCGGCGGTGAGCGTCGGAGTGCTAGTCGTACTCGAACGTGAAATCCAACTGCCCGTCGCCCCCGTCCCACTCGGTGTAGGACAGCGGTACCGTCACCGCGACCTCGCGCTCTTCGCCCGGGCCGAGTTCGAACGTCTGTGTCGCCGACCGCTGACCGTCCCCGACCGCTGCCGTCACGCGAACCGACCCCTCCCGAACGCGTCGCGCCGGGTTCGAGACGGTCACGTCCACGACCAGATTCCCCTCGTCTCCCGCGCGCGCCGAGAACTCGGCGACCTCTAGCTCCGGGAACGCGGTGAGGCCGACGGTTTCGGTCTCCGGCGGCGGCGTCCCGGTTGGCGGCGACGGCGTCGGCCTCCGCGTGTTCGAACAGCCAGCACTGCCGGCAGCGAGGAGGCCCAGCGCGGCGACGACCTGTCGGCGGCGCATACCACCCGGTGGACGCGGGGCCAGCATGAATCTTCCCGTGTTCGGGCGGCTTTTGACCCTCGGGGACCACGGTCCGGGCGTGCTGACGAAGGACCTGCTCCGGGTGTCCCGTGCCGGTGGCGGCTACCAGCCACGCTTCGCGGACGGGGGTGACCGTGACCTCGCGGCCCGCGTCATCGGCACCGTGCAGGGCCACGTCGGCGAACCCCGCGCCGACCTCGACGCGGCACTGACGGCTCTCGAACGCGAGGCCGACGACTTCAAACTCGTGCGCGGGTTCGCCAAGCTCTTGGACCGCGAGGCGACGTTCGAGACCCGGGCACCGGTCGACCCCGAACGCGCCCGGCGCGCCGCGTACACCGCCGCCGAGACGGTCGGTGTCGTCACGGAGCGCGAACGCGAGAGGGCACTGGTGCGGGCGGCCGACCGCCTCGACTGCACGCCCGACGCCGTCGCGGAGTCGCTCTACGCCGACCGCGAGACGCGGCAGGTCCTCGCGGACGTGTCCGTTCGCTGGGACCCGGCGGCCCTCCTCGCCCAGTACAACCTCTCGCTGGCACAGACCGCGCTGTTCGACGCCACGGCGGTCCGCGTCCGTGCCTCGGACCCGAAAGCTGTCGTCTCGGCCGTCAAGCGTCTGCGCCTGCTCTACGAGATTCGGAAGACGGACGCGGGCCGCGAGGTGGTCGTGACAGGGCCGGACGCCCTGTTCCGGCGGACCCGGCGGTACGGGACGGCGTTCGCTCGCCTCCTCCGCACGGTGGCGAAGACGGCGGACTGGCGACTCACCGCCACTATCGACGACAGAGGTACCGACCGCGAGATGACGCTCACCGACGACGACCTGACCGTGCCCGACACCGACCCGGTCACCGAGATGACGTTCGACAGCGGCGTCGAGGCCGACTTCGCCGCCCGCTTCCAGTCGCTGGACCTCGACTGGACGCTCGTGCGTGAACCGGAACCGCTCGAAGCGGGCGCGCACGTCGTCATCCCCGACTTCGCGTTCGACTATCGGCACGCCGACTTCCGCGTGTTCTTCGAGATAATGGGCTTTTGGACGCCCGAGTACGTCGAGAAGAAACTCTCCCGGTTGGCCGAGTTGGAGGACGTCGACATGCTGGTCGCCGTCGACGAGAGCCTCGGGGTTGGCGAGGACATCGAAGCCCGCGACCACCGCGCGATTCCGTACGCCGGGACGGTCCGCATCAAGGACGTTCGGGACGCCCTCCGGCAGTACGAGACGGAACTGGTGGCCGAGGCCGCGACGGCACTCCCCGCCGAACTCGTGCCCGACGACGACGTGGTTCCCCTCGCGGCACTGGCCGACCGCCACGGCGTCAGCGAAGATGCCCTCGAAGGAAAGGAATTTCCGGAGCACGAACTGGTCGGGCGGACGTTGATTCGGCCTGCCGTACTCGACGCACTCGCCGACGACCTGACCGCCGGACTGTCGCTCGACGCCGCCGAGGAACGCCTCGACGCGCACGGTATCGACGACGCGAGCGCGACGCTCGCCCGGCTCGGGTACCGCGTCGAGTGGGAGGGGTTGAGCGGCGGGACGCTCAGAGCGCGGGAGTGACACGGGAGCCGAAGTCGTTTTGAACGTCCCGCGCTCCCTCATCTCATGGACCTCAGTGCCCACCACTACGGCGTGACCGTCTCGGACCTCGACCGGGCCGTCGCGTTCTACCGCGACACGCTCGGACTCGACGTACTCGACCGGTTCTCCGTCGGCGGCAACGCCTTCGCCACCGGCGTCGGCATCGAGGGTGCAGCCGCCGAGTTCGCCCACCTCGACGCCGACGGCACCCGTCTCGAACTCGTCTCCTACGACCCCGCGGGGAGCGACCAGACCGGCGGCGGCGTGAACCGCCCCGGCGCGAAACACCTCGGGTTCGAGGTCACCGATATCGACGCGTTCCACCGGGACCTCTCGGACGACGTGTCGACGGTCAGCGAGCCACAGACTACCGAGAGCGGCACGACCATCCTCTTTCTCCGCGACCCCGAGGGCAACCTCGTGGAGATTCTCGAACCGTAGCCGACCGCCACGGTACTTATGCGGACTGCCGTGGGACATCTTCGCATGCGCCTCCGCACGCTCGCTCTCGCGCTCGCGGCGGGAGTCTCCGCGTTCGTCCTCGTCGCCGTCGCCGTGACCGAACTCGCGTCTTCCCGCATCGAGTTCTCACTGTTCCTCGGCCTCCCTGCCGGCCTCGTCGCCGGTGCGGTCACCACTGCCCTCGTCGCGGTCGGACTCGGTCGGTCGCCGGCCAGCCGTCGGTTCGCACTCGCCGCCGCCGCGTTCGGCGTGGCGTTTCCTCTCTCACTGGTCGCCATCGCGTTCCTCGTCGGGAGTGGCATCTTGACGGCGATGGCTGTCGCCGTCGTCGTCGGCACCGCCGCCGCTGTCGGGACGTACGTGCGAGCGCGCAACACCGAGACGGCACCCGAAGAACCGGAACGGGCGGGCGGTTGACCACCAGCATCCGCCGAGCGCGAAGCGCGAGGCGGTTCACTCGGCACGACCAGCGGTCGCGCCGAGCAGTTTTTATACTAAATTTTTGCGAGTAGGGGTCGCCAGTGGCGACCCCTCGAAGTGAAAATTTAGTCCTACATGTAACCGAGGTCGCGCAGACGCTCCATCAGGTCCTCCTTGTCCTGGGCGCGGCCGGCGCGCTCGGTCGTGTTGGCCATGTCCTGCAGCCAGGCAGGCTCTTCGGCGGACTTGTCGGTCGAGACTTCACTGCCGAGCGAGCGGAACCCGGCGAAGTACTTCGGACTGACGGGGAGGTCGTCCTTGGTGAGGTCGCCGGGGATGTCGTCCTGTCCCTGCGGGACGTACCCGTCGTCGGGGTACTCCTCGACAGTGTCCGGGACGACGAAGTGCCAGTAGGCGTCCCACACGTCGGGTTCGGAGAACTGCAGAATCGTCTGAATCCGGTCGTGGGGCGGGTAGATGTCCGGGTCGTGACGCGGCGAGAAGAACGTCTCGTCGGCGCGCGCTTCCTGTTCGTCCCAGCGCACACCCGAGAGGATGCCGTCGACGTCGTACTCCTCGATGGTGTCGTTGAGCGCGACCGTCTTCAGCAGGTGGTTCCCGACGTAGGTGTCGAGTAGGAACGGGAAGGTGTCCTCCTCGTACTCCAGAATGTTCCGGATGTGGTGCTGGTTGTGTTCGCTGAGTTCGTCGACGGGGATGTCGTCACCCGGCGTCAGGTCGTTCTCGTCGACGTACTCGCCCACGTCCTCGTTGCGGGCGTAGATGAGTTCGAGGTCCCACTCGTCGGCCCACTTCTCGACGAAGTCGAACAGTTCGTCGAAGTGCTGGTAGTGGTCGATGAAGACCGCCGGGGGGACTTCGAGGTCGTACTTCTCGGCGACTTCCTTGATGAAGTACAGCGTCAGCGTCGAGTCCTTCCCACCGGTCCACATCACGACGGGATTCTCGTACTGTTCGAGGCCTTCGCGGGTGACCTCGATTGCCTTCTCTATCTTGTCCTCGATGGTCGGGTAGTCGTCCGGGTCTTCGCCTTTGCCGTCCTCGTAATCGACGTCGAGATACTCTGGGAAGTCTGCCATGGTGTAATGAGATATAATTAGATGCTGTAAGTGTTTTTCGGCCTGTGCTTTCCGTGGGGCGGTGTCCCATCTCCCGTGCGCGTGACGAGTACTTTTTGACCGTCGGTGCTGAATCGCGCGGTATGGACCGACTGCCACGCTCGCTCCGTGACGCGCCCGTCGTCGAGAAGGACGGGTACCACTACTTCGTGCATCCCGTCAGCGACGGCGTGCCCGCGCTCGACCCGGGACTCCTCCGGGAGATAACCGTCCGCATCCTCCGCAAGGCCAATCTGGCGGACGTGGACAAAATCGTCACCCCCGCCGCGATGGGCATCCACATCAGCACCGCCCTCTCGCTCGCCACCGACCTCCCCCTCGTCGTCGTCCGCAAACGGCAGTACGGCCTCGACGGCGAAGTCTCCCTCTCGCAGGTCACCGGCTACTCCGAGAGCGAGATGTACGTCAACGACGTGTCCGCCGGTGACCGCGTCCTCCTCCTCGACGACGTACTCTCGACGGGCGGCACCCTCTCGGCCCTCATCGGCGCGCTGGAGGACATCGGTGCCGAGGTGACGGATACCGTCGCCGTCATCAAGAAAGTCGGCGGCGGCGACGCCCTCGACGACACCGACCACGACATCAAGACGCTCGTCAACGTCGACGTCGTCGACGGCGAGGTGGTCGTCGTGGACGAGGACGGCGACGGCTAGCGGTCCTGCCAGTACGCCTCGTCGAGGAACCGCTCGTACGTCGCGCTGTAGCCCAACGCCCGTCCGACCGGTCCGAGTGCCGTCCCGACCGCTCGCTGGACCGGATACGGAACGTCGGTGAAGTACACGTCGTCGATCGTCTCCGCGGCCATCACCGCCCCCTGTAACACTCCGGGCCGACCTCGTTCGTCCGTGTCCCCCTCCTGTGCGAGGCCGAACAGGGTGGCCACCACCTTCCCGAGTCGCTCGTTCGCCGGGAGCGTCCGCACCCGGAATGCCGCGTCACCGTCCCCGTCGTTTCGGAACGTGTGCGCCGTCCCCGGCGCGACCCGAATCGCTGTCCCCGGTTCGAGCGTCCGCTCGCGCCCGCCCACGCGGAACGCCACGTGACCGTCGAGAACCTCGAACCGCTCCTCGGTGTCGGGATGGACGTGTTCGGGCGGCCCGGATGCCCCCGGGTCGAGATGCACGTCCGCCGCCCCTTCCGGTGCATCCGCTGGCGGTTCACGGATGCGGACTCCCGTCACCGGGTTCGAAATCTCCGCGTTCTCAACCGTCCCGCTTGTCATGGGTAGACTGCAAGAGTTCACGCCTCAAAACCCTTCGCTCACGGTGCCGCGGAGACGGGACTCCGCGGCGTGTTGTTCGCGTCAGAAGTAGCGGGAGGTAGATTTGAACTACCGATCTGCGGGTTATGAGCCCGCCGGAATCTCCTGGCTATCCCATCCCGCTACATCTGGGTAATCCCGACCGCCAATTAAGGGTTGTGATTCACGGGCCGTCTGTGAATTTCTACCCGGATTCACCCGTGTGAACTTTCCACGTGAACAGGCTCTCGAACACGTAGTTCACCACCATCCCGACGCCGATACCGATCCACTTCGCGCCGACCAACCACACGTCGACGCCGCGGACGGCGAGCGAGAGCGTCACGAAGTTGATGAGCGCGACGAAGATGACGTACTGCACGAGTGACCCACTGGCCCGGACCGCGTGGGACTTCAGGAGTCGACTCCCCAACCCGCGGCCGTCGTCCTCGGCCGCGAACGTCCAGTTCTCGTTGATGGCGAACATCACGAGAATCGCCGTCTCGATGCTCAGGACGTTCGCTATCTCCGGCGCGAGACCAGCCTGCTCGACGAGGGCGAGCAGGACGATGGTGTCACACACAGCACCGATGGCTCCGACGGAGACGAACTTGCCGAACCGGACCCGCGACAGCAACGAGTCGAGGTGTCGTGTCCGGTCGCTCATTCTTGTTCCACGAGTGCGGATGGGTCGTCGCGCTGTGCGGCAATCGCGCTGTGGAGTCGACTGTCACGGACCTGCTTCGCACGGTGGCGGGCGGCCAGCACGGCACGCCCCATCCGCAGGGCCGTCCGTATCGGGTCGACGGTGGAGCCCGGGCGGTCCTCCCACGTAATCGGCACCTCCGCGATTCGCAGGTCGAACGCCGCCGCCATCGCCACGAGTTCGATGTCCCACGCGAACCCCGGTTCGTAGAGGTGTTCCCGGACCTGCGTCCACCCCTCCCTCGTGATGGCTTTCGCCCCGCACTGGTAGTCGTGCAGGTCGGTGTTGAGCAAGCGGCGGGCGACGCGGACGAACCCGTCCCCCAGCAGTCGACGGGCGACGGTCTGGTGGCCGGCGACGGTCGCATCGGGATGGCGACGCGACCCGACGGCGAGGTCAGCGTCCCCGTTCCGGACCTGTGCCACCACGTCGGTGAAGGAGTCGGCGGTCGTACTTCCATCGGCGTCGACGAACGCGAGAATATCCGTGTCGAGTGCCTCGAACCCGGCCGTGACGGCCGCACCCTTCCCGCGGCGGTACGGGGACACGTTCACCGTGGTCGGGGTATCGGCCAGTGCGGCCTCTACCGCCGCGGTGGTCCCGTCGCTCGGCGCGTCGAGTTCGACGCGAATCGTCTCGGGAGCGAGCGTGTCGTGGAGGGCAGCGGTGTAGGCGACCAACCTGTCGGTGTCCGGCCGGTACGCCGGAACGACGACACCCAGAGACCTCATCGTTTCGTGGAACCGTGGGCGCGAGTAAAAACCATTCGTCTCCCCCGGAGACGGAAGACGTATAGTTCCGGCCGCGTCTCTGTCGGGTGAATGGAGTACGGTCTCGTCGCGCTCTGGATGGGCGTGTACCTCGCGCTCTTGCTCGCAGGGCTGCCGCTCGCCGCGGTGCTGTTCCCGCGACTCGCGGACCGTGGCGTCGGCGTCGCGATTCCACTCGCCGCCACCATCCTCTGGTTCGTCGGCTACCTCCTCGGCCACGTTTCCCTCTCGCTCGCAGTTCCCGCCGGCGTCGTCGTCCTCCTCGCCCTCGCGGCGGCGGCGTTCTACCGCCGACGCCCGGCCATCGACACCGCCGTCGTCGGCGAGACGGCCGCCGTCTTCGCCGTCGCGTTCCTGTTTCTGGTCGCTATCCGCGCCGTCGACCCGGCGGTCCATCCCATCGGCGGGGAGAAGTTCCTCGATTTCGGCCTGCTTCGGTCGCTGCTGCGGGCCGAGACGCTCCCGCCCGAGGACATGTGGTTCGCCGGTGAGCCGGTCAGTTACTACTACGGGGGCCACCTGCTCGCGAGTCTCCTCACGCGACTGACCGGCACCGCCCCGCGGTTCGCCTACAACCTCGCGCTCGCGGGCTTCTACGCCATGCTCGTGACAGCCGCGTACGGCCTCGCCGGGTCGCTCGCCGCCCACCGCGGGACGCCCCGCCGGTCCGGTGCGGTTCTGGGCGCGCTCTTCGTCGGCATCGCAAGCAACCTCTCGACGCCGGTGGAACTGCTCGCGTGGCTGCTCCCAGACGGCGTGGTTGCCGCTGTCGCCGGGCTGTTGTCGGTGGACCCGACGGTGGTGAACCCGCCCGCGGAGTTCAACTACTGGGACGCCAGCCGCGTCATCGAGGGGACAATCAACGAGTTCCCGTTGTTCGCTTTCCTGAACGGTGACCTCCACGCCCACATGATGAGTACACCGTTCCTGTTGCTAGTCGGCGCGCTCTGTTTCAGTTACTACCTGACGCCCGAGTCGGCACTGCGACGGCGGCGGCTGCTCGTCGCCGGCCTCCTTCCGCCACTCGCCGGCCTCCTCGCCGTCGTCAACACGTGGTCGTTCCCGACGGCCGGCGGCCTCACCGCGCTGACCCTCCTGTTCGCGCCGAGCGACCCGCGGACGCTCCTACCCGGCACACTCCGGACCCGTCTCACCGCCGACGACTGGCGGGCCGACGAGAGCCTCCGGACGCTCGTCGCGGTCGGTGGCGGCGCGCTCGTCGTCGCCGTCGGTGTCCTCTGGTCGCTCCCCTTCTGGCTGGGGACGGCCAGCACCCGGTCGGTCGCCGTCCTCCCCGACCGGAGTCCGCTCGGCCCGCTCGTGCTGGTTCACGGGACGTTCCTGCTCGTGTTCGTCCCCTATGTTCTCCGGCACGCTGTGCCGCGGCTGACCGGCCGGTGGCGACTCGCCGCCGCCGCGTCCGTCGCAGTCGTCGTGGCCGTCGGCGTCGCCGTCGACGCGGCGGCGGTGGCAGTGTTCGCGCCGCTCCTCGTCGTGGGATGGCTCCTGCTCCGACTGACCGAGCGGGCGACAGTCGCCGCCGGGGCCGACGCTGGCGTCGCCAGCACCGACGGCGGTGCCGAGGCGTCGACTGCACGCGGAACGGAGCCAGCAGACGACGGCGGCCCGCCCCTCGACCGGCCGGGATTCGAACTCGTGTTGCTCGTCGCGGGTGCGGGGTTGCTCCTTCTCGTGGAGTTCGTCTACATCGAGGAACAGGCCGCACCGGGTCGGTTCAACACGGTGTTCAAGACGTACATGCAGATATGGGTGCTGTGGGCCGTCGCGGCGGGCGCGGCACTCGCCCACCTCTGTTACCGGCACCGCCCGACGCTCGCGCTCTCCGGCGAGCGATGGGGGCAAGCCATGCGCGCGTTCGCGGTGGTGCTCCTCGTCTCCGCGTCGGTGTACGGTGCCTTCGCGCTGGCGAACCACTTCGACGACGACGGTGCCATCGCCCGGACGGACGACCCGACGCTCGACGCGACGGCGTTCGTGGCGACGGCCCACCCCGGCGAGGCACCGGCGATTCGCTGGCTGGACAACCGAACGGGACGGCCGACCATCGTCTCCGCGCCCGGCGGGTACAACTGGAACGGGGCCGAGGGCGACGGCGCGAGCGCGGCCGCCAGTCTCACCGGCCTTCCGACGGTGGTCGGCTGGCACCACGAAATCGGGTACCGGGGCGAGGACGCATACACCAACCGCACGGCGGACGTGCGCCGCATCTACGTCGGGTCGCCCGAGCGGCAGGCCGAACTGCTCCGGGCGTACAACGTGAGTTACATCTACGTCGGGCCGGCCGAGCGTGCCACGTACGCGGACATCACTGTCAGGAACGTGCCGGGCGTGACCGTCGAACTGGCGCGGGGTGACGTGGTGATATACGGCGTCGAGCGGGACGCGCTTCCGCGCGAGTAAGAGAAAGCGGGACGGCGAGCGGTTCAGGCGGACGCCTTTCCGACGACTTCGATGGCCTCGGCGTCGACGGCTACGGTGTCGAGGTGGTTCGGGATGTACTCGCGGCGTTGGTACGTCTCGCGTTCGTCCTCGTCGCCGATGGTACACCACAGTTGGACCTCTTCGGGGCCGTGCCAGTCGCCCTGCCGGGCGACGCCGAAGCAGACGTACTCCTCGCCGTCGAGTTCGATGACCGACTCCTTGCGGATGCCGGGGTCCCCGTGGACGATGAGTTTCTTCATGCACCCCGCTTCGGACAATCGGGCATTAAGCGCTTCGAAGGCTCGTCCGCGGGAAACCAAACGGGTTTTAGTGGCCCCTCTCCTACGGTCCGCAAGGTCGATATCTATGCAGATGCCACGCCGCTTCAATACGTACTGTCCACACTGTAACGAACATCACGAACACGAGGTCGAGAAGGTCCGAACGGGCCGGTCCTCGGGAATGAAGAAGGTCAACGACCGGCAGGCCGCCCGGCGCGGCTCCGGCATCGGGAACAAGGGGAAGTTCTCCAAGGTCCCCGGTGGCGACAAGCCGACGAAGAAGACCGACCTGAAGTACCGTTGCAGCGACTGCGGCAAGGCTCACCTCCGCGAGGGATGGCGCGCCGGTCGACTGGAGTTCCAGGAGTAACAATGGCAGGAAGCTTCTACCGCGTTCAGTGTCCGGATTGTGAGAACGAACAGGTCGTCTTCGGGAAGGTCGCGACCGAAGTCTCGTGTGCCGTCTGTGGGCACACGCTCGCCCGCCCGACTGGCGGCAACGCGGCCATCGAAGGCGAGGTGACCGAGACCGTCGAGGCACGATAATGAAATACAGTGGCTGGCCGGACCCCGGCGAACTCGTCGTCGGCCGCATCGACGAGATAGAGGACTTCGGCGTGTTCCTCGACCTGCAGGAGTATCAGGACAAACGGGGCCTCTGTCACGTCAGCGAAGTCGCGTCCGGGTGGATAAAGAACGTCCGCGACCACGTCAGCGAGGGCCAGACCGTCGTCGCCAAGGTACTCGACGTGGACAAGGAGAGCCAGCAGATAGACCTCTCCATCAAGGACGTCAACGACCACCAGCGCAAGGACAAGATACAGGAGTGGAAAAACGAGCAGAAGGCCGACAACTGGATGGAAATCGCCTTCGGCGAGGACATCGCCGACGAGACGTACGCCGCCATCGCGAACGAACTCCTCGCCGAGTTCGGGTCGATGTACGACGGTTTCGAGCAGGCCGCCATCCACGGGGCGGAAACACTCGAAGACACCGACCTCTCCGAGGACGAAATCGAGGCTATCGTCGAGGCCGCCCGCGAGAACGTCTCCGTTCCCTACGTCAACGTCACCGGCTACGTGGACCTCTCCTGTCCGAGCCCCGACGGCGTGGACGTCATCAAGGAGGCACTGCAGGCCGCGGAGGGTAACGGCGAGATTCCCGACGAAGTCGAACTCGACGTGACGTACGTCGGGTCGCCCGAGTACCGCATCGAAGTCAGGGCACCCGACTACAGCACCGCCGAGTCCCACCTCGAAGAGAGTGCAGAGCGTGCGAGTGCCGTCGTCGCCGACCACGGTGGCTCCGGCGAGTACCACCGCGAGCGTCGACAGGACGACGAGTAACGCTCGGCGATGAAATCCGACATCCGCGTCTGTCTGCAGTGGGAGACCGAACACGAGCGGCCAGTCTACACGCTGTCTGACACCTGTCCCGACTGTGGCGGTGCCGCCGGCAACAGCGCGCCGGCACCGTTCGACCCTGAGGACCCCTACGGAAAATATCGACGCGCTATTAAGCGACGCAGGTCCGAATAGGGGGTATGGACGAATTCGAAGTCGAGACACTCGCCGACCCCGACCTGTCGGACCCGGTACTGGTCGAGGGACTGCCGGGTGTGGGGCACGTCGGGAAACTCGCCGCCGAACATCTCGTCGAGGAGTTAGACGGTGACGCCGTGCGCCGCATCTACTCACAGCACTTCCCGCCACAGGTCGCCATCGAGGACGGCCGCTCGGAACTGGCAAACGCCGAGTTTCACGCCGTCCAGACCGAGCAGGGACAGGACCTGCTGGTTCTCACCGGTGACCATCAGGCACAGAGCAACCGCGGTCACTACCTGCTGACCGACCGCATCCTCGACGTGGCGGCGGAATTCGGCGTCGACCGGGCGTTCGCCCTCGGCGGCGTCCCCACCGGCGAACTCATCGAGGAGTACGACGTACTCGGTGCCGGGACGACCGACGACGTGGTCGCGGACCTCGAAGATGTCGGCGTGGAGTTCCGCGACGACGAACCGGCGGGCGGCATCGTCGGCGTCTCCGGTCTCATGCTCGGACTGGGCGAACGCCGAGACATCGAGACGGCCTGCCTGATGGGCGAGACGAGCGGCTATCTCGTCGACCCCAAGAGCGCGCAGGCAGTGCTCACGGTGTTGGAGGACCTCGTCGGCTTCGAGGTGGACTTCGGGTCGCTGGAGGACCGCGCCGAGGAGATGGAGGAAGTCGTGCGCAAGATACAGGAGATGGAACAGGGCACGCCGACGCCGTCCGACGAGGACCTGCGATACATCGGCTGAGAGCGACGGACTCCGAGACATTCTTTAGCATCTGACCCATACAGTGGGGCGTGTACGGCGCGGTGTTACAGTCGTTTCCGGCGTGGTTCGTGGAGGGCCTCCTGCTCGGTGTCGCCGCTAGCGTCCTCGTCGCGGGCCTGTTCTACGTCGCCGTCCGTCGGTTTCCGAGCCGGGAACCGGAGCGGCAGACGGACAGTGGCGACACGCGCCGCAGAGCCGAAATCCGCAACTACCTCGACGCCATCGACGAGCAGTACGCGGAACGGCACTTCGTCGAGGGACAGCACGTCGCGTTCTACCTCCCGAAGCGTGACGTCGCCATCACGTTCGACGCCCGTGCGTTCTACCGCATCGAGCGGTCGGCGACGAGTCCGGTGTTGGTGGAACACGAACTGCCCGGCGTCGCGCTCGGGCCGCGACTGCCGTTCGAGACGCCCGACATCGACCTCGAAGACGAGACGGAGTCGGACCTCGACCCGCGCCGGGCCGCCTTCGCCGTCCTCGGCCTCCCCAGCGGGGCCGGACTGGACGAAATAAAGACCGCGTACCGCCGGAAAGTCAAAGAGGTCCACCCCGACCACGGCGGCGACGAAGACGAGTTCAAGCGCGTCCGGGAAGCGTACACCACCGCGAAACAGCACGCGGGGTGAGTTTCGCCCGGGCCGGACGGGTCGGACGGCAGGCATTTACTCGCGGGGTCCCGATTCAGGCCCGATGGAGGCCACCTTCCGTGACCGTGCCCTCGTCCTCGACGAGACACTCGTCTGTGCTGACCTCCACATCGGAAAAGGGCGGACCGCGAACGTCGACCTGCCGCTCGGCGAACGCGAGAATATCGTGGACCGTCTCGAGGCACTTCTGGCGGCTCACGACATCGAGCGGGTGGTGTTCGCCGGGGACGTACTCCACTCGTTCGACCGCGTGCCCGCCGACGCCGAGGGGACGCTGACGGCACTGATACGGACGGTCGGTGACGCCGGGGCCGAACTCGTCGTCATCCGCGGGAACCACGACACGATGCTGGAGACGCTCTGGAACGGGACGGTCCACGACGAGTACGTCCTCGACGCCGTCCCGGGCGTCGGGGCCGACGGCGCGGGAACGGCCGTGGTCTGTCACGGACACCACGAACCGACGACCGAGGCCGAGTTGTACGTCGTCGGTCACGACCACCCGACGATTACCATCGAGGGCCAGAAGTGGCACTGCTACCTCTACGGCCCCGGCGTCTATCGCGGCGCGGACGTTCTCGTCCTGCCGGCGTTCAGCCACCTCGTCGAGGGCGTCCCGGTCGACGGGCGGTACGGCCCCCCCTCGCTCATGTCCCCGCTAGTTTCCGACCTCGACCGGTTCCGGCCGGTCGTCCGGGACGAGACTGCCGGCGAGACCCGCACGTTCCCAGCCCTCGGCGAGTTTCGGCACCTACTCTAACAGGGCCGCGGCGACGCGGCCGCTCTCCAGGGCTCCCTGAATCGAGGACCAGCGGGTGTAATCGCCCGCGAGGACCACGGGGCCGTCGGGCGTGTCGGGGGCCGGCAGGTCGGCCCGGAACCCCGGCAGTTGGTCGAACTGTGCCACGTCGACGCGGTCGGTCCGCAGCAGTTCCATCGCGTCGAATCGTCGCTCGGGGTACCAGCTTTCGAGTGTCGACCGCCCACGCTCGAACAGCGTCCCGTCGTCGGCTTCGGGGGTCCCGAGCCACGTCGCGGAGAGGAGCGTCCGGTCGTCGGGCGCGTAGGACGGCGCGACGGCCGACAGCGGCGCGACCTGGTTGGGGTCGGTCCCGTCGGCGTTGAGCAGTATCTTCTTGCCGGTGTCCAACTCGACGTGGCCGGGCAGGCCGTAGTACTGGGTGACACAGCCCCGCGTCTCAGTCGGAATCCCGTCGACGCCGGTCAGGTCCGCCGCCGTCGGCGGGTCCGTGGCGACCACGGCGGCGTCGGCGGCCACCGTTCCGTCGGCCGTCTCGACGGTCACGCCGTCCTCGTCCGTGTCGAGGGCCGTGACCGCCGTTCCGAGTCGGATATCGGCACCGGCTCGGCGGGCGCGGTCCGCGAGTTGGTCCGATATCGCACCCATCCCGCGGGCGGGCACCGCTGTCTGTCCCTCGCCGAGCATCTTGAACGTGTACCGGAAGACGCCGGCGTCCGTCGAGAGCGAGCGGTCGAGCGTGATACCGCCGTAGAACGGCGCGGCGAAGTTGTCGAGAAAGTCCCGCGAGAAACCCCGACCGACGAGATAGGACTCGACGGACTCCCGAGGTCCACGGTCGAACAGTGCCTCGTCGTCGACGCCCGACAGCGCGCGCTGGAGGCGGAAGAGTCGAACCTTGTCGCCCAGCGTCACGTCGGTGTTGAACAGCGTCTCGGTGATGTCGCCGGGGCTGTCGAGCGGGTCGGCGAGGACCGTCCGGCGGTTTGGGTGGGCGATGGTCGCGCCGCCGGTGAACGAGCGGAGGTCGAGTTCGTCGTAGTCGAGTTCCCGGCGGGCGGCGGGGTAGGCGGTGAAGAGGACCTGAAACCCGCGGTCGAAGACGAACCCGTCCTCACGGACCGACCGGACCCGCCCGCCGACTGCCTCGCGGGCTTCGTACAGCGTCACGTCGGCACCGTCGGCGGCGAGGTGGCGGGCCGCGACCAGTCCGGCGAGGCCTCCACCGACGACTACCACGTCTGTCATGCCCGGACAGAGGTCGCGGCCGGTCAAAAAACTCCTGTCACACAACGATTATCCGCCGCCCGTCCGAACTCGCCGCCATGCCCTCCGAAACTGGTGCTCCGCCGACGGATAGCCAGCCGATTCGCTTTTTCCACCCGTCCAGATTCGCGGACGCCGCCGTGTTCCTGTTCTGTGGCCTCGTCCTCCTGTACAGTCTGCTCATCGTCCAGCAGATACTCGTCGGCCTCCTCGCCGTGACGATGGTGTTGGTGGTGTACTACGGCGTGCGGTTCTTGCGCTGGTTCGCGACGACGTACCGCCGACGGACGGACGCGCTCGAATCCATCGCGTCGTCGCTGGCGACGATGGTCGAACGCGAGGACGACGGTACGGGTGGGGACGACGCCAACCCGTGAGGACGCGAACGGACAGGGATTAGTCCGTCGCGCCCGGAGGGACGCTCATGCACACGTCTCCGGCAGTCCGCGGCGTGACCTGTGACGACTGCGATGCGACGTTCGACCCCGCCGAGGCGACGGGCCGCTGTCCCGACTGTGGCGGTTCGCTCGCCGTCGAGTACGACCACGGCGTGATGTCCGTCTCCCGCGAGACGCTCGCCGACGAGCGGTTCGATGGCGTCGCCCGCTACGCCGACCTCCTGCCGTTCGACCGGGACGCCCTCGTGACGATGGACGAGGGCGCGACGCCGCTGGTCGGGTCGCCGCGACTCGCCGACGAACTCGGCGTGGCCGAAGTGTACATCAAAGACGAGGGGGCGAACCCCACGGGGAGCGTCACCGACCGCGGCCTCGCGCTGGCCGTGACGGCCGCACACGAGGCAGGGGCCGACGCCGTCGCCCTCCCGACGCCGGGTCCGGCCGGCCAGTCGGCCGCCGCCTACGCCGCCCGCGCTGACCTCGACTCTCACTCGTTCGTCCCGTCGCGCACGCCGTTCGACCACAAGGCGATGATAAACGTTCACGGCGGCGAGATGAACGTCGTCGGCGGCCGCTACGGCGACGCCGTCGACGCGTTCGCGGACGCCGTCGCCGACGAACCGTGGCACTCACTCGCCGCCTTCGACCAACCGTATCGGCGGGAGGGTGCCAAGACCCTCGCGTACGAACTCGCCGAGCAACTCGACTGGTCACCCCCGGACGCGGTGGTCTACCCGACCGGCGAGGGCGTCGGCCTCACCGGCGTCCGCCGTGGGATGGCCGACCTGCGGGAACTCGGCCTGGTCGAAGACGTGCCCGCTCTCTACGCCGCACAGGCCGCGGACTGTGCCCCCGTCGCCGAGGCGTTCGAGGCGGGCGAGGACGACACCGAGGCGTGGGAGCGGCCGGACACCATCTGTGGCGGTGTCGAGGTAGCCGACCCAGCCGGTGGGGCCACGGTGCTGGAGGCGGTCCGGGCGACAGACGGGGGTGCCGTCGCCACCGACGACCCGGATATCCTCGACAGTGCCGTCACCGTGGCACAGGCCGAGGGCGTCGAGATGGCGGCCAGTGCCGGACCCGCCGCCAGCGGTGCGTGGGAACTGAGCGAGTCGGGGGCGTTCGACGCCGACGACACCGTCGTCCTCGTGAACACGCTCGCCGGCGGTGTCGAGGCCGACCTCCTCCGCAGTCACCTGATGAGCAAGGGCATCTGAGCATGACAGCGGGTGACCCGCTCGCGACGGCACTGGCGGGGGCGGTGTTCGGACTGGCACTCGCCGCACCGCCGGGGCCGATGAACGCCGTCATCGCCGAGGAGAGCGTCGTCCAAGGGTGGCTCGCGGGCTTCGTCGCCGGTGTCGGTGCGATGGTCGCCGACGCGTGCTTCCTCCTCCTCGCGCTGGTCGGCGTCGTCGCCGTCGTCCAGCGGCAACCGACCGTTCGGGGTGTGATGGTTCTCGCCGGTGGCTGTCTCATGTTGTATTTCGCGTACGCCACAGTCGGCGACGCCCGCCGAGCGTTCGGCGTGGCGGCGGCGGATGGGACGGACACCCAGCAGTCCGACACGGGGGCGGGGCCGTGGGACGCGGCCCGTGGCTTCCGACGGGCGTTCCTGCTCGCCATCACGAACCCGTATCAGGTCGCCTTCTGGCTGACCGTCGGCGTCGGCCTGCTCGAACCGGGCACCGTGGACGTCCTCGCACAGACGCCGTACGTGGGCGCGTCGCTGGCCGACCTCCTCGTCGTCAGGACGGGCAGCCCGCTCCTCATCGCGGGGCTGTTCGGCGGTATCGTCGTCTGGATAACGGGGTTCCCGGCGGTGCTGGTGGCGGCCGGGCGACGCGTCGACAGACTCGGCCCGGCCGTCGCGCTCGGGAGCGCGGTGGTACTCGCTGGGTTCGGACTCTTCTTCCTCGCCGACGGGCTGACGACGCTGCGTTAGTCGTCGGCGTCCATCTCGGCGGGCACGTCGGGGACCACGTCGCCCTCCGTTTCGCCCATCTCGGCGACTTCCATCTCCAGCCACTCGCGGAACCACCGAACACGCTTGAGTCGCTGGTGGACGATGCTCTCGGCGGTGTCGCTCTCGACGCGCTCTGCGGCGTCGTGGCCGCGTTCGAGGACGCGGCCGACCATCTCCGAGGCGTCCATGTGCGTCCGGGACTCGTAGCCCATCCGCAACAGCATCAGTGCCGTGCCGTTGGCACCCACCTTGTCGAGGAGGTCCGCCTCGATGAGACACTGCGTCTCCAGCGGCAAGTTCGAGAGGTCACCCTGGTACGAGTGGTCCCGGACGGCCGCACACACCTCGTCGACGAACGACTGCGGGTAGTCACACCGGGTCGTCAAGTATTCGCGCGCGATGCGGGCACCCTCCTCGGCGTGGACGTCCTGGTCGGCTTCGAGTTTGGCGATGTCGTGGAACAGGGCCGCGACCCGAGTCACGTCGGCGTTCGCGCCCTCCTCGCGGGCGATGTCGGCGGACAGTTCGACCACGTTCATGATGTGGTTGAACCGGTACTCCGCGGAGTGCCACGGGTACCACCGCATCCGTCCACCCTCGTCCTCTGCCTCGACAGACGCCGCGAGATAGTCGTGAACGAAGGTCTGCATCTCCTCGAAATCCGCGTCCGAGACGGGTGATTCCCGTATCTCAACACCCACGGAACCACCCCCAAACGAATCGTTCGTTGTTCATCTTACGGATATAAAAGCGTCAACAGGCCTTTAGCGTTACGACAACCGGAAAACTATCGTCCACTCCCGTCGTCGACCACGGCTTGGCACGCTGAGGCGGCCCCGTCGGTGGCGTTCGGTCCCAGCGGTGCCGTGCCATCCACCCCGGACACACGACTGCCCGACGGCGGTGAATCCGGTTTCGGTGACGACCGATTGACGTACATTTATGCCAGTTACTACCATACTGTCCCACATGGAAGTCCGAGAAGCGACTCTGGACGATCAGTCGGCGATACAGGAGATAGCCGAACGGTCGTTGCAGGCGTCCTACACACTCAGCCCGCAGACTATCGAGGGGACGGTGCATCAGTGGTACGACAACGACAAATTCACCGAGAAACTGGACCGCGAGGACATGCTCATCCTCGTCGCCGAAGAGGGCGGCGACGCCGTCGGCTTCAGCGAAGTCGTCATCCACGACGACGAGGCCGGAGCGGACTTGCTCTGGCTCCACGTCCACCCGGACCACCGCGGCGGCGGTATCGGATCGGACCTGTTCGAGGCGGTTCGCTCTCGGCTACAGGACCGCGGTATCCCACAGTTGCGGGGTCGCGTGCTCTCGATGAACGAAATCGGTAACGCCTTCTACGACGACCACGGCTTCGAGAAGGTCGGCGAGGGAGAAGTCGAAATCGACGGGCGGACCTACACCGAGGCACTGTACGTCGAGGCCGAGCCGACCGGCCTCCAGCCGATTACGACGCCGGAGGGAAAGACGGTGTACGTCGACCACGACGACGTGGATCAAGGCTCCATCGACGTGTTCCACGTCGTCTACAACGACGAGGCCCGCACGGAACAGTACGGGTACTACTGCGCGAAGTGTGAGTCGCTGGCGAACGCGATGGACGCCATGGGTCGCATCGAGTGTGACACGTGTGGTAACAGCCGAAAACCGACGCGCTGGGACGCCGCCTACATGTAGTCACGCCGCGGATGTCTCACTCTCGGCCGCGAGTGTCGCTATCTCCTCCTGCCGTTCCTCGATGCCCGTCGTCACGATGAGGCGGACGCCCCGGCGGACGCTGATGTCCACGTCGTGAACCCGGCTCTCGGGAACCATGATGAGTCGCCCGCCGGTCGGGTTCGGACTGTTGGGCATGTACACGTTGTACGTCTGCTCGCCCGTGATGTCACCCACCGGCTCCGGGCTGTCGCCGGTGATGAACCCGAGCGCGTACACGCCGTCGCGCGGGTACTCCACGAGAACGACGCTCTCGAACCGGTCGGACTGCTCCAGCAGTGCGGTCGACACCTGCCGGACACTCGAATAGATGACCCTGACCAGCGGGACGACACCGATACCACGGTCGAGGAGGGCGAACAGTCGTTCGCCGGAACTCCGCTGTGCGAAGTAGCCGAGGAGCGCGACGGCGATTGCGATGAGGACGATGGCGAGTAGCTGTGCCACCACCTCGTAGTTAGCCGTGTACTGCGCCAGCCGCGTCCCTTGGACGAGGGGGTTTATCGCCGACGTGACCCATCCAACGAGCAACTGGAGCGCGAACAGCGTCACCGCGAGCGGTGCGACGAGCGCGACGCCCGCGACGAAACTGCTCCGCAGTGTCGACCAGAGACGCATGCTCTTCCCCTGTCGGGCCGCGGACAAAAGCGTAGCGTCCGGGTCGACCACGAACCACTTTGTTGCTCGCGCCCGTACCGGGTGTATGACCGACGACGCCGCCGACCGCGTGGCGGCCGACGGGGACGACCGCACGGCGACCGGGACGCTCCCGTTCCCCACGACCGGGCCGTGGGACGGCGACCGCACGACCGAATTCCTCACCGACGCGCTCGTCCCCATCCGCCTCGCCTGTCACACGCCCAGCGGTGGCCTCTGGATGCTCTCGCTGTGGTACCTCTACCGCGACGACCAGTTGTGCTGTGCGACCGCGAACGAGGCCGACGTCGTCGACTTCCTCCGTGCGGACCCGGAACTGGCGTTCGAGGTGTCAGTGAACGACCCGCCGTACATGGGCGTCCGCGGACAGGGAACGGCGACCGTCGAACCCGACGACGACAAGGTGACGCTCGAAGCACTCATCGACCGCTACCTCGGGGGGACCGACAACTCGCTGGCGACCCGTCTCCTCGCCGAGGACCGCGAGGAAGTCGTCATCCGTATCGACCCCACCCGCGTCTCGACGTGGGACTTCTCGGACCGGATGGACGACGTGGCCTGAGTCAGTCGGCTCCCTGCCGCCCCCCACCGACGTAGTACCGCAACGCCAGCAGGTACAGTCCCACGAGGACCACCCCGAAACCGACGCCTACTGCCGCGTCCACGAGGACGTGGCCCGGGTCGGTCGGACCTGCGTGTGCGACGACGCCGAACATAGTCGGTTGCTACTCGATTCCCCATCGGGTCGCCACACTCTTGAATCGTGCCGATACCGACCGACACCCTCTGATTCGTTACTGTGTCGCGGCGTCGTACTCTTTGAGTGTCTCGACAGCCACGTCGTCGAGGACGGCCTCCGCCGTCGCCTCCAGCACGACGGGCGGCGCGACGCCCGCCTCGTGGGCCTCGACCCACCGCGGCACACAGAGACACCACCGGTCGCCCGGTTCGAGGCCCGGAAACCCCAAATCCGGCCGGGGCGTCACGAGGTCGTTCCCCTGTGCCCTGCTGAACTGGAGGAACTCCTCGGTCACCACCGCACACACCTCGTGTCGGCCGGGGTCTCGTTGCAGGTGTCGACAGTACCCGTCCCGGAGATAGCCCGTCTCCGGGTCCCCGCTACAGCGTTCGAGGGCCGTTCCGAGGACGTTACGCTCGTCGCTCATAGTCGTGTTCGGGGCGGGAACCTGAAAAGTATCCCGAGCGGTAACTTGGGCTGTAGGAGTGATATATACTCCCGGGCGGATTCGAACCTTGACGGCACGAATCCTCGCGCCGTCTGCTTCGAATCCACCGTCGGCTATTTGCTCCTCACGTCCGTTCGTCGCAAAAGTAGTCCCGGGCGGATTCGAACCGCCGTCAACGGCTGACCTCACAGCACAACCCAGCGAGCGGTTGCTCGGATTGAACTGCTCCAAAGGCCGCTATGATTGGCCACTACACCACGGGACTGCAATTAGTGGCACTGGCTGAATGGGTAAGAGTGTTACTCTTGAACGCCATCCGGCAGGGTGACTGAAATATCGATACGCCCATCTTCCACTTCGTGGTGACACGACCGACAGAGTGCGACGAGGTTCTCCATCGTGTGTGCATCCTGCGCGTTCTCGAACGCCCGCATCGGAGTGATATGATGTACGTCTGGATTCTGCCCGAGCTCTTCGGCTTCGACTCCACAAACCTGGCAACGGTATCCGTCACGCGCGAGGACCTTGCGGCGGATCGAGCACCAACGACCGTAGTACCCCTCGTCTCCACCTTGCCACTGCTGATGCTTCTTACCGCGCCGGTTCTCGGACATCCATTCGGACAGACACTCACGAGAACAAAAACGGCCCATACCGTACCGACGATTGCACTCGAGAACCGTTATCTCCGTACTGCAGTAGTCACAGTTCCTAGTTACTCTGTCGGCGTCGACGGTTTCAGCGTACGGTGTCCCCAGAAACTCGTCGGCTTCTTCGACACATTCCGAACAGTATACCCCTTTCTTATTTGAGGGATAAAAATCGAACTCGTCACCGCACCGTCCGCACTCTGTCGCCTCTTTCGCGCCTTTCCAGTTGCCGTTGTTCTCTCCCCCATTCGGGTTACAGTCGTCGCAATATTCGAGGCGCGCCTTTGGGTCATAAAAACCAGTCCCGCACCCTGAGCACTCTCGGTTCGGCAACGGATCATCGTGGACTTTGGTGTGATGCTGTCGCATTCCACGCTCCGTCGAGAGTCTCTTTCCACAGGTGGGACACTCCATAGCTGGAACTGCACCTCCATCCGACAAATATCTCCGTCTGACGGGGTGAAATAATATCTGTCAGTCCGCCGGGTCGGGGTCGGCTTCGACATCTAGCAGGCCGCATACGTCCTCTTCAGGGGCGAAGCAGTCCGGGCACTGCGGGGCGCGGTCGATAATCGTGTCGAGGCGTTCGGCCACTGTCTCGTCGATGACCGGTTCGAGTTGCTTGGCCTCGGTACGAAACTCCTCGACGTCGAGCACTTCGAGCAGAAACCGCTCGATGATACAGTACGTCTGGAGTGCCTCGCGGGCCGCGACGATGCCCTCGTCGGTGAGCGTGACGCCCTTGTACTTCTCGTGGTCGAGCAGCTCGCGCTCTTCGAGTTTGCCGATCATCTCGTTGGCACTCGCGGGACTGACCTCCAGCATGTCCGCGACGCGACCCGTCGACGCTGGCCCGTCCTCCTGTTCCTGTACGAGGTAGATGGCCTTGAGGTACTGGTCGGCGGTGTTCATCGGTTCCCCTCCCGTCGGTCACACCAGTTCGCGGCGGTGTCTCGCTTGTTTCGTGTCATGCTCCCGTCTCCATGAGTTCCGTGACCTGTTCGACGCCGTCGGCCTCGTCCTCGCGGATGGCTTCGAGCGTGTCGAGTAGTTCCCCGCGGTCGATGCTGAACTCGGCGTCGGAGTCCTCGACGGCTCCGATGAGGTCGTCGTAGAACTTGTAGGCGGTCTCCTCGTTACAGAGTTGGTCGTAGAGGACGCCGTCGAAGTCCGCCTCGGCCTCGTACTGCTGTGCGACTAACCCCTTTATTTCCTCGAACGGAATCGTGTCGGCGTCGAGTTGGTCGATGACGCCTTCCAGTCGCTCGCGGTGGGCGGCCGACTCCGCGGCGGCCTCGTCCAACAGTGCCTCCACGTCCGGGTCGGTCGTCTCCAGCGATTTGGCGTGTTCGCCGGCACGTGCTTCGACCACCTCTTCAAGGACGACGCCGATCTGGAGCAGGCGCGCGAGTTGGTGGTCCCCCGACACCGACTGCTGGATGCTCACGGCGACCACCCCGACTCCTGTCCGTCTACCATACCTACAGTCCGAGAGGCGGAAACTTAAGTCCCGTGTCCTGTGGCCCTCCGGACTGTCACGGGCAAAACGGGAGTACCGGCGCGGGTCAGTTCCGCAACCGAACCGCGATACGCTCTTGGAGGTCCTCGCGGAGTTCCGCGACTTCGACCTCTTCGAGGACGGGCACGAAGAAGCCCTCGACCAGCATGTTGCGAGCGGTTTCCGTGGGGATGCTCCGCGAGGTCATGTAGAACATGTCCTCCTCGTCGACCTGTCCGACGGTTGCGGAGTGGCTCGCCTCGGTGTCGTGGTTGTTGATGATGAGTTTCGGCGAGGCGTCGGCCTCGCTCTCGTCGCTCAACATCAGCGTGTTCTCGCGCTGGTAGGAACTCGTGTCCCACGCTTCGCGGCCCACGTCTTGGACGCCCTCGTAGACCGACCGGGCACTGTCGTCCAGCACGCCCCGGGTCACGAGGTCGGCCGTCGTGTGTTCGGCCTCGTGCCAGACGCGGGAGGCGATGTCGAAGTGCTGGTCCTCGTGGCCGAAGAACGCGCCGACGATTTTCGACTCCGAGGAGTCACCGAGCAGTCGCGTCTCGACGCTCGTCTTCGTGAGTCGGGAACCGATGTTCCCCTCTATCCAGTTGACGGTGCCGTACTGCTTCGCGTGGCCGCGCTTGACCGAGAAGTTGTACGTCTCCTCGTCGAGTGTCTGGAGCGCGCCGTACTGGATGTGTGCGTTCTCCCCGGCGACTGCCTCGACGACGCCGCTGTAGTATCGCTTCCCGTCGATATCCTCGCCGGTCCCCTGCCGTTCGAGGATGGTCACCGACGCCGACTCCTCGGCGACGACGAGGGTGTAGTTGAACAGCGACTGGCTGTTCATCCGCGTCCGAATCTTCACGTCCTCGGCGTCGACGCCCTCGGGGACGTAGACGACTGTTCCGGCCGAGAACAGGGCCGTCGAGAGCGCGGTGAGGTAGTCCCGCTGTGGGTCGACGACGCTCCCGAAGTAGTCCTCTATCAGGTCGCCGTGCTCGTCGAGCGCGTCGGCCCAGCCGAGGACATCGACGCCCTCGGCCTCGATTCGGTCTTTCTCCTGTGCGCGGTCCAGCGGGTCGACGAACGACTCGTACTCGAGTGCGTCGAGGTTCGTCCACTCGCGGCCCGGCGTCCTGATGACGTCGGGCATCGCCGCCGTATCGAGGGCGTCGAGGGCGTCGAGTCGCGTCTCCAACAGCCACTCGGGTTCGCCGAGGTCCTCGCTGATTTGGGTTACCTGCTCCTCCGTGAGGTTCGCGTGTACCTGCGTACTCATGGTAGCCTCCGGGGGTTACCCGAGCGAGCCCTCCATCTCGAGTTCGATGAGTCGGTTCATCTCGACCGCGTACTCGATGGGCAGTTCCTCCGTGAGCGGCTCGATGAAGCCAGCGACGATCATCTGCTTTGCGTCGTCGTCGTCCAGGCCGCGGCTCTGGAGGTAGAACACGTCCTCGTCGCCGATTTTGCCGACGGTAGCCTCGTGGGCCACGTCCACCTGATTCTCCTGAATCTCCATGTACGGCATGGTGTCGGAAGTGGACTCGTTGTCGAACATCAGCGCGTCACACTCGACGGACGTGGAGGCGTCCTCCGCGCCGTCGGCGATGTGGACGAGGCCGCGGTAGTTCGTGCGGCCGCCGTCCTTGGAGATGGACTTGGACTCGATGGTCGACTTCGTGTCGGGCGCGTTGTGGTACACCTTCGCACCGGTGTCGATGTTCTGTCCTTCGCCAGCCATGGCGATGGTGATGTGGTTGTCCGTCGCGCCGGGCCCCTTGAGGATGGTCGAGGGGTACAGCATCGTCGCCTTCGAGCCCATGGACCCGGACACCCACTCCATCGTGGCGTCCTCCTCGGCGATGGCGCGTTTGGTGTTGAGGTTGTAGGTGTTCTTCGACCAGTTCTGCACTGTCGAGTACTGAACGTGAGCGTTCTCCTTGACGAACACCTCGACGCCACCGCTGTGGAGGTTGAACGCCGAGTACTTCGGCGCGGAACAGCCCTCGATGTAGTGAACTTCGGAGTTCTCCTCGGCGACGATGAGCGTGTGCTCGAACTGGCCCATCCCGTCGGAGTTCATTCGGAAGTACGCCTGGACGGGCATGTCGACGCTCGTGTCCTCGGGGACGTAGACGAACGAACCGCCCGACCAGATGGCACCGTGCAGTGCCGCGAACTTGTTGTCGCTGGGCGGCACGGCCTTGGTCATGAAGTACTCCTTGACGATGTCTTCGTGCTCCTGGACCGCCTTGTCCATGTCACAGAAGATGACGCCTTGCTCCTCCCACTGCTCCTGCATGTTCTGGTAGACGATTTCGGACTCGTACTGGGCACCGACGCCAGAGAGGGCGTTCTTCTCGGCTTCCGGGATGCCCAGTTTGTCGAACGTGTCCTGAATCTCCTCGGGGAGGTCATCCCAGTTCTCGGCTCCGCCGCGCGTCTCGATGTCCGGGCGAATGTAGGGAACGATTTCGTCGACATCGACTTCGCTCAGGTCGGGTGCGCCCGGCCAGCCGTCGGGCATCGGCATCTGCTTGAATTGCTGGAGTGCGCGGAGACGCCGCTCGAGCATCCACTCTGGCTCGTCCTTGTCGTCCGAGATGACCCTGATCGTCTCCTCGTCGAGGCCTTTCTCGGCCTGGAACGCGGAGTTCTCTTCTTTCTTGAATTCGAACCGCTTCTCGGTGTCCGTATCCTTGAGATGGTCTTGATCTGAACTCATTGTTGGTGTATATTGTTTATTTCTGCTTACGTATTAGTCTGTGCTAGCCGTTTACGATTACGCGGCCTCGTAGACTTCCTCGCGCACCCAGTCGTACCCCTTGTCCTCCAGTTTCTCTGCCAGCGACGCGTCGCCGGACTTGGCGATTTCGCCGTCTATCATGACGTGGACGTGGTCCGGTTCGACGTAGTCGAGAATGCGCTGATAGTGGGTAATCTGGAGGATGCCCGCGCCCTCCTCGTCACGGAGTGCGTTGATGCCGTTGGAGACGTCCTGCAGGCGGTCGATGTCGAGCCCCGAGTCGATTTCGTCGAGCACGGCGACGGACGGTTCGAGGATGGCGGCCTGCAGCACCTCGTTTTGCTTCTTCTCGCCGCCGGAGAAGCCGGCGTTGAGGTATCGCTGGGCGAACCGCTCGTCCATGTCCAACTGTTCCATCTTCTCCTGGAGAATTTCCTGGAACTCGGCGACGCCGATGTCACCCTCGTCGGCGGGGCCTTCCATCGGGGACGTGTCGTAGCCGGCGGCGTCCTCGTTCGTCTCCTCTTCGCTCTCGGCCTCGACTTCGTCCTCGTCTTCGAACAGTTCCTCGCGCTCTTCGAGTTTGGCGTTCAGCGCGGTCCGGAGGAAGTTGACCATCGTGACGCCTTCGATTTCGGCGGGGTACTGGAAGCCGAGGAAGATGCCGAGCGCGGCGCGCTCGTTCGGCTCCAGTTCCAGTAGATTCCACGTCTGCAGGTCCTCGGGAATTTCCTCGTCCATGTCTCCGAACTCGTCGGCGTCGAGGTGGAGCAGAACCTCGCCGTCGGTCACCTCGTAGGCCGGGTGGCCGGCGATGACCTTCGCAGTCGTCGACTTCCCGCTTCCGTTCGGCCCCATCAACGCGTGAATCTCACCGGACTGTACTTCGAGGTCGACGCCGCGCAGAATGGTTTCGCCGCCCTCTTCGGCGACTTCCGCATGAAGGTTCGATATTTCGAGTGTTGCCATAATTTAGGGTCACCTAAGTCATCTGCACATCGGGCTGTGGCACGCATAATACTTTCGGATTTTCCCGTATTGGTTTGGGTCTGTGAAACTCGATTTTGTAGAGTCTAAAACCACCGCCCGCAGCGCAAACCTGCGGTCGCCCTGTCTCCACTGACTGGTACAACCGGCGTTTGGGACGACATCAACCCCGGGCCGGTACGGGCGTGCCGTAGCATTGCTCTCCTGCCCGAAAGGCCCGCAATATTCATAAATGTTCACGACACACTGACAGACAGTGTTACAATTTAGTTGGGTGTTGGCTCCGTTCGTCGCACCTATCGTCCTTCTGCCGCCGATTCTCTGGGTTCTCTACCAGAATCGGGACCATCCTCGACTATCTGTCGAGACGGTTATGCTGTTGGCGACCGCTGCGGTCTTCTGGAGCCTCTCCGACGCGGTTCGCCTCGCAGTCACGGACGCCGTCCTGAAACGGTGGCTCTACACTGCCTACTTCCTCAGTGCGTTCGTCGTCATCGTCTCGCTGTTCGCGTTCGCCGTCGACTACAGCGACCGCAAGGAGTGGCGGCACCCACGTCGGTTCGTCCCACTGCTCGCACCGTTTACTATCGCCGGCCTGCTGGCTATCCTCGACATCGGGAACCTCACCTTCCGTAACCTCCGAACGGCGACGGTGAACGGCCTGTCCGTCCTCGTCGTCGACTGGGGGCCGATGTTCTACGTCGCCCACTTGGCCGCGTACGTCGCTATCGCTGTCGCCGCGTTCCTGTTCCTCTCCTACGAGCGGACGAACCGTCACTACCGCGGACAGGTCGCCTCGATTATCGGTGCCGCGGCGGTCCCGTGGGGACTCAACGCCGCGT
Source organism: Halorientalis litorea (assembly GCF_023028225.1). NCBI lineage: Archaea > Methanobacteriati > Methanobacteriota > Halobacteria > Halobacteriales > Haloarculaceae > Halorientalis > Halorientalis litorea. Next base: position 2,306,401 of record NZ_CP095482.1, read on the forward strand.
ACTTGCTGGGACTAACACAGGTCAACTACACCGGTGCCGGGTTCGCTCTCTCGCTGCCGCTCGCGTCGCTGATGATATTCCGGTACCGTATTCTCGACATCGTTCCCGTCGCCCGAACCGCCGTCGTCGACCAGATGCAGACCGGATTTCTCGTCCTCGACTACAACGGGACCGTCGTCGACCTGAACGACCGGGTCTGTGACATCCTCGGTGTAGATACCGAGACACTGCTCGGCAAGAGTCTGCGCGAACTCTCGATGGCGTACCCGGTAATCGGCGACGCCCACGACAGGGGAGAACACGGGACGTTCACCGTCGAACGCGACGACGATACGAGACACTACCAGGTCGATGTCTCACAAGTCACCGACCAAGCCGGCGAGGGCCGTGGCTCTATCGTCCTCTTCCAAGACGTTACCAGACTCGCGCGCGCTCGCGCGAAGCTCCGGGACCGGACGGCGGAACTCGAAGAGCAGAACGAACGCCTCGAAGACTTCGCACACATGCTCTCTCACGACCTGCGGAACCCACTCTCCATCGCGCGCGGACAACTCGAACTCGCCCGTATCGACCGTGAGGACGACGAACGCCTCGAAAAGGTCGCCGACGCCCACGCCCGCATCGACGAACTCATCGACGACGTTCTGGCACTCGCGCGCCAAGGGCAGGCCGTCACCGACCCCGAACGCCTCGACCTCGGAACCGTCGCCGAGACGGCGTGGGAGAACGTCGACACGAGACAGGCGACGCTGCAAGTGCTAGCCGACGATGACGTGGCCGCCGACGAGTCGCAGTTGACACAACTGTTCGAGAACCTCTTTCGCAACGCAATCCAACACGGCGGTGACGCGGTTACCGTCTCCGTCGGTGACCTCCCCAAAGGGTTCTACGTCGAAGACGACGGCCCCGGTATCCCCGAGAACGAACGCGACAAGGTCCTCGACAAGGGCTACACGACGGACGCCGACGGGACCGGCATGGGGCTGACCATCATCCAAACGGCCGCCGAGGCCCACGACTGGGAGGTCACCATCACCGAGGGAACGGACGGCGGTGCGCGCTTCGAGTTCGTCGGCGTCGCGGCCGACCCGTCTCAGGTCGAGGACGACGACGCGGGTGAAACCGACCCCGCAGAGACTGTCAGCGACGGCGGGACACCACGCGACGGCGGATAGCGACCCCGCCGGTCACATGAAGTTGCCCAGCCCCGTCTGCTCCTGCCCGCTTTTGACCTCGTCCCACGACACGTCCAGTGCCTCCAGAATCCGCTCGATTGGCCCCTTCAGTGTCTTTTCGAGCATCTTGTCCCAGTCCACCTCGAACTCTTCGGGTATCTGGTCCTCGTACTCGAAGCAGATGACGTCGGGGTCACGTCGAAACTCCCCGTAGAGGGGGTCTTCGGCCGGGTCGAGTCCTCGCTCGGCCTCCACACGGTCCCAGAAGTCCGAGTGAATCCGCCGGAGGTAGAGCCGCTTTGGCTTGGACCCGCTGTTGAAGTTCGTCCCCAACAGGAGGTTGGCGTACTTCGCCCCCCGAACTTGGGCGGTGTCGGTGTCGTAGTTGTCCAGTTTCTTCCCGATACCGCCCGGGATGCCCACGTCGTCTAAGCTGACGTTCCCCTCCTCGAAGTCCTCGATCACCTCGTGGACGTACTCTTTGATGTTCTCGACGTCGTCGCCCGTGACGATGCGGTCGATGACTTCCTTCTGGACCTCCTTGGTAATCGGCGCGATGTCCGACCGCTGGTACTCGAAGCCCGTGATGTCGATGTCGTCGACGTCTTTCCCCTCCTTCCAGACGATGTGTCCGGCGTAGCGTTTCTTCTTGCCTGCTTGGAAGAACCGCCGGTAGAGCTTCTCGAACTCGATTTCGAAGCGGTGGAACTCTGCGTCCAGTTGTTCGAGTGCGAACTCGTCGTACGATTCGTTGATGACCTCCTCCAACTCGAAGCCCTTGCGGATGGTCGCGGCAATCTGGCGGAGTTCCTCGTCGTCCATCTCCGGATGCTTCTCGCGCATGGCGTCGGTAACCTCAACGTCGCCCTCGACATCATCTGGTCCGACGCCACCAACCTCCAGCATCACCGAGTCGGTGTCACCGTAGATTACTTCGTACCCCTCGTTCTCGACGACTTCGTCAGTGTACTCGATGACTTCCCGTCCGGTGGCAGTGACCGCCGCGCCCATCTCCTTGTCGTACAGGCGGAATCGGTCCCACCCGAGAACGCCGTAGAGTGATTGACCGACGAACTGGAACTTGCCGTTCCTGCCCGCTAACAGCGTATGATTGTCCTCGACGGTGACACAGTAGACGCCGTCGTCGGCCGTCGAGCGTTCCGCACTCCGGTGCATCCGGAGCGTGTTCTTGCTGTCCTCGGTGACGTAGATGCGGTACGTCCCGCTGTCCTCGTTGTAACTGGCTGTGAGGCCGAGGTGGGCGCAGAGACGGAGCACGTCGTCACGGAGTCGCTCGCTCGCAGTACTATACCGCCACGAGTTCGTCTGCCAGTCTCCGTCACCATCGATGAGTGTATCGAGGAAGCGGCGTTTCTGGCGGTCGCTCACTTCGAAGACGAACTCGGGGATCCGCTTCTCGAAGCTGTCGGCTCCACAGGTTGTTTCGAGCCACTCACCGAGCAGTCTAGACGTGAACTGGTACCCCTTCTCGTCGACGTACGGGTCGAAACCCATCCGGTCGAGGAGGCTCCCGATGGCAGTATGGTCGTCGGCCGCTCCGCCGTCCGCGATAGCATCTTGAGCTACCTGCACAGTTGTCGCGCTCCCACGGAAATTCTCGCCAAACTGCTTGTCCTCGGACGTGTGGACCGACCCTTCGGTAATGTACCAGGCGAGCAGTTCGAGGAAATCGTCACCGTCGAAGAACCGCGGAATCCACTTCCGGCCACGCTCACCGTGGACATAGAACTCCGAACAGACCCCGTCCAGATATTCTCGGTGTTCCTCGAACTCGTCGGCGGTAAACACGTATCCCGTATCGTCCACCTCTTGTCGAACTATCTTGTCGGGATACCAGCCGACTTCGGACGCGAGTGTGTGCCCGTGAACGTCGTTGTTTGCCCACACCTCGAACTCACAATCCAGTAGTTCGGTAAAGTCTACTTCACTGAGTTCTTGGCCGTCCGGTCCGCTCCAGTCGTGCGGGAGTTCGTAGTTCGTCGCGTCGTCCAGTTCACCAGCTTCGACGAAGTCATACTCGTCCTCCGTAATGCCGTTCGTCTCGTTTTTCCGAACGAGCATCCGGTGGTTCGGCGTCACGTTGAAGTCGATTTCGCTCGTCTCGATGTCGACCACCTCACCGCGGTAGTCGGGATACGCGTGGGTTTCGACGACGGGCTTCACCTCCATCTGCATCGTTTCGGGGTCCAACGAGTATACCTCGTCACCGACACCGAGGTCCCGGATGTTCTGGACACCCTCGGGAGTCAGCACGTCAGTATCCGGGGTGAAGCAGTTCATAATTACCTTGACAGCTGCCTGCTGTCGGTCGAACCGCTCGTACTCTCGGCTGTCCGGGTCGTAGTCGTTCCGGCGGGCCTTCTTCTCCTCGCGTTCGGTGAGGAGTTCGTCGACCATCTCCCGGATGGCCCCGTCTGGTTCCTTGCGGAAGTGCTGGCCGTTAGGGGCTCTGAAACTCTCGCCCTCGTAGGTATCGGGGTCGACCTTGGTCTCGGGGCTCGCGTTGATGGTGACCATGCACATCGGGTAGAGCGATTGACCGATCCACTGGAAGTTCCCATTTCGACCAGCGAGGACGACGTGGTTGTCCTCTGCAGTAATACAGTGGACGTTGCCGTCGTGTTCTTCGACGGTCGCGTTCGTCGATTTCTTGAACGATCCTCGCTTGCCAACAGAGACGTACCACGTTCCATCAGACTGTTTCGAGACCGTCGGTTTGTGGCCACAGCGAACAGCGACGGTGGCGATTCCGTCCTTGAGCGATTCACTTTTGGTCCAGAACTTTCCGAGCCCGGAGTCCGCGCGGCTCCCGTCACCCCGAATCATCGTGTTCAGGAGGACCGTCAGGAGTTCGCCGTCGAAATCGAAGACCCACTCCGGAAGCCGTTTTTCACTGTATCCTTTCCCGCAGTTCTCGACGAACCAGTCGAGGAGATATTCGTTGGAAACATTGACTCCGGTCTCGTCGACATTGTAGTTGATGCCCATCTCGTCGAGGAGACGACAGATTGCCTCCCGTTCCGAGTCTGTGTCCTGATGAATGACGATCCGACCGGCAGCACGGTCTGCACTTCCCTCGGTGACGTACCAGCCGACGAGTTCGAGCCAATTAGCCATCTCGAAAGAGAGGGGAGTCTCCCGGTGTTGTGCATCGTACTTGAGGAACACTTCGTCGGCGTGTTCATCGATGACATTCCGATATTCGCGGTAGACCGGCAGTGGTACTAGATACTTCCCGACCTTCTTCTGGAGCCCCATCGCCTCCGAGGTACCGTGAACGAGGTCGAGTGAGTCCGTGACCTGCTCCGGCATCCGATGGCGGAACTCCCGGAGGTCGTCCTCGTAGTAGGCAACGACGTGTCCACCGTCGATCTCGTCGATCAGGTCGAATGTTTCCGGCGAACGGCCAGCCATCGCCTCGTGCTGGGGGAACGCATATCGTTCGTATTCGGGGACATCCCGGTACTCCGCGAACTCGAAATCCGCCGGGTCCTGTTCGTCCCAGCCACGTTCCTTCGAGTAGAGCATCCGGTGGTTCTCGGTGATCTTGAAGTCGTGCGTGTTGCCCGAGAGGTGGTGAAGTTCGCCGAATTTGTTCTCGTACTCGTGGGTTTCTGCGACGGGTTTGACCTCACACTCGAACGTGTCGGGGTCCAGCGTGTACACGTCCTCCCCCTCGTCGATTTCGGTGATACTCTTGGGCCCATCCGGCGTGAGAACGTCAGTATCCGGACTGAAGCATTTCAAGTCCAGCACTGTCACCATGTCGCGCACGCCCGTGATGGGGTCGAACACCGCACCGCCCTCGTAGTCCTCGGCGTCGTGTTGCCCCTTCGAGGGGAGGGCGAACTCGCCGTGGAGTTTGTGGAGGACGTACATGTCCACGGCGTCACCGGGGGTGGTCGCGTCTTCGAGTTTACAGCCGACGAAAGAGGCCACCTCCTGCCAGAACGGGATGATGTCCTGTTGCTCGTTCAACTCGACACAGAGTTCCACGTCGCGGAGATTGTACTCCAGCAGTCGCTCCGGGTCGTCCTCCCAGAGGTCACCGATGTCGCCGGGGTAGCGTTCCTTGCCGACGCCCAGTTCCTGCTCGCCGACGGCGTCCAGCCGATACGAGTCGAGTTCGGTGAACTTGGTTCGCTGGTACGCGTACAGCAGGTCGAACACCACCCGCCCCTTCACGTTCGGGCCTTGCCAGTCGTCGCGCCACACCTCGTCGACCCGCGAGAGGCGGTCGATGGAGAGGTCGTGGTCGTGGTGGGGACCTTGTAGCTCCTCCATGCGGTCGAGCAGATAGGGCGCGTCGAAGTCGGTGAAGTTCCACCCCGTCACGAGGTCCGGGTCGGTGTCCTCGATGTAGGTGACGAACGCGTCGAGCATCGCTTCCTCCGTCTCGAAGACGCGCACGTCGGCCTCGAAGTCGTCCTCGATGGGGTCGTAGCCGTCGAGGGACTCCGGGGCGTCGGTCCCCGCGTCAGCGTCGGCCAGCCACGCGACGTACTCGTCGTCGTCGGAGTCGTGGGAGGTGAGACAGACGATTGGCTCCTCGCCGTCCTCGGGGAAGCCGTGCCGGTCCTCGACTTCGATGTCGAAGGTGTTCACGCGCGGTTCGGCGTGGGCGTCGACGGCCCGGACCTCCTCGTGTGGCACGCGAAGGGGGCCGTCGTCGCCGTCGCCCTCGCGGCGCGTCGGGACCCGAATCCCGCTGGTCACGTCCTTGTCGATGAGGAACCGGTTGGGAAACAGGATGTCGGCCTCGTAGTGGTCGAACTCGTCGCGCATCTGCCCCACGTCGCGGGGCGTCTGGCCGAATATCTTGGTCAGGTGTTCGCCCCGAATCGACTCGTAGGGGTCGCCGTCCCCGTCGGTCTCCTCGTAGCCCGTGATGGCACCGCGCTCCAAGTCCGCGGGGTCGAGCGAGTCGGTCGGCGCGTAGAAGTACGGGCGGAACTCGTACACCTCGACGTGGACCGTCTCGCGGTTATCGGGAGTGCGACCGAAGACGTGGATGACGGGGTACTCTTCGCCGTCGGCACTGTACTCGACGGTGTAGTCGACCTGCGTCACCGCGAGCGTCGTCTCGCCGTCGGCCTCGGGATACTTGAACTCGTCTACGTCGACGACCTCGAACGACGACCCGCCGCGGCCGGCGACGGCCCGCGCCTCGGCCTCCGCGTCACGGGTGGCGTCGGCGGCCGCTTCGTCGCCGTCGCCGCCGCTCCCGCCTGCGAAATCGCCGAGTCCTGTCTGTCCGTTTGCCCCGGTCCCGTCCATGCTGTCACTCCGTTCGGGACCGCCGACTAAAATCCCGGTGGTCGGCCGCCCGGTCGTAGCTTTGACACTCCCACAAGGTATATACTGTGTGTACTATTACCATGGTGTGAAGACCATATGACGGACCGCGCACGCGAACGTCGGTCGGAGTCGGACAGCGCGATGGAACCACGGGCGGGGGCCGGCGACCCGGACGGTGTCGAGACGATAGAAGCCTACGAGACCGACGACGGTGTCGTCCTCTACGACGCGGAGAACCCCCTCGCGTGGGTACAGACGACCCGAGCGGTCACACTCGAAGACGCGGCGTAGCGCGGAAGGTTTTTCTCGCCGGTCGCCCGACCCCCGACAGTGACCAGTTCCGACGCCGGGGGCCCCGAGGACCCGTGGCCCGACGAACCCGACGACCCCGGGGCGTCCGAGGAGATGGACCCGTTGGCGGACATCGGCCCCGACGTCCCGGAGGTGTCGGTCCCGGACGCCCCTGACCCCTCGGAGAACGAGGTGTCCGCGGACCTCGTGCGCGCCTTCTGGAAACTCGTCGCTATCTTCAACGTCGCGTTACTCGCCCTCTCGCTCGGCCCGATGCTGGCGTTCTTTCGCGGCGAGTGGGTCGCCGGCGGGTTCGTCTTCCTCGTCGGCATCGCCTTCTTGATTCACGGCTATCTCGGCTACCGACGACACGACCCCGCTCGGTGACTCGCAACACAACGGCTAACCCGCTCGACCGGCTACGGACGGGTATGCGTAGCGTCCGCGACGAATCCGGCACGCACTATCTCTTGCTGAAGCGGTCGGGCGACTCCGCCCGTGTCCGTGACCCCGAGACCGGTGAGGAGCAGTACCTCCCCAACGACAGGCTCGAACCCGTCGAGGGGGAGTCGCCCCTCGTGACCGCCGCCCGAGGCGTCCCCGAGTCCGTCCGTGCCGTCGTCACCGCCGCACCCGACGACCGCTCGCTCGGCCTCTTGCTGGACGTCGACGCGGACGGCCCGCTCCCGGTGCGGACGCTCCTCGACCGGTACGACCTCTGTGAGAGTGACCTGCACGGACTGCTCGCGGAGTTCCGCGCCGCCGGACTGCTCGCCGAGGCGACCGTCGCCGGGGAGCGGGGCTACGAGACGACCGAAATGGCGACCGACGCGCTCGCCCGTCTCCGGTAGCGCGCCCCGCTAATCGAGCGCGGGCAGTGCGTCGATGTCGGCGTCCGCGCGGGTCACCGTCGAGCGGTTCGTCGTCGCGTCCTTCCTGACGGTCACGAGGTCGTCGGCCACGCCGACCAACTCCTCGTCGTGACTGACGACGACGATCTGCTCGACGCCCAACTCGCGCATGGAGTCGATGAGTTCGACGAGTTGTGAGACGTGCCCCGAGTCGAGGAAGACGGTCGGTTCGTCGAGGATGAGCGGCGGGGTCGGTGCCGCGCCCTCGATGCCCTCCGCGAGCAGGCGATAGATTGCACACCGGAGGCTCAAGTTGAACAGCGCGCGCTCGCCGCCCGAGAGTTGTTCGGGGTCGAGCGGTCCGCCGTCTTTCTGGTAGACCGTCAGTTCGTACTCCCCGTCGAGTTCGATACGCGAGTAGGAGTCGTTCTGGTAGACCAAGTCGAACGTCTCGTTGAGCATCCGTTCGAGGCTCTCGACGTTGCGCTGGCGCAGTTCCGCCCGGAGTTGCCCGTACATCTCCTGTAACTGCTCGGCTTCCTCGTACAGCGTGTCGAGGCGGTCGACCGTCGCCGCGAGGTCGTCGCGCTGTTCTCGGAGGTTCTCCAACGCTTCGATTTCGTTTTTCACACCCCCGATACGACCGGTCAGGTCGTCGCGCTCCTCGCGCAGTTCGTCCAGTTTCGGGTCGACCTTCTCGATGTAGTCCGTTGCCCGCTCGCGCTCGTTGCGGGCTGTCTCGATGGCCGACTCGTCGAACTCGGCTTCGAGGTCTTCCTCCCGGTCACGCATGTCCGCCAGCCGGTCGCGGCGTTCGTCGTTGAGGTCGGCTTTGTTCTCGCGCTGCTCGCGCAGTCGCGCCACGTCGGCCTCGATGTCGCTCTCGCGCTCGAACGTCTCGACGACCGATTCGAGACGGTCGCGCCGGTCGACCGCGTTCTCGCGTTCGGTCTCGGCCTCGGCGAGTGCCTCGCGTCGCTCATCGGCTGTCGTCTCGGCCTCCGCCGCCGCCTCCCGCTTCTCGGCGGCCTCGGCGTCGAGTTCCTCGGCCGCCTCGCGCGCCTCCGCTATCTGGGTCTCTGTCTCCGCGACGCCCTCGGACTGCTCTTCGACCAGTTGTGCGATGTTCTCCCGGTTCGACCGGAGTTGCTGGAGGTCGTTCGCCGCGTCTACGAGGTCGTTCGCGCGGTCCAGTTCCTCCTCCAGCCGCTCGCGCTCGCTTCGTACGTCCACGAGTTCGTCCTTGCAGTCGGCGACGCGCTCGCGGTACTCGTCGATGGCCGCGACGTGTGGCGAGTCCTCGACCGGTTGCCCGCACTCGGGACACTTCCCGGCGTCGAGCAGTTCCTCCGCCTCCTCTAGGGACGCTTCGGCGTTTTTCAGTTCCGTCTCCAGTTCGGCCTCGCGTTCGCGCTGTTCGTTCACCTCCTCGGCCAGTTCGTCCCAGTGGTCCTCGGCTGCGTCCGGGTCGACTGGCGCGTCCGCGAACGTCTCTTCTGCCGCCTCGATTTGCTCGTCCAGCGTCGCCAGTTTCTCCCGGCGGTCGGCCAGTTTCTCCCGGGTCGCGTCGAGGTCACGCTCCAGTTCGTCGGCCCGGTCCCGCTTCTCGGTCGCCCGCTGTTCGCGGTCGGCGGCGTCCTCGCGGAGACTCTCGGCCTCGCGCTCGTGGTTCTGGACGGCGAGGCGGTGGTCCTCGATGTCTTCGCGTAGGTCTTCGATTCGCTCGTCTATCGCCGTCAGACGCTCCTCGACTGCCTCCCTGTCCGGGTCCGAGAGGTCCGTCTCCGCGAGGAGAGTCTCGCGGCGGTCGCGCACGTCGTCGACCTCGTCGTTCAGGTTCCGGATGCGGTCGGCCAACTCGTCGCGCTCGCGTTCCGTCGCCTCGATTTCCTCGCGCAAGTCGGTGACGCGCTCGCGCAGGTCTTCGAGTTCCTCACGCCGCTGTTCGTACTCGTCGAGTATCGACTGGGCCTCCTCGCGGGTCTGGACGGCCTCCTCGCGGTTCTCCTCGTAGCGGTCTATCTCCGCCTCGACTTCGGTGAGCCGCGATTCGAGACTGTTCAGGGTCCCGTGGAGGTCCTTCTCCTCCCGGCGTTCTATCTCCGTCTCCCTGTCTTCGAGCAGTTCGCGCTTGCCATCTCGGACGTGTTTGACGCCGAGCCGGGCCTTACTCGCGCGCTCGCGGTACGCTTCGAGTTTCCCGAGTTGGAGCAAGTCGTCTATCATGTCCTGCCGGTCGCCCGGCGAGGCGTTGATGAGTTTGTTCACCTCGCCCTGTCGGACGTACGCGCAGTTGACGAACGCCTCGGCGTCCATCCGGAGTAGTTCGGTGACGTGTTCCCGAACGTCGCGCGCGCCTTCGTACGTTCCCCCGGGGGTTTCGAGGACGCACTTCCAGTTGGAGGCACTGTCGCCGCTGACGCGAATCCGACGCTCGACGTGGTAGGACTCGCCGCCGTGGGCGAACCAGAGTTCGACGGTTGCCTCCTCCGCGCCGATGGTCACCACCTCGTCGAGCGTGCTGTCGAGTGCCGTCGACCCGTAGAGTGCGAAGAAACACGCCTCCAACAGTGAGGACTTCCCGCTCCCGTTCAACCCGTGGATGACGGTCACGCCCTCGTCCAGCCGCAAGTCGGCGTCGTCGTAGCACTTGAAGTTCTCCAGCCGAATCCGCTCGAATTTCATTCGTACTCACCCATGGTTACCTGTCCGTCGCCGTCCTCGGCCGAACCGTCGCTTTCCTCGCCGGTGGCCGCCGCCCCGTCGTCCGTTCCGTCCGTCTCCGCATCGGCACCGTCGGTGGCGACCCCCTCGCCGCCGTCGAGTCGCTCCCGGACGCGGCGTTCCACCGCCTCGGTCACCTTCGAGTCTGGCGTCTTGCTCGCCCGGACCGTCTCGTCGATGTCGCGGGCGGCGTCACTCAGTTCGAGTTCGCGCACGCGCTCGCGGACGGCATCGTCCGGGTCGGCGAAACTCACCTCAACGTCTTCGGTGTCGGCCACCTCCCGGTGGTCGGTGACGCGAGCGACTAGCGCGCCTGCCTCGTCGGCGTACTCCTCGATGCGGGCGGGCGACACCGGGTCGCCGTCGCCCTCGACGTGGACGACGACCACCGCGTCTTCGAGGTCGTACTGTCCGACCTGTTCCCGGACGCGCTCGACGCCTTCCCCCTCGCCCAGTTCCACGTCGACGAAGACGAACTCACGGGTCGGCAGGCCACGTCGTCGGATGGACACCTCCTCCTCGAACTCGACGATGTTGTACCCTCGCTCGTCGCGCTCGTCCGCGCTCGCCCGCTCGGTGGACCCGCAGTAGGTGACCCACGTGCCGTCCATCTCCACTGTATCGGGCGCGTGGTTGTCGCCGAGCAGGAGCGCGTCGAAGTCGACGGACGACGCTTCGAGGAGGCGTTCGGTGTCCCAGTCGGCGAAGTCGAACGGTTCGAAGAGGCCGTGTGCGACCAGCGCGGCGTGGTCGGCGTCGTGGCCCGCGAAGTCGTAGTCGAGGTCGGCCCGCTTCGACCGGGGAACGAAGTCGAGTCCGTAGAAGGCCGTGTTCCCGACGGTCGCCGGTTCGGCACCGAGTCTAGTGGCGAGGCCGAGGGACTCGAACAGGTCGAGCCACTGTGCGTCGCGTTTCGTCTCGTGGTTCCCGACGATGGCGAGGAAGGGTACATCCGCGTCGGCGAGCGTCCGAAGGACCGACAGCGTCCCGAGAATGTCCGGGAGTGCGGGGCGTCGGTCGTGGAACAGGTCCCCGGCGTGGACGACGGCGTCGACATCGTCCTCGATGGCGTCGGTGGCGACCTGTCGGAAAGCGTCGAGGAAGTCCTCGCGACGCTCCGGGCGGTGGTACTGCTGGTAGCCCAGATGCGTATCGCCGGTGTGCAACACCCGCGTCATTTGACCTGTGGTTGGGAACCCCGGTGTATAGTGGTTCCGCGACCGAGGTGAAAGTGAACGACGGCGGGGCAGGACCGGTGTGCGTGCGGTTACGGGTCGTTCAGGCCGCTTCCTCGATGGTCAGCGCGTAGACGCGCTTGCGGGCGTCGGAGAAGGAAAACCGCGAGTCGACGACGCCGACCTCTTCGAGTCGGTTCAACGCGTACCGGACCGTCCGAGGTGGGAGGAGCGTCTCCTCGGCCAACTGACTCTGGGTCAGCGTGTCGTTGTATTCGAGCGTCTTCGCCACGAGTTTCGCGCTCGGCGGTAGGTCGCGCACGTCGTCCCAGTCACCCTGTTCCGCGTCTCCTTGTGTGGACTCCGAGACACTCATGTGCCTATCCTTGCGGATACAGGCTAATAATATTTCTTGTTCTACTTTATTACTAAAGAGAATACCACCGTGGGGCTCCCCGGTAAGATACGCTGCCCGAAATCACCGGCAAACGCCGCCGCTTCGGTGGCTGTGGCTACCCGAAACCTCTTATTACTACATCTGCTAGTGCGGGCAATGACTGACACTGTGGACGACGTCGAACTCCCGTACGACGGGGACGCGTCTCAACAGGAGAAGATCAACGCGCTCCAGGAGCAGTTGGAAGTGCTGGAGTCGCAGAACGAGGAGATGCGGGACAAACTGCTGGACGCCAACGCCGAGAACAACAAGTACCAGCAGAAACTCGAACGGCTGACGCACGAGAACAAGAAGCTCAAGCAGTCCCCGCTGTTCGTCGCCACAGTCCAAGAGATAACCGACGAGGGCGTCATCATCAAACAGCACGGGAACAATCAGGAAGCTCTCACCGAGGTCACCGACGAGATGCGCGCGGACCTCGAACCGGACAGCCGCGTCGCCGTCAACAACTCGCTGTCCATCGTGAAGTCGCTGGACGACGAGACGGACGTGCGCGCTCGCGTCATGCAGGTCGAACAGAGCCCCGACGTGACCTATCAGGACATCGGCGGCATCGAGGAGCAGATGGACGAGGTCCGCGAAACCGTCGAGATGCCCCTCAAGAGCCCCGAGATGTTCGACGACGTGGGCATCGACCCGCCGAGCGGGGTGCTCCTGCACGGGCCGCCGGGGACGGGCAAGACGATGCTGGCAAAGGCCGTCGCTAACCAGACCGACGCCACGTTCATCAAGATGGCCGGCTCGGAGCTAGTCCACAAGTTCATCGGCGAGGGCGCGAAACTCGTCCGTGACCTCTTCGAGTTGGCCAGCCAGCACGAACCGGCCGTCCTCTTCATCGACGAGATAGACGCCATCGCGGCCAAGCGGACCGAGTCCAAGACCAGCGGGGACGCGGAGGTCCAGCGGACGATGATGCAACTGCTCAGCGAGATGGACGGCTTCGAGGACCGCGGCGAGATTCGCATCATCGCCGCCACCAACCGCTTCGACATGCTCGACCGCGCGATTCTGCGCCCCGGCCGGTTCGACCGCCTCATCGAAGTCCCCAAGCCCGATATCGGGGGCCGCGAGCAGATATTCGAGATTCACACGCGTGACATGAACGTCGCCGACGACGTGGACTACGCGGCACTCGCCGAGATGGCCGAGGAGGCGTCGGGGGCCGACGTGAAGGCAATCTCGACGGAAGCCGGGATGTTCGCCATCCGCGACGACCGCACCGAGGTCAGGATGGCCGACTTCGAGAACGCGTGGGAGAAAATCCAGCAGGACGCGGACGAAACCGACGACGTGTCGGTGACGTTCGCGTAGCGTTCCGTCTCGCTTCTCTCCTCGCCGTCGCCACCGAGTTAGTGCCCCGCAAAGTATTTGCCTCGCATGGGACTTGGTGGTGACAATGACGACACGCGCGGTCGAGCAGGTCGACGGCTGGGACTCCCGCTCGTTCTCGGGCGGCTACCGTGGTCTGCACGACCTGTCAGCTGACGGTTTCTCGGGCATCGTCACGGCAGGACCGACGCGGCTGTGTATGACGAAGGGCAAAGTCGTGGGGGTTCTCGACGGCGACATCGAGGACTTCGAGGACGCCTCGGGCCCTGCCTACAGAGCACCCTCGCCGGCACTCCCGCTGCTCGCCGTCATGCAGGCGCGGGGCGACGAGGTTCGCGCCCAGTACTACACCGAGGACACGCCGCTCGAAGAGGTCGACCGCACGCTCGCGGACGGCAACTTCACCGGCTACGTCGAACTCTCCGAGAACGTCCTCAGTGGCGACTACTACCAAGTGTACCACGCAGGCCAGTCGATGAGCGTCGCCTTCGTCGGCGCGCACGGGGAACTCCTCACCGACGACGAGGCCTTCGAGAAGGCCAACGACGAGGTTGGCATCTACAAAGTGTATCAGGTCGACATCGACATCGTCGAGATTCCCGAACCCGAAGAGCCCGCCGACGAGACGGGTGGGACCGCGGCGGCCGCGGGGACGGCGGCTGATTCGGAGACCGATGCCGGCCAGTCACAGCCAGCGGAGTCCGGTTCCGACGACGCGCCTTCCGCGCCCCCGACGGAGGCGGAGACGGCAGACGACGACGCCGGGGGAGACGCTACCCCCGACCGCCCGCACCCGGGAGACACGGGCCAGTCGAGCGACCGCGGGTCGAACACCGAGCCTATCAGTACCGCAGACGACTCGGACAGCGAGACACAGCCACCCAGCCGAGAGGTCGACGAGCAGTCCACGGCGACCCAGGGGGCGGATGCCCGACAGCGCGAGACGAACCGGGACGTGGACGACCAGCAACGCGAGGAGGCCCGCGATGCGGACGACTCTCGGACCGACACCGGACGCGAGCGGACAGGTGACGCCGACACGTCGGCATCCCGCCGGGGTCACGCTGCGTCGGACACCGGGTCCGAGCGTCGCCGCGAGCAGTCGGACAGCGGCCGACAACCCGGCGAGGCGCGGTCGACCGGTCGAAACGAAAGTCCCGCGAACGGACGCGCCGGGGGGCCACAATCACCGACCAGGGGTGGCGAGAGCCGAGGGGGGTCCCGCGGTGGCGGACCGGCCGGTGGCAGCGGTGTCTCCGACCTCGAAACGCGCTCGATACCGTCGCTCGACCCCGACCGGACGAGCCTCGCCGACGACGACCCGTCGGCGGGTGCCGGTGGCGTCGGCGGAGAGACACAGGCCGACTCGACACCCGCCCGACAGCCATCGACACAGCGAAGCGACGACGCGCGTGGCGAACACGATACCGGCGGCCAGGCGACCGGTCGGCGTTCGCGTGACCCACAGGGCGACCAACCTCCGGCGGAGCGGGCGGAGACGCCACAGCACGAATCGACAGAACAGCCACAGGGCGGCGTGTCACGCGGGTCCGAGCCACCTGCGGACATCGAGCGACTCGAAGCCGAACTCGACGAGCGCGAGGACGAAATCGAGCGGCTGGAGTCCGAACTGGAGACCGTCGAAGGCGAACGCGACGAACTCCAGTCGGAACTGGCGGCGGTGCGGGAGGAACGCGACGAGCTCGAAGCACAGGTCGAGTCGCTGGAACGTCGGATAGACGAACTTCGCACCGACGACGGTGGCGACTCGGTCGTCGACCGCCAACGGCTGAGTCCCGGTGAGGCTATCGACGAGACGAACCTGTTCGTCCGCTACAAATCCAAGGGCGAAGCCACGCTCGAAGCCGCCCACGACGGCCGCGCGGAGGCCGGCGCGGTCAACGACAACCTCGAACTCCAGTATCACACGCAGTTCGACGCCGACGCGGTGGAAGTCGACGGCGAACCGTTCGAGGCGTTCCTCACCGACACCATCCAGTACCGCTTCGTGGAGTGGGTTGCGCGCGTCCTCCCGTACGAAATCCGGGACACGGGCCACGAGGGGGCACTCAAGGACATCTACGACGCACTCCCTCGTCTCGACCGGGCGGAACTGAACGGCACCATCTCGGTGCAGTATCAGGAAGACGGCGAGACCCACCGGAGTCAGGAGCGGTTCGACGTGGTGTTGCGCGACCGGATGGGCAACCCCCTGGCGGTGGCGAACATGAACGAGTCGCGCGACCCGGCGACCGGCGACATGATGGAGTCACTCATCGCGGCCGCACAGCGCGTCGGCGAGTCCAAGGGCTCGCTCGCCGGCGGGTTCCTCGTCACGTCGAGTTTCTTCGAACCGGACGCCATGGAAGCGGCGTCGGCCGCGACGGGTGGCGGGTTGCTCAGTCGGGACAGTCGGGAAAGCTACGTGCGTCTGTCGAGAAAAGACGGCTTCCACCTCTGTCTAGTCGAGGCCCGCGGACAGAAATTCAATCTCTCAGTGCCGGAAATCTGACTCGTCAGCCCTCTATCTCCGCAACGTCTTCGATTTTCATCGCTTCGAGTTTCTCGATGATGTGGTCTATCTTCTCGTCGAGGTCGTCGACGAACTCGGAGGTCTGCTCCGTCGTAATCGCACCCTGACTCGACGGCTCGATGAGGTTCTCCTCTTCGAGAACGCGGAGAGAGTAACGGACTTTGTGATGTGGGTAGCCGGTCTCGTTCGACATCTTGACGATGCCGATAGGCTCGTTCTCGATGACCATCCGCAGTACCTGCAGATGGCGTTCGAGCATGTCTACTTCCTTCTCAAGCCTGTCTATCATGGCAATTGTTAACTTGTGTTCGCGGGTTTTAAAGGTTGCTGTCGGGCGGTATTTAAAGAGAGACCGCGTTATGTTGGCTCCCCGGCCACGAAACAAAGGCTTTGTGGTGCCAACACACGCCAACGGGTCGTGTTTCGTCCCGTCCGACGGGAAGGAATTGTGAGGGGACCGTAATCGGTTTATCGGGGTGTGCGCAATCCCCGGTGATGACCGTAACTATCGTTGGGTCGCAACTCGGCGACGAGGGCAAAGGGGGCATCGTCGACCTCTATGGCGATGCCGCCGACGTCGTTGCCCGGTATCAGGGTGGCGACAACGCGGGCCACACCGTCGTCGAAGGGGGCGAGGAGTACAAACTCTCGCTCGTCCCCAGCGGTGCTATCCGCGGCAAGGTCGGCGTCCTCGGGAACGGCTGTGTCGTCAACCCACGGACGCTGTTCGACGAAATCGACACGCTCCGCGAACGCGGCCTCGACCCCGACGTTCGCGTCGCCCAGCGCGCCCACGCCATTCTCCCGTACCACCGCGTACTGGACGGCATCGAAGAGGAAGCGAAGAGCGACTCCGACCTCGACGCCGGAACGACCGGCCGCGGCATCGGCCCAACGTACGAGGACAAGGCCGGCCGCCGCGGCGTCCGCATCGGTGACCTGCTGGACCCGGAGACCCTCCGTGACCGACTGGAGTACGTCGTCCCGCAGAAGCGGGCACTCGTCGAGGACGTGTACGGCATGGAGGCCGGCGAGGAGTTCGACATCGACGCCCTCCACGAGGAGTTCAGCGAGTACGGCCGCCGCCTCCGCGAGAACGACATGACGGTCAACGCCGGGGAGTTCCTGACCGACCACGTCGAGGCCGGTGACAACGTGATGTTCGAGGGCGCGCAGGGGACCTCTATCGACATCGACCACGGTATCTACCCCTACGTCACCTCCTCGAACCCCACCGCCGGCGGGGCCTGTACCGGCACCGGCGTCGGCCCAACAACCATCGGGCAGGGCGAGATTATCGGCATCGTCAAGGCCTACCTCTCCCGGGTCGGGACCGGGCCGCTCCCGACGGAACTGAAAGGCGACGACGAGAGCGAGGACCTCGCCGAGTACATCCGCGAGGAGGGCGGCGAGTACGGTACCGTCACCGGCCGTCCGCGACGAGTCGGGTGGCTCGACATGCCGATGCTCCGCCACGCCGCCCGCACCAGCGGGTTCACCGGCATCGCCGTCAACCACCTCGACGTACTCGGCGGGCTAGACGAGGTGAAGGTCGGGCACACCTACACGCTCGACGGCGAGGAGACGGAGACGATGCCCCCGACGACGGAGCGGTGGGGCGACTGTGACCCGACCTACCGGACGTTCGATGGCTGGCCCGACGCCGACTGGGAAGCGGTCGCCGCCGACGGCTACGACGCGCTCCCGGACAACGCACAGGCGTACCTCGACTACATCAGCGACGAACTCGACACACCGGTGTACGCCGTCGGCATCGGCCCGGGCCGGGACGAGACCATCGTTCTCGACCGGCCGTTCTGAGTCAGGCAGTCAGCGTCTCGACGATTTCTCGCTCGTTCTCGACGAACGCCGAGAGGTGTCCGAGGTCCGGGCCGTAGTGTTCCGTCGCGGTCGGAATCCGGTCGGCCAGATACCGCCCCATCGCCGGTGGGACGACGGTATCCGCACCGCCGTACCAGAGCGTCACGGGCACCTCGATGGCCGAGAGGTCGATCCCCCACGGCCGGCCGAACAGTGCCGTCTCGGTGACGAGCGGGGCGAGACCGTGGTGGCGGCGTGCCTCGACCATGCTCGCGTGTGTGACTTTCCCGACCGGTCCGGTCCAGAGGGCGGCGTCGGCGTCGGACCGGCTCTCGGCGAGGGACTGGAGGAAGGCATCGCGGTCCACGAGTGCCTGCCGACCGGCCGCCCACAGCAGCAGTTTCGTCAGCGGTCCCGCACCGCGGGCCGTGTAGTACCAGAGCCGGTCACGGACGCCGACGGCCGCCATCGGCCCGAGACCGGACGCGATGCCCGCGTGGTCGACGCGTTCCGGGAGCAGTGCCGCCGAAGCCGCCGCGTACGGTCCACCGCCGGAGACGCCGAGGACGGGACTGCTGTCGAGGCCGAGTCCGTCGAGGAAGTCCGCGAGGTCCGTCGGCCAGTCGAGGAGTCTGCGGTCGGGGTCGGGGTCCGAGACACCGAACCCCGGGCGGTCGGGTGCGAGGATTCGGACGCCCTGTTCGCGACCGATGGCGTCGAACACCACGCCGAAGACTCGCGAGTTGGGGAACCCGTGGAACACGACGAGCGGCGTGCCGTCGGGGTCACCGACGTCGGCGTAGCCCAGCTGTCGCCCGTCCCGGAGCGTGACAGTCTCGGGGTTCTCCATCACGTCCCGTGCGAGTTCGAGCGTGGGGTCGTCGGCGACGATGGCGTCCTCCCACTCCGGCGTGGGGGCCACCCGGTCGACGAGTGCGTCGGTGAGTCTTCCCATGCGTGGTCCGTTCCCGCCCGGGATCAAATAGCCGACCCACCGGCGGCGGCCTCAGCCGAAGTTCTCGACTTTCGCTCGGTCGGAGTCCCCCCCGGCCGCCTCGACGGCCGCGGTGGCCGAATCGAGGAAGTCCGCGAACCCGTAGACGAACACCTGCTCGTCGTCCGTCCCGGCCAGCACGTCACGCACGGCGTCGGTCATGTCCGCGTCGCTATCGAGAACGTGGACCGTCGCGCCCGCCGCTTCGATGTCGTCCAGTGCCGCCCCGTGGATGGGGGCGCCGTCGCGGTAGACGACGGCGGCCTCGTTGCCGTCGGCCAGCGCGCGGCGAGCGATGCCGATGGCCGGGCCGACGCCGGGGCCGCCCGCGAGGACGACGACGCGCGGTTCGTCCTCGTAGTAGGCGTTGCCGTACGGGCCGGACATCGTGAGCGTGTCGCCGGGTTCGAGCGCGTCGAGGTACGGGCCGAGTTCGCCCTCGGGGTCGATTTCGACCGTCACCTCGAATCGGTCGGCAGTGTCGGGCGAGGAGATAGTGTAAAAGCGGTTGTGTTCCTCGCCGTCGACGACGGCACCCAACTTGACGAACTGACCGGGGCGAGCGTCGAACGTCTCGGGTGACTCGATGGCGATGGCGACGGCGTCGGCACCGACGGACTCGATGTCGGCGACGGTGACGGTAGCGTCTTCCATATTGGTGCTGTCACTCCCCACCAAGCAAGGGGCTTTCGTTCCTGTCAGAACGGTATTTGTAACGTTCTTTCGGGCGATTCTCACAGAAACAGAGGTGTGGTTGCGAAGGGTTTTTGCTCCGCGGGTTGGTACTCGGGTGGTAGTATGCCCGAGGACCTCAACTGGGCCATCGGCGGCGAAGCTGGCGACGGGATCGACTCCACGGGCAAGATTTTCGCGCAGGCTCTCTCCCGTGCCGGTCGCCACGTCTTCACGTCGAAGGACTTCGCGTCGCGTATCCGTGGTGGATACACGGCCTACAAGATACGGACCTCGGTCGACCGCGTCGAGAGTGTCGTCGACAGCCTCGACGTACTCATCGCGTTGACCGAGCGCACGATTCACGAAAACACCGACGAACTGCACGAGGGGAGTGTCATCATCTACGATGGCGAGCGGACCACGATGCAGGACGTCGAGATACCCGAAGGGATGGTCGGACTCGACGTCCCCCTGAAGTCGCTGGCCGAGGACGCCGGCGGTGCCATCATGCGCAACGTCGTCGCCCTCGGTGCGGCCTGCGAGGTGGCGGAGTTCCCCATCGAGAACTTAGACGAGTCCCTCGAGAAGCGCTTTTCCGACAAGGGACAGGCCATCGTCGAGAACAACAAGAAGGCCGCCCGTCTCGGACAGGAGTACGTCGCCGAGGAGTTCGCGGACACGGACTTCGACTACTCGCTGGAGACGACCGACAACGACTATGTCCTCCTGAACGGCGACGAGGCCATCGGGATGGGTGCCATCGCCGCCGGCTGTCGGTTCTACGCCGGCTACCCCATCACCCCCGCGACGGACGTGATGGAGTATTTGACCGGCCGTCTCGAATCGTTCGGCGGCAAAGTCGTCCAAGCGGAGGACGAACTCGCGGCGATCAACCTCGCGCTGGGCGCGGCACGGGCGGGCGCGCGCTCGATGACCGCAACCTCCGGTCCCGGTATCGACCTGATGACCGAGACGTTCGGCCTCGTGGCGACCAGCGAGACGCCGATGGTCATCTGTGACGTGATGCGCTCGGGTCCCTCGACGGGGATGCCGACCAAGCAGGAACAGGGCGACTTGAACCAGATGCTGTACGGCGGCCACGGCGAGATTCCGCGGTTCGTCGTCGCGCCGACAACCGTCGCGGAGTGTTTCTGGAAGACGGTCGAGGCGTTCAACTACGCCGAGAAGTACCAGACGCCGGTGTTCCTCGTCGCGGACCTCGCGCTGGCCGTGACGGAACAGACGTTCCCGCCCGAGACGTTCGACATGGACGAGGTGGAAATCGACCGCGGCAAAGTCGTCGACGAGGACCACATCGACGGCTGGCAGAACGAACAGGGTCAGTTCCAGCCCCACTTCCCGGCGGCCGACGGCGTCAGCCCCCGGGCGTTCCCCGGCGTCGAGGGCGGTGCCCACATGACGACCGGCCTCGAACACGACGCGCTCGGTCGGCGGACGGAGGACACCGAGGTACGCGTCGAGCAGGTGGACAAACGCCAGCGGAAGGTCGAGACGGCCCGCGAGGAGGAGGAGTGGGACTACCGCGAGTTCGGTGACCCCGACTCCGACAACCTCGTCCTCTCGTGGGGCTCGAACGAGGGCGCGATGCGGGAAGCCCTCGAATTCTTGGACGAGTCCGGGACGGACGTGCGCTTCATCTCGGTACCGTATCTGTTCCCCCGGCCGGACTTATCCGAGGAGATAGAAGCGGCAGACGAGGTAATCGTGGTCGAGTGTAACGCGACCGGACAGTTCGCGGACGTCGTCGAACACGACGCGCTGACACGCGTGAAGCGTGTCAACAAGTATGACGGCGTGCGATTCAAGGCCGACGAACTCGCAGAGGCAATCGAGGAGAAACTCGCGGCACCCGCGGAGGCACACACATGAGCTCAGACGTACGATTCACCGACTTCAAATCCGACAAGCAACCGACGTGGTGTCCCGGCTGTGGCGACTTCGGGACGATGAACGGCATGATGAAGGCACTGGCGACCACCGGGAACGACCCGGACAACACGTTCGTCGTCGCCGGCATCGGCTGTTCCGGGAAAATCGGCACATACATGCACAGCTACGCGCTCCACGGCGTTCACGGCCGCGCACTGCCCGTGGGCATGGGCGTGAAACTAGCCAACCCGAACCTCGAAGTGATGGTCGCTGGCGGCGACGGCGACGGCTACTCCATCGGTGCGGGTCACTTCATCCACGCCGTCCGCCGGAACGTGGACATGTCCTACATCGTCATGGACAACCGCATCTACGGCCTGACGAAGGGACAGGCCTCGCCCACCTCGCGCGAGGACTTCGAGACGTCGACGTCCCCGGAGGGACCGAAACAGCCCCCGGTCAACCCCCTCGCGCTCGCGCTCGCGGCGGGCGGGACGTTCATCGCCCAGTCGTTCAGTTCGGACTCCCAACGGCACACCGAAATCGTTAAGAAGGCCATCGAACACGACGGCTTCGGCTTCGTCAACGTCTACTCGCCCTGTGTCACGTTCAACGACGTGGACACCTACGACTACTTCCGTGACACCATCGTGGACCTCAGCGAGACGGACCACGACCCGACGGACTACGACGACGCCAAGTCCGCCATCCTCGACGCCGACAAGGAGTATCAGGGCGTCATCTATCAGGACGAGGGCTCGGTACCGTGGGACGAACGCGAAGGCCTGACCGACAGCATGGCCGACATCCCGGACGGCGCGCCCGAGGGCGCGATGGACCTCGTTCGCGAGTTCTACTAAACGACCTTTTTACTTCGGCGGGTTCGCTCCGCGAACCCACCTCGCAAAAAGCTCGGCCAAAAACCACTCCACGCTCACTCCGTTCGCGTGGAGGGAACCGCGCTCGCTCCGCGAGCGCGGATGCTCGCCGTACCGCCCACGCGCCGCTTCACAGCCGTGTGACCATCTCGACGTGGGGCATCCCCGCCTCCGCGAAGACGTCGCTGACCGTCTCGTAGCCGAGTCGCTCGTAGAACCCTTCGACGCGAGTTTGCCCGTGGAGCACGAGCACCGCGTGGCCGCGTTCGCGGCTCTCGTCCTCGATAGCCGCCATCAGCCGCCGTCCCCACCCCTCGCCGCGGCGGGACTCCCGGACCGCCACGCGCTCGACTTTCCCCACGGGTGTCCCGTTCCCGAGCACCGCGTCGGGTTCGACGAGGGCGTCGCCGTCGCTCTCGCCGAGTTCGCGCAGGCGGGCGGTACCCACCACGTCGTCGCCCTCACGAGCGAGGAAGTGCGTCGCTTCGGCGTCCTTGCCGTCCAGTTCGCGCTCCTCGGCGACGCCTTGGCCCTCGACGAACACCGCACGCCGCACGTCGAGGGCGGCGTCGGGGACTCGACTCCTCACCACCGAAACCGCCCCCTCGTGGCCGGTCATACGAACGGTAACGGCCGGACCGGCAAAACGGTCAGGCCTCGTGAATCTGCTCGGCCACCTCGTCGATGCCGTCGTAGGCACGGTCGACGATGCCCTCCATGTTGAGGAAGCCGTGAATCATCGACTCGTAGTTGGTGTACTCCACGTCGACGCCGGCCTCGGCGAGTTCGACGGCGTAGGCGTGTCCCTCGTCGCGGAGCGGGTCGTAGCCACAGGTCATGACGAACGCCGGCGGCGTCTCGGCGAGGTACTCCGGCCGTGCGTTCATCGGGAACGCCCACGGGTTGTGCGCGTCGAACTCGTCGGCCATGTACTGGGCGGCGAACCAGAGCAAGTCGTGTGACGTGATGAAGTAACCGTCGCCGTTCTGTGCGCGCGACTGCATCGGGTCCATGTACGTCGTCGCCGGGTACAGGAGCAGTTGACGGTCGATGTCGGGCATCCCCCGGTCGACGGCCATCAGCGAGACGACTGCCGAGAGGTTCCCGCCGGCACTGTCACCGGCGAGGACGAGGGTGTCGCCGTCGCCACCGTACTCCTCGGCGTTGCTCTGTGCCCACCGAGCGGCGACGTAGGCGTCCTTCGGTGCGGCGGGCCACGGGTCCTCCGGTGCCTTGCGGTACTCGACGGAGACGACGGTGGCCTCGGCCCGCTTACAGAGCAGGCGACAGAGGTTGTCGTGCGTGTCGACGCTGCCGGTGACGAACCCGCCGCCGGGGTAGTACACGACGGTCGGAAACGGGCCGGTCCCCGTGGGTTCGTAGACGCGGGCCGGAATCGCCGGTTGGTCGGGCGCGTCGCCCGGAATCTCCACGTCGGTGACTGCCCCCACCTCCTCCGGTTCGGTCCCGGAGAGGTCTGTCAGCACTTCGAGCTGTTGTCGCGCCATCTCGGGTGTACTCGCAGAGAGACTGATATCGTACTCGTTGAGCAAGTCGAGTACGTTCTCGACGTGGTCGTCGAGGTCCCCCCGCACTGGTCGGTCGTCGAACATTGTCCACTGTTGGCACACACTCCGGTTTCAATCTTTCACAATCGATGCGAGGCGTGAGATAAAGGGGGGCGGCTTCCGACGAATCGGCGTGCCCGTCGCTGATACGTTCTTTTTTTATGAGATGGAATGTAATCAGTGTCCAATGACCGAGCAGTTCGACGTGGTTGTCGCCGGTGCAGGTCCCGCTGGCGCACAATGTGCCCGCGACGTGGCGGAGCGGGGGTACGACGTTCTCGTCCTCGAGACGGAGGCCGAAGACGAGTTCCCTCGCCAGAGCAACAAGTCGACTGGCGGGACGTTCCCGTCGATGATGGCGTCGTTCAACGTCCCGGACGACGTGGTGATGCAGTTTACCGATAGCGTGGTGTTGGAATCGCCGAACGAACACTTCGTCCGCGACATGGCCGGCGCGGTGTTGGAGTTCGCCGACTTCAAACAGTGGCTCGTCGACGCGGGCCGCGAGGCCGGCGCACAGTACCGGTTCGACGCCCGCGTGTCGGGGCCAGTGCTAGAGGGTGGTGAAATCGTCGGCGTCGAGTACAACGGCGGCGAGCAGGTATACGGCGACATCGTGGTCGACGCCACCGGCCCGTCCGCGCCGCTGGCACAGGAACTCGGCGTGGCCAACCTCGAACGCCGCAATCAGGCCATCGGCGTCGAGTACGAGTTCGAGGGTGTCGATTTGGACCACCCAGACTACGCCGACCTGACCGACGCGATGATGCTCCGTCTCGACCACGAACTCGCGCCTGGCGGCTACTCGTGGATATTCCACACCGGCGCGGACACGGCGAAGGTCGGCCTCTGTTACATTCAAAACGACGAGTTCAGGCGACACGCCACCGCCGACCGGACCATCGACGGCTACCTCGACTACTGGCTCGAGCGGGACCCACGCTTCGAGAACGCCGAGCGCATCGCGGGGAAACAACACCGTGGCTCGGCCCACATCCAGCCCCCGGACAGCATGAGCACGGCCAACTTCATGGCCATCGGCGACACGGTACCGACTATCGACCCGCTCTGGGGCGAAGGCATCCACAAGTGCATGGAGTCGGGACGGGCCGCCGCCATCACCGCGGACCGGTGTCTCACTCCGGCGACCCCGGACACGTCAGCCGAGGAGATGGCGATATACGACGAACTGTGGCACGACCGGGTCGCACCGAAGATGCGGACCCGACTGCTGATGACGCGACTCCTCTACTTCGCGCCGAACGACCGCTACGACAGGCTGATGCGTGACCTCCAGCGTGCCGACGACGACACCCTCGCCCGGGTGAACAACGGCGACAAGATGGCGATGCGGAAGATGTTCCACCTTTCGGACCTCCCGATGTTGGCACAGTTCGCCCGCCAACACGTCGGGAGTTGACCGACGACGGCCGGTCCGACGTAGTTCCCCCAAGCTACTAATGAGAAAACGGTCATTGAACGGGTAGATGAGCGTTTCGTGTCCGTCCTGTGGGGACCGGGTGGAGAACACGTACAACTGTCGTGACTGTGGGGACGCCTTCTGCGTGGACTGCCGACTTCCCGGCGACCACGATTGTGTTTCCGAAGGGGGCAACGACTCGTCGGAGCCAGCGTCGGCGTCCGATGACTCGTTCTGGGCGTCAGTCGAAGAGTCGCTCGCGCCGTTTCACGACGCGATGCGACCGCTCGCGCGCGGGTGGCGAAAGATACCGTGGCCGATACCGGTCGTGCTGTCTGTCGTCGTCGTTCCGCTCTCGTGGTTCATCTTCGCGGCGCACGTCTACGCCGAACGGTTGGGACCGGACGGTCCGGTTTGGACGCCGAGTCGCGTGTACTACTTCCCGACGGCGGCGACAGTCTTCCTCGGCGTCTTCCCGCTCGTCGGCCTCGGCATCACGGCCGTCATGGGGTACCCCCTCCTGTTCGTGACCGTCTTGGTGTACGCGGTTCGGCGCGCTCGTAACTCCGGTCCGGACAGCGACGCGGACGCGGACACTGATTCGGAGACGACCGACGACGAGGTGACCACACTCTTGGACGAGGCACGGACTGAGGCCGGGGTGGCACGCGAGGCGGCCGACGACGGCGACCACGAACGCGCCGCCGACCGCTACGACCGCGCTATCGACCGGGCGGAACGCGCCCGTGAGATGGCCACCGACGCCTTCCCAGACCGAATCCCCGAGATAGAGGAGTACCTCTCGACGCTCCGACGACGCCGCGAGGACGTACCGGACGAGTAGCCGCCCGTTCGGCCGCGAGCCATCGGCAGGTCCACAATTCCTTTGAGCCCTGGACTCGTCCTGTCTTTCGAGATGTCTCACCAGGACACCGGGACCGAGAGCGCGCCGCGTGCCAGCGGGATGCCGATGCTCGGCCTCGGAACGTGGCAAAACGACGAACCCGGCCAGTGCGCCGAGAGCGTACAGACTGCCCTCGAGATGGGCTACAGACACGTCGACACCGCACAGGCCTACGGGAACGAGGCCGCCGTCGGCGAGGGCATCGCGGCGGCGGACGTGGACCGCGAGGACGTGTTCCTCGCCACGAAGGTCTGGATTTCGCGCCTCGCTCACGACGACGTGCTCTCCTCGACCGAGGAGAGTCTCGACAAACTCGGCGTCGACAGTCTGGACCTGCTCTACATCCACTGGCCCGCCCGCGAGTACGACCCCGAGGGGACGCTCGCGGCGTTCGAGCAGCTACACGACGAGGGTAAAATCGAGCACTTCGGCGTCTCGAACTTCGAACCGGAGCACATCGAGGCGGCGCGCGACCACACCGACATCCCGATATTCGCCAATCAGGTCGAACTCCACCCGCTACTCCCACAGGAGGAGTTGCGGGAGTACGCCGCCGAAACCGGCCTCGAACTGGTGGCGTACTCGCCGCTGGCACGCGGTCGGGTGTTCGACAACGACACCATCACCACAATCGCCGAGAAACACGACGCCAGCGCGGCACAGGTCAGTCTCGCGTGGCTTCGCGAGAAGGGCGTGACCGCCATCCCGAAGGCGACGGGCGAGGCACACATCCGCGACAACTGGGCGTCGCTGTCGCTCGACCTCTCAGAGGACGACATCGCCGCCATCGACGCCATCGACGAGACGGACCGGCAGGTCCACCCGGACTTCGCACCGGACGCGTGGTGACCGGAACCCACCGACGGAACGGGCGAGCCAGAATGGTTATACCCGGGGCGTCGCAACGCGAGAGATATGAGCGCGGGTAGTCAGACGGGAATTGTCGGCGGAATCCGCT
Source organism: Halorientalis litorea (assembly GCF_023028225.1). NCBI lineage: Archaea > Methanobacteriati > Methanobacteriota > Halobacteria > Halobacteriales > Haloarculaceae > Halorientalis > Halorientalis litorea. Next base: position 2,333,363 of record NZ_CP095482.1, read on the forward strand.
ACGACGTGCGGCGGATGCACGAGACGTGGATGGAGTTGTTCTTCCCGCGGCAGTTCGAGGCGTCGAACTCGGTGCTCGGGAAGTGGGAGCCACAGACCGCACGCGAGAAAGTCACGTACAACAGTTGGTACTATCTCGGCGTGCCCGTCATCGCGCTCCTCTACCCGCTCGTGCTGACGGGCTACTTCCTCCGGTTCCAGACCCGCCGTCTCGACCGGACGGCGATGCGACTCGGGACCATCGGCGTCGCCGTCCTTCTGCTCCTGTTCTGGGGTGGACTTACAGCGTACGCCCGTCTCCAGTTCACGCCCGCGGGATTCTTCGCCGTCGCGGCGGCGTCCATCGTCGCCATCGTCGCCTCGGCACTCGGCCTGCTGTTCCGTCGCGTCGGCGGGCGCGTGACGACGGTGGTGTTCGCCTACCCCTTCGCGATGACTGCCATCTTCCTCCCGCCAGTCGTCGCGGCACTGTACTCGCCCACCGTCGCCGACTACGTGCTCCCCCAGAGCGAGAACATCGCGATTCGCCTGCTCAACGGCCCGCTCGCGTTCGTGGGGCTGGAGGAGTACCTCCGGCGGACCTACGACCTCCGGGGCGTCGCCTACGCCGGGATGTGGTTCGGCATCGCCGTCCCCGTCGGATGGCTCCTCGGCATCCTCGTGACGCTCGCGGACCTCGTTCGCCCCACGGCCGACGAAGACTGAGGCAAGGGGAACGGATGGCTTGCGGGCGGCAAGCGCAATCCTAATTTCGGTCGCGTCCGTCCCGTACGTATGGAGTTCGACCTCACCAAGACGGCGGTCATCTTCGCGGCGATAATCGCTGTCGGCGTCGGCGGCCTCATCGCCGCACCGATTCCGATGGAGACCGGCACGATTCTGATGATGGTGTTGCCGTCGACAGTCGTCTTCGGCGTCGTCTGCCTCGCACTGGGCGTCAAATACGGCGAGTACCGGGCGCGGTCAGTCTAACTCTCGGCGTCGCCCCTTCGGAATCTGCGAGCGGAGTTCTCCGTGTAGATAGAGACCGACACCGAGCGGTTCGGTCGTCCCGGCGATGTCGTGGGCGGCGACGAGGTACCCCCAGTCGCCGTCCCAGTCGAGCGGTTGGTCCTCGCCCGCGACGAACGTCTCGGCCTCCGCCCGTGAGAGTTCCACCACGTTCTTCGTCGCGTACTTGCCGAACCGCTGGGCGGCGTTCGTCGTCGGTTTCCAGTGTTCGCCGCGGGTCCGGAGGACGCTCATCCCGAGACTCTCGACGCGGACCGGCGAGTCCACGTCGGCGCGAAACGCCCACACCTTCCCTTTCCCCTTCTCCCAGAACGTGTACTCGGCGAAGAACTCCGGGTCGATGCCGAACCGCTCGTCCCACCACGCGAGGACCGCTGTGCGGGTCGGCCGCCGGTCGAGTTCGCGGTCCGCCGCCGTCTCGGGGAGTCGGTCGAACTGTTGGCCGTCGTTCACGCGAACCCCCTCCAGCGGTGAGTGTGAGCAGGGAGTGGGAGACGAGCGAGCGATGCGAGCGAGTGGGAACGACCGTGTTCACGCGAGCGGAGCGAGCGTGCCGCGAACGACGTGAGCGGGCTCATCCCGTCACCTCCAGTTTCGCACAGAAGAAGCCGCCCGTGTCGTTGCGATGGGGGTAGATGCGGCGTGCCTTCGCGACGCTGCCGTCGAACGTCTCGCCCTGCCACTCCGTCACGCCCGGTGCGGTGTCGAGTGACAGGTCGAACTCGACGAGGCGGCAGTCCTCCTCGGTGAGGACGTGGTCGAGGACGGCCTCGTTCTCCTCGGGCGCGAACGTACAGGTCGAGTAGACGACGGTGCCGCCCTCGCGTGTCGCCTGTACGGCACGGGTGAGGATACCCTGCTGGACCGTCGCGATACTCTCCACGTGGTCGAGCGACCACTCCTCCAGCGTGTCCGGGTTCTTCCGTACTGTCCCCTCACAGGAACAGGGCGCGTCGACCAGCGCGCGGTCGTACTCTTCCCCACCCCACGGCTTCAGCGAGTGGACGCGGGCGTCCTCGTTCGTGATGCCGAGGTTCGTCACGCCCAGTCGCTCGGCGTTCGAGCGGAGCGCGGAGATGCGTCCGAGGTTGCTGTCGGTCCCCACGAGCAGGCCGCCGTCGTCCATCAGCGCGGCGAGTTGCGTGGTCTTGCTCCCCGGCGCGGCGCAGGCGTCCCACACCCGCTCGCCCGGTTGCGGGTCGAGGACGGTGGCTGGAACCGCCGAGACTTCCTCCTGCCCGTGGAGCCACCCGTGGTAGTACGGCCAGTTGGCACCGGGTTGTGTCTCGGGGAGTTTCAGCAGGCCGGGGTGCCAGTCACACGGCTCGAACGCGATGGCTTCCTCGTCGAGGGCGCGCCGGGCGCGCTCGACTGTCGTCTTGATGGTGTTGACCCGGACGACCGACGGGAGCGGACGCTCACAGGCCGCAGTGAACGCCTCGAAATCGTCGAGGAGTGACTCGTACCGCTCCAGTACCTCCATTGCCTGCCCGTTCGAGACGGGGGGTAAAAACCTCGGCTATCCTCAGTACGTCTCGTCGGCCAACTCTTCGAGGTGGGACTCGATTTCCGGGAACTTCGCCGTGTCCACGAACCCGTACTCACCCCCGCCGTAGAACGACTCGGGAATCTCCGTGTCCACGAGGAGCGTCTCCGCGTCGCCGTCGACGTGATTCACTTTGTCCAGTGGCACGATGCGGACGAGCGTCCCCTCGTCGTCGTGTCGGTCCGCCTCGTCCGCACGCTCGACACAGACGGCCGCGCGCTCTCGGACCAGCACTGCATCGAACGTCTGGCCCTCGTACTCGTTCGTCGTAAACAGTTTGACGCGTCCCATACCGCACCCGACGGCGGCGAGACACAAAACGTTCTCGCGGCCACCGGGTGACGGCGACCGGACGCCCACGCCGCCCTCGCGCCCCGCGGTGTTATGTATCCCGACAGTCTGGTTGTACTATGGCACACGTTCAGATTCACGACGACACCATCGACCTCCAATCACCTGTTCTCGTGGAAGGGCTCCCCGGTGTCGGGTTGGTCGGCAAGCTAGCGACGGACCACCTCGTAGAGCACCTCTCGATGACACACTACGGGTCCTGCTTCTGTGACGGACTCCCGGACGTGGCGGTCTATCAGGAGGACTCTGGAGCGGTCCAACCGCCGGTCCGCATCTACGCGGCCCCCGACCACGATTTGCTCGCCCTCCAGAGCGATGTCCCCGTCTCGCCTTCCGAGGCCGCCGAGTTCGCCACCTGTCTCACGGGGTGGCTCGCAGAGCAGAACGCCCTCCCGCTGTATCTCAGCGGCCTCCCCACCGAGAAGGACGGCCGTCCGAAACTCCACGGCATCTCGACCGGTGACGCCGATACACTCCTCGACGACCACGACATCGGCACGCCCCGTCAGGGCGGCCTAGTTTCTGGCCCGACCGGTGCGTTGCTCCACCAGGCCTACCGCAGTGACCTCGATTCCCTCGGCCTCGTCGTCCAGTCGAACAGGCAGTTTCCCGACCCGGAGGCCGCCCGCGTCCTTCTAGTGGACGCCATCCAGCCAATCGCCGGCGTCGATACGCCGACCGATTCGCTCGTCGAACAGGCCGAAGAAGTCGCGGACGCCCGCCAGCAACTCGCCGAGCAGATGAGTCAGGCCACCGAGGAGAGCAGTCAGGCCCAACCGCTCGGGTTCCAGTAGTACCTTTTTGCCGCGCTGGCTCCGTTCCGCACCGCGGCCGCCCTGCTTTGTCCTCTGCAACCGCCCCGCAACCGCTTCACGCCGCCACTACTCGGCCCAGCACCGCCCCGCCGCCACTCCGCAACCTTCACCCGCGTGCCGTCCGCACTCACAACCATGACCGACGCAGACGAACGCCTCGCGGCGTTTCTCGGCGAGGCGGAGACCGTCTTCGAGGAGTACGACCAGGGATACATGGACGCCGACGCCGCCCTCCGGCGGCTTCGGAGCCACATCGACGAGCTGCGCGAGGAGGACTGAACACGCGCCGCTCTGGAGCGGGACGCTTTAGAGGGCAGAGGCCGCGGTAGCGGGTATGACAGAGTTCTCGCACCGCATCGAGCAAGTCTCCATCTCGGGCATCCGCGAGGTGTTCGAGGCCGCCGGTGAGGACGCCATCAACCTCGGTCTCGGGCAACCGGACTTCCCGACGCCCGACCACGCGCGGCAGGCCGCCATCGACGCCATCGAGGCCGGAAAGGCCGACGGCTACACCTCGAACAAGGGCACGCTCGAACTCCGTGAGGCACTCTCGGCGAAGTACGACCGCGATTACGGGCTGGCCCTCGACCCCGAGCAGTTCATCGCCACCGCCGGCGGGAGCGAAGCCCTCCACGTCGCGCTGGAAGCTCACGTCGACCCGGGCGAACAGGTCATCTATCCCGACCCCGGGTTCGTCTCCTACAACGCGCTCACCCACCTCGCCGACGGCGAGCCTAAGCCGGTACCGCTGCGCGAGGACCTGACGATGGACCCGGCCACCGTCGAGGAGGCTATCACCGACGAGACGGCCGTGTTCGTCGTCAACAGCCCCGCCAATCCGACGGGGGCGGTGCAGTCGCCCGAGGACATGCGCGAGTTCGCTCGCATCGCCGACGAACACGACGTACTCTGTCTCTCCGACGAGGTGTACGAACACATCGTCTTCGAGGGCGAACACCGCTCGCCGCTGGAGTTCGCCGAAACGGACAACGTGGTCGTCGTCGGTGCCTGCTCGAAGACGTACTCGATGACGGGCTGGCGGCTCGGCTGGGTGACCGGCAGCGAGCGACGCGTCGAGCGGATGCTTCGCGCCCACCAGTACGGGCAAGCCTGCGCGACGGCGGCCTCCCAGTACGCCGCCGAAGCCGCACTCTCCGGGCCGCAGGACCCCGTGGCGGAGATGGTCACTGCCTTCGAGGAGCGGCGGGACGTGTTGCTGGACGGCCTCGAAGACATGGGACTGGACTGTCCGACGCCGAAGGGCGCGTTCTACGCGATGCCGTCGGTCCCCGAGGGCTGGGTCGACGAAGTCATCGACCACGGTGTCGTCGTCGTCCCGGGCGACGCCTTCGGCGGGGGCGGGGCAGGGTCCGCTCGCATCTCCTACGCTGTCGGCACCGAGACGCTGAAGGAGGCACTGGAACTCATGGGCGACGCCACGGCCGCCGTCCGCTGAGGCGGGTCACTCCCGGTGACTGGAGAGCCGTTGTGCGGTCTACATTTATCTTCGTCCGACCCGTGGTAGTGTCTATGGCACTCTCCCGCCACGGAACGGGCGTCGGTGCGGCGGTTCGCGCCTTCAGGTCGCAGGTTCACCCGGTGTTCATGCTCCCGCCGGTGGCCGCGTCGTGGTTCGGCGCGGTGTTGTCGGGCCGACTCTCGATCCCGCTCGGCGCGCTCCACGCGACGGCCGTCTTCGCGGCACTGTACACCGCCCACGTCAAGGACGGCTACGTCGACTTCCACGTCCGTGGCGAGGACGACGACCACCCGTTGACGGCTGCTGGCTGTCGGTCCGCCCTCGCCGGCGCGACGCTCGTGTTCGGTGCGTGCTTCGTCGCCATCGCCGTTCTTGTCGGCCCAGTTGCCGCCCTGCTGACCGCCCCGGGGTGGGTCATCGGCTACCTCCACGCGCCACAACTCGACATGAATCCCGTCACCGCGACGGCGGGCTATCCGGCCGGCATCGCCCTCGCCCTCGTCGGCGGGTACTACGTACAGGTACAGGCACTCTCCGCGACAGTCGTCGCGTTCGCCGCCGTCTTCCTCGTCGTCCTCTCGGGCATCAAGGTGATAGACGACGCCAAGGACTACGACTACGACCGCACCATCGGCAAGCGCACCGTCGCCGTCGTCCTCGGCCGGTCACGCGCCCGGACGACGGCGTACCTCCTGATGGCCGTCGGAATGGGGGGCGTCCTCGCGCTGGCGGTGGCGTCCGTGTTCCCGCCCGGCACCGCCCTCGCGCCCGTCGTCTTCGGCGGCGTGGCCCTGCTGACCGTCCGTGCCGGCCCCGAGCGGTCGACGATGCTCCTCATCAGGGGGTCGTACCTGTTCCTCGCAGTGCTGGTCGCGTCGGTGTGGTTCCGGCCGCTATGACGCGGTACTGACGATTCTGATGACGTCGCCCTCTTCGAGTTCGTGGTCGTCGCTCACGTCCCGCTTGGAGCGGGCGTCGACGGCGTGGAGGTAGCCGTCGCCGATGTCCGAGTGGACGGCGTAGGCGAGGTCCGTCGGCGTCGCTCCCTCCGGGAGCAGGTGCGCGTCGGGGAGGACGTTACCGGTGCCGTCGGTCCACTTCGACTCGTTCTGGACCGGGTAGACGGTAATCTGGTCGAGCAAGTCGTAGACAGCCGTGTCCAGAGCCGTCTGGACGCCGGTGCCACCCCACTGTGCCATCACGTCGCGGATGCGTTCGAGACCCTCCCGTTGGCCGTCACTCACGTCGCCGACCACCTCGAAATCCGCGTCGCCGGGGTCGTAGTCCACGACGCCCGCCTCGGCCCCGTTGCGGAGGGCCAACTCGCCGTCGGCGGTGGCGGGGACGACGTACTCGGCGGCCTCGCGCAGGCGTTCGACGTTACCCTCCGGCGCGATGTCCGCCTTGTTCGCGACGACGACGATGGGCTTGGTGCGCTCGCGGATGTCCCGGGCCAGTGCCTCGCGGTGCTCGTCGGTCCACGCGATGGGGTCCTCGGGGTACTCCAGCGCTCGGAGCGACCGGGCCACGTCCAAGTCAGTCGCGCCGACGCCTGTCAGCAACTCGGCGAGTGCCTCGTCGATGTCGAAGTCGGGCGACCGGGACTGGCGTTCGACCGTCTCCCAGTTGCGGTCGACGATGCTCGCCAGCCAGAGGTTCATCTCCTCCTCGACGAAATCCACGTCCTCGACCGGGTCGTGTTCACCCACCTCGACGGGTTCGCCCTCCTCGTTGGTCGCGCCGGCGGCGTCCACGACGTTGAGAATCACGTCGGCGTTCGAGAGTTCGTCGAGGAACTGGTTGCCCAACCCCCGCCCCTCGTGGGCACCGGGGACCAGTCCGGCCACGTCGAGCAGTTCCACGGGGACGTAGCGTTTCCCGTCACGGCAGTTCTCGTTGCCACAGTGCTCGTCGCGCTCCAGACATGGGCACTCCGTGCGGACGTGGCTGACGCCACGGTTCGGGTCGATGGTGGTAAACGGGTAGTTCCCCACGTCAACTTCGGCCCGTGTCGCGGCCGTGTAAAACGTCGACTTCCCGGCGTTTGGTTTGCCGGCGAGCGCGACCGAAAGCATGCCCGGTCGTACCCGGGAGGAGAGGAAGGGGCTTTCGGTCTCGCCGACCGCGTCAGGCCTGCGAACCGGGTTCGACCGGTCCCTCGTGGCCGTTCTCGCGGTAGTCGTCCTCCGATGCAGTCACACGCTCCTCGCGGTCCGGTTCGGACTCGTCGTCGGGCACAGTGTCGGCCGTCTCGTCGTCAGCGTCGTCAGCGTCGTCTGCCGTCGTCTCGTCGTCAACGTCGTCTGCCGTCATCTCGTCGTCAGCGTCGTCCTCGTCGGTATTGGCGTCCGTCGACGACGCTTCGTCTTCGTCCTCGGCATCGCTCTCGTCGGTTTCGCCGTCCGTCTCCGGTACTGCGTCGGCGTCTCTGTCGTCGGCCAAGTCGTCGTCACGGACCAGCATCGTCTCGCCGCGCGCCCGAATCGACCCCTCGACGACGGCGTCCTCGTGGAGGCGCACGTCGTGGCCGGACACGTCGCCACGGATGCGGGCACCGGCCGCGACGTGAACGGTCCCGTCGCGGGTGGTGACGTTCCCGGTAATCTCCGTCCCGCTGTCGATGTGTACGTCTTCCCGGGCACGGAGGCTGCCGAAAATCTCGTTGTCCGTGCCCACGGAGAGGGACGTGGCGCGGATGTTCCCGTGTAGTCGGCAGTCGTCGCCGACCGTCGCGGGCGTCGAGACACGCCACGCGTCGTCGCTGACGCGGCTACTGCGCGGGATGAGAACCGGGTCGTTGCCGTGGTCGTCACCGTCTGTGAGGTCTGCCATCACGTCCTCGGCGGCCTCCTCCTCGCCGATGCGCAACAGGTGTGAGAGGTAGACGAACAGGAATACCACCGTCGGCATCGGGTTGCGGATGACTATCCAGCCGTTGGCCTCGAAGCCGTCTTCGATGTCGACGTCGTCGCCGATGTCGAGGTCGCCCGAGACCATCAACTGCCCGTCGATGTGGACGCGTTCGCCGAGGTAGGCGTTCTCCCCGACGAGGACGTTTCCGGCCACGTCACTCCACATGTCGAGGCGGCAGTCGCCTTCGGCCTCGATGTCGCCGCCGAAGCGTACGCGCTCGCCGCCGATGACCGAGTGACCGCGGACGCCGAACTCGACGGTGCTCTGCCCGCCGACGACCACGTCCCCGTCGGTCACGAGGTCGTGTTCCTCGACGGTCGTCCCGTCCGGAATCTGCAGTTCGTCGAGCGGGTCCGAGCGCAGCGGCACGCCCGAACGTCCGACGCCACCGATATTAAATCCACAGGCGGCGTCTGACGCCCGTCAGACGTTCCGTCCAGCGGTTACGGCGTCAGCGGGCGTCTCCCGCACCCACAGACTTACCCCCAGTGGCCCGGACAGCCTCGGACATGGAGCGCTCGGTCCGGGACGTGGCCGCGAGCGCGGTGTTCGTCGCCGTCGCGGGCACGGTGGTGTGGCCGCCCGTGGAGGCGTACCTCGTGTGGTCCCGACTCCCGGCCCTCGCCGGACTGGGCGACGCCGTCGTCCTGCCCGTCGTGTTGGTCGCCGTCGCGCTCGGGGCTGCCTTCGGTCGCGTGACCGGAATCGGGCCGCGGCCGTTCGCCGCCGGGACGGTCGTCGCCTACGTCGCCGGGATGGTCGCCCTCGAACTCCTCCTGTCGCCGGCGAGTCCCGTCCACCTCCTCTTGTACGGGGTACTCGCCGTCGGGTTCGGTGCCGGTGTCGCCGGCGTAGCCGTGCTCGGGCACCCGGGACGGCCCGCGCCGGACCGGTGACGCAACTGTCGCGCTTATCGCGTCGCTTTTTGTGCCCGGCCGACTACCGCACGGTATGACCGTTCTATCTTTCGACGAGCAAGGCGTCGATGTTGTCTATCAGGGCACGGATTTCAGGCTGGAGAAGGAACTCGTCGAGGAGGCAATCGGAAAGTCCTATCCCGACGTGACGGACCACGAGGTGTTGCAAATCGTCGAGGAAGAGCCGACGCTGTCGGGGGAGCCACGCCGCATCGCCGAGATACTCGCCTGAGCCGAGTCGGTACAACTAAATTTCACGGGTCGAATGAATCGAGCATGATGGACATACGCGAGAAGTTCGACCACCCGTCGTGGTTCTCCGTCGGCGGTGCCGCGTTCGGCTACCTAGCAATGCTCATCCTGATGTTCGTCCTGCTGTTCGTCGTCCCCTTCGCGTTCTTCTACTTCACGTAGTCAGTGTTCGACGAACTCGACGAGGATGCCGCCGGTGTCCTTCGGGTGGAGAAACGCCACCTCGTGCCCCCACGCGCCGGGCCGTGGCTCCTCGTCGATACGCTCGACACCCATCCCGTCGGCCCGCCGTAGTGCCGCCTCGATGTCGTCCGTCGCGAGCGCGACGTGGTGGATGCCCGGCCCGTTCTCGTCGAGGAACCGCGTGACAGCGGCGTCGTCGTCGAGCGGTTCGAGCAACTCGAAGTAGCCGTCGCCGGTGTCGAGAAAGACGACGGCCATACCCTCGAACGTCTCGCGGTGGGCGACCGGTACGTCGAGCAGTTCGCTGTACGTCTCCGCCAGTGTGTCCGCGTCGTCGGTGACGATACCAGCGTGGTCGAAGTGCATACGCACACGTCCGGCACGGAGGGTACATAGCGGTGTGGGGTCGAACCACGGCCAACTATGATGTGTGGTAACTTACACCAAGAATAAGTGTCTCAACCGCGAATGGGCGTGGTATGGAGTCGCTGGAGCCAGTGGACCTGACCGACGAGAGACAGCGCGTCTACGAGTACGTCGAGCGTCACGGCGGCGTCGAACCGGCCCGGGTTCGGGACGCACTCGGGTTCGAACCGCGGCGGTTCGGGCACCACCTCTCGATGCTCAAACGGGACGGCTATCTCGCGGAGCGCGACGGGAAACTCGAAATCGCGCTCGAAGTCGGCGACGAGAGGGAGGTGGACTGTGACGGAATCGCGGTGACCATCCGGCCCGCCCGGCAGGACGACATTGCGGGCATCGTCGGCACGGTCCGGCAGGTGGCACGCGAGGGGACGTACATCGAGGCGGAGAACGTCGCCCAGCAACTCGACTACGAGGAGTCGCTGTTGCGGCACAACGAGTTCGAGTCCCGGGTGTTCTTCGTCGCCACCGTCGAGGACGAGGTAGTTGGCTGGGTCCACCTCGACGTGCCCGAAATCGACAAACTCGAACACACCGCCGAACTGACGGTCGGCATCGTCGAGGAGTACCGGGGTCACGGCATCGGGAGCAGACTCCTCGAACGCGGGTTGGAGTGGGCCGCCGACGCGGGCCTCTCGAAGGTGTACAACAGTTTCCCGGCGACCAACGAGGCCGCAATCGAGTTCTTCGAGGACCACGGCGGCGACATCGAGGCCGTGCGGAGCGACCACTACCGCATCGACGGCGACCCGGTGGACGAGGTGATGATGGGTATCGAGGTGTAGTCACACCCCCGCCGGGTCGAAGATGTCCTCGATGTGGCAGTCGAAAAACGCCGCGAGCTCGAAGGCCAACTCCAGCGACGGGTCGTACCGCTCCCGCTCGATGGAGTTTATCGTCTGGCGGGTCACGCCGACTTCGGCACCGAGGTCAGCCTGACTCAATCCCGCCCGCTCGCGTCGCTCGCGTAGGTCGTTTTTCATGTGCGGTAGCGGTAGTAGAGGTACGCGACACCCCACGACAAGTACAGTCCGGCGAACGCGTATATCCCACCCCAGACGACGGGGGGTATCGTGTAGTAGCCGATGGCGTCGAGCAGGTACAGGCCGATGATAGCGGGCAGGCCGACGTAGGCGAACAGCATGACGATGAAGCCGCTGGTTCGCTCGTGCAACTGCTGTTCACGCTCGTCGACTAACTCGACCGAACTCACGAACTGCAGGTACAGCAGGGCCGCGACGCCGCCGAGACCGGTGACCGCGTACACGACGAGTCCGGCGAAGGTCCGGTCCAGCCACATTCCGGCGAAGAAGCTCAGGAACCCGACCGCGAAGACGGCCGTGATGATGCGATTGTAGTGCTGTCCTCTCTGTACTGGATGGCGTTGCGTCATGGGTTTCAGGGCGGTGTAAAGCGTCCGTTCCGTAAAGCTCGCTTTACAGTAAAACGTACTTTACACTCGTACTTAATTCTGTCGCCGCCGCTCGTCACACCGACAGCCGCCGAAAACGAGCGAGCGCGCCGCTCAGATGCCGCCGCCCTGATACTCGCCGAACACGTCCCGCATCGCGTCACAGATTTCGCCCGTCGTCGCGTACACTTTCACCGCGTCGATGAGGTACGGCATGATGTTCTCGTCGCTCCGGGCGGCCTCCCGGACGGCGTCGAGTTTCGCTTCGACGGCCTCCTCGTCGCGCGACTCGCGGAGTTGCGCGACGGACTCGCGCTGTGTCTGTTCGAGTTCCTCGTCCACCTCCTCTATGTCGTCGTCGCCCTCCTCCTCGACCTGATACTCGTTGACGCCGACGATGATACGCTCGCCCGCCTCCTGTTCGCGCTGGCGTTCGAAGGCCACGTCCTGAATCTCGCGCTGGACGTACTGGTTCTCGATGGCCGAGAGCATCCCGCCCCGGTCGTCGATGGTGTCGAGGATGTCGAAGGCTTCGGCCTCGATGTCGTCGGTCAGGGACTCGACGTAGTAACTGCCGCCCAGCGGGTCGATGGTGTCGGCCGCACCCGACTCGTGGGCGAGAATCTGCTGGGTGCGCAGGGCCGTCCGGACGCTCTCCTCGGTGGGCAGACCGATGGCCTCGTCTTTCCCGTTCGTGTGGAGGCTCTGGGTGCCGCCCAGCACCGCCGCCAACGCCTGATAGGCCACGCGGACCACGTTGTTCTCTATCTGCTGGGCGGTCAGCGTCGACCCGGCAGTCTGGGTGTGGAACTTGAGCTGTTTCGACTTGGGGTTCTCGGCGTCGAACCGCTCTTCCATTATCTTGTACCACATCCGCCGGGCGGCCCGGAACTTGGCCACCTCTTCGAGGACGTTGTTGTAGGACGCGAAGAAGAAGGACAGTTGGGGCGCGAACTCGTCCACGTCGAGTCCTGCGTCGATGGCCGCCTGCACGTACTCGATGCCGTTGCCGAGGGTGAACGCGATTTCCTGTGCCGCAGTGGACCCGGCCTCCCGGATGTGATAGCCCGAGATGGAGATGGTGTTGAAACTCGGCGTCTCGGCGGCACAGAACTCGAAGATGTCCGTGATGATACGCATCGACGGCTCCGGCGGGTAGATGTAGGTGTTCCGCGCGATGTACTCTTTGAGCACGTCGTTCTGGATGGTGCCGCGCAACTCCTCGCGGTCGACGCCCTGCCGGTCGCCCACGGCGATGTACATCGCCAACAGGACCGACGCGGGCGCGTTGATGGTCATGCTGGTCGATACCTCGTCCAGCGGGATACCGTCGAAGACAGTCTCCATGTCGTCCAGCGAATCGATGGCGACGCCGGTCTTCCCGACTTCGCCGGTGGCCATGGGGTTGTCCGAGTCGTAGCCCATCTGTGTCGGCAGGTCGAACGCCATCGAGAGGCCGGTCTGTCCCTCGTCGAGCAGGTAGTTGAACCGCTCGTTGGTCTCCCGTGCGGTGCCCATCCCCGCGTACTGGCGCATCGTCCACAACCGACCGCGGTACCCGGTCGAGTAGACGCCGCGGGTGTAGGGGGCCTCGCCGGGGAAGCCGAGGTCCTCGTCGTAGTCGATGTCGCCGATGTCGTCGGGCGTGTAGAGTCGCTTTACGCTGTGGCCCTCGGTGTCGGTCGTGAACTCCGCTTTACGCTCGCCGAACCGCTCTACGGTCGGGCCGACCGTCTCCTCGTCCCACTCGGCTTTAGCCGAGCGGATTTCCCGGAGGTCCGCCTCGTCGAACATACGATACTCTCACGCGTGGCCGGGCATAAGCATTGGCTGATACGGTCGCCGGGACTCGCGTCTCAGCGTCCGGTGTCGTACTTGTACGTCGCCTCCTCCGGGTCGATACCGAAGTCCTCCGGGCCTTCCTCGGGTTCGTCGCTCCCCTCGTCGGCGGCGGCGTGCTTGAACGCGTCGCGGAACCGCGCGGGCACCTCGAAGTCCACGACCGGCAGGGCCATCGGGACCGCCTCGGGTGCCGACTTCTCGCGCTTGTCGGCGAGGCGAGCCTGTAACTTCTCCGGGAGGGCACTCTCCTCGACGCGCTCGAAGCCGAACTGCGCGAGGTAGTCGGGTGCGTCACTCAACGAGTACACCGTCTCGAACCCCTCGTCGCCGGCCTTCTGGACGAGACGTTCGACGACGTGCGCGCCGACACCCTGCCCGCGCCAGCCGCCGAGCACACCGATGGACGTGAGTTCGCAGTGTTCGCCGTCGTCGGTCTTGTGAACCCGGATGCGACCGAACCCAGCCTTCTCGTTGGTCTCCTCGTCGATTGCGATGACGTAGTCGCGCGACCGGAAGGCCGTCTCGTCCAGGCCCATCTCCTCGATGTGGTCCAGCAACCAGACCTCCTCACGGTTTTTCGCGTCCCGGACGTACATACGGGACTATAGCCCCCCCGTGTGGATAAGGGTTTACTGCGTGCCCGTCCCCTCGACCGTAAGGTACTTTGACGACATCGTTTTAGGCTGACCTAAAATGCTTGGTGACACACTCTCCAACATCCGGGACCGCATCGACACGCTCGCCGTGCCCGACGGCGAGTACTGCGTCGTCTGTGGGCGGACGGGGGCACGGCCGGTGCCAGTCTGCGGGAAGCGGTTCCGCGACCGCAAGACGGCGCGGGCGGCGGCCGAGACGGCGACGGCGTACCGGGACGCACTCCGGCAGTGGGACCCGCAGGCACCGTGTTACGACTTCATCGTCTGTGAGGTTCCCGCGACAGTCGACGGCACTCCGGAGACGACGCGGCCGTCGCCCGGGCCGACCGACGCACTGTCGGATGCCTCGCTCACCGGGTTCTGCCACAACGTCGCCGCCGCGGTGTTCCAGACGCTCTCTGCCGAGGGATACGACGGCGTCGAGTCGGCCGTGATGGACGTCTACTGTGAGTCCGCCACGTCGGTCACGGACCCGGACGACCTGTGTCTCCACCTGCTCAGGACGCTGGCGAACGAACTCGACGAGCGGTTGCCGCCGATGGCACAGGATACCGTCCTCGAACGGGCGGCCGCGGCGTTCCCCGCCCCGGCGTCGACGGACGAACCGCTGACCGCGACGTTCGGCCGCCTCGAACGGGTCGGCCTCCTCGGCGACCACAGCCTCACGCCGCACCGTGAGGCGGTACTCGGCCGCCAGTCGTGGACGGTCACGCTGACGGCGTACCCGCTCGCGACGGCGGGCGACTGCTTCCCGACGCTACCGCTCGTCGTCGACCTCCGCAGGCGACTCCCGGAGACGGTCATTTCGCTGTCCTCGGCCGCACCGGCAGGCTCCGACCGGTGGGAGTTCGACCTCGCCGTCACCGAGACGGGGACGCCGAGCGGACTGACACGCGTCCCCGTCATCCCGTAGCCATCGCCGGGTTCGGGTCGCCCGTGGGACACAACTACTTTGTCACCCGTCCACGAGGGACAGGATATGGCATCGGAGTCCCTCGAAGACATCGACCAGGTGGTGCACGAACCGGACCGCGAGTTCGTCGAGTCGACGAACGTCTGGGAGTTCATGCAGACCCACGACATCGACGACTACGAGGACCTCATCCGGCGGACGACGACAGACATCGACGGCATCGACGCCTCGGGCGTCGACTGGTTCTGGGACGAACTGGTCGACTACCTCGGCATCGACTTCTACGAGGAGTACGACACCGTCCGGGACGACACCGACGGCCCGCAGTTCAGCGACTGGTACCCCGGCGGGTCCATCAACGTCGCCCACAACGTCGTCGACAGACACGCCGCTCCCGACAGCGAGACGCGCAACAAGGTCGCCTGCATCTGGGAGGGCGAGGACGGCGACGTGCGGGAACTCACCTTCCACGAACTCAAGCGACAGTCCAATCAGGTGGCGAACGCCCTCGAAACGCGCGGCATCGAGACGGGCGACACCGTGGGCCTGTACATGCCGATGGTCCCCGAAGTCATCTCCATCCTGTACGGCTGTTTCAAAGTCGGTGCCATCGCGGTGCCCATCTTCTCCGGGTTCGGCGTCGACGCCACCGCGACACGCATCGAGGACCCGGAATGTTCGGTCCTGTTCACCGGCGACGGCTTCCTCCGACGGGGCGACCCGGTGACGCTGAAGGAGACGGCCGACGCGGCCATCGAACAGGCCGACACCGACGTGGAGTCCGTGGTGGTCTTCGACCGACTGGGCGCGAGCGACCCGGACGCGGACCTCTCGATTCCCATGACGGAGGGCCGCGACGAGTGGTGGACCGACGCCGTCGCCACGGAGGCAGACGAGTACGACACGAAGGAACTGCCCAGCGACCAGGAGTCGATGCTGCTGTACTCCTCGGGGACGACGGGTAAGCCCAAGGGCATCGTCCACACCCACGCCGGCGTCCAGATGCAGTGTGCCAAGGAACTGTACTTCGGGTTCGACCTCAAGCCCAGCGACCGCTTCTTCTGGGTCAGCGACATCGGCTGGATGATGGGGCCGTGGACGCTCATCGGCAACCACACCTTCGGCGGGACGATGTTCATGTACGAGGGCGCGCCCGACCACCCCGAACCCGACCGGTTCTGGGAGATGATAGACCGCCACTCGCTCACGCAGTTCGGCATCTCCCCGACTGCCATCCGCGCGCTCCGGAAGAAGGGTGACGAGTGGGTCGAGGGCCACGACCTCTCCTCGCTCCGGTTGCTCGGGTCGACGGGCGAACCGTGGGACCCCGAGTCGTGGCAGTGGTTCTACGAGAACGTCGGCGGCGGCGACACGCCCATCATCAACATCTCCGGCGGCACCGAAATCTGTGGCTGTTTCCTCATGCCGATGCCCATCAACTCCCTCAAGCCCTGCACGCTCGGCGGGCCGGGACTCGGAATGGACATCGACATCGTGGATTCAGCGGGCGAGTCCATCGCCGATACCCACGAACGCGGGTTCCTCGTCGCGCGTGACTCCTGTCCGTCCATGACCAAATCCCTGTGGAGCGGCGACGAGCGGTATCTGGAGGAGTACTGGAGTTCCTTCGACGACATGTGGGACCACGGCGACTGGGCACAGAAGGACGAGGACGGGTTCTGGTTCCTCCACGGCCGGGCCGACGACGCCCTGAACGTCGCGGGCCGGAAGGTCGGTCCCGCGGAAGTCGAGGGCGCGGCGATGGACCACGAGGGCGTCAATCAGGCCGCCGCGGTGGGCGTCCCGGACGACACCACTGGGACGGCCGTCGTCCTCTACGTCATCACCGAAGACGGGTGGACGGAGGACGACGACTTGCGTGAGGAAGTCCGCGCGATGGTCGGCGAGGAACTGGGCAAGCCGTTCCGCCCCCGTGAGGTGCTGTTCGTCGACGAGTTCCCGAAGACCCAGTCGGGCAAGATAATCCGGCGGGCCGTCGAGGCCACCTACACCGGCGAGGACCTCGGCGACATGTCCAGCATCGAGAACCCCGGCGCGCTCGACGCTATCGATAACGCGCGGTAGTCACGGTGCCGCGTCGTCGGGACTGACGACCGTTGTTTCGGGTGCGTCGCCGTCAGCGACCGCAACCGTCCCGGTCTGGTCGGTGCCGGGTAACAGGAGCTCCGCGCCGACCGACAGTGGCGCGAGTACCCCCGCGACGACGGTTCCGGGATGAGCGAGCGGAGCTCTGACCGCGACGGCGTCTCCGTCGTCTATCCCCGTCGAATCGACGACGCGTGCTGCTGCCCCCAGTAGGTCGGCGTGACTGTACGCCGCCTCTGCAGTCGTCAGCACCGTCGCCTCGGGCGAGGGCTGGTCAGGCGGCATCGTCGGGTTCTCGCTCCAGATGTCCCGCTCGAAGTGAATCACGTCTGGACTCTCCGGTTCGCCGCCGATGGCGACGCGTTTCAGGCCGCCGTCCGGTGGCAGGGGCTCGACTGCCGCGACTGGGCCGACGGCCACCCGTGCGTCCGTCGCCGGCGGGAAGCCGAACCGCGCGCTCGACCCGATCAGGGCCGCACCGAAGAACGCCAGCAGCGTCTGTGGCCGCGCCTCGTCCGCGAGTGCGACGGGCCGCCCGTCCCCGACGCCGTGGTAGCGAAAGAGGTTCGCCGCCTTCCACGCGTCCGTACAGAACTTGTGTGCGGTGTAGGGCTGTGACGCCGCCGAGTACACGAGTGGCTCCTTGGCCCGCCGCTCGCGCGCTACGAGGTCACCGAGAACGTCCATACTGGATGTAGCCGCCCCGGGCGTTTAAGCCGTCTGGAGCGCGCTCAGAAGGTGTTCTTCAACCGCTCGAAGAAGCCCTGCTCGACTTCGACTTCCTCGCCGCCCGCCTCGGCGAACGCTTCGAGGGCTTCGCGTTGCTCGTCGTTGAGGCTCTCGGGGGTGACCACCTGCACGCGGACGTAGAGGTCGCCGTTGCCGCGGCGGCGCAAGCGTGGCATCCCCTTGCCGTCGAGGCGGAACACCTCGCCGCTCTGGGTTCCCGCGGGCACGTCGAGTTCTACGTCGCCGGACAGGGTCGGGACGGTGACGGTGTCGCCGAAGACGGCCTGCGGGAACGAGATGGCGTGTCGGTAGTAGAGGTCCTCGCCCTCGCGGTCGAAGTCGGGATGGTCCGCGACGGAGACCTCGATGAGCAGGTCCCCGCGCGGGCCGCCGTTCTCGCCGGGCGCGCCCTCTCGCTCCATCCGGAGCGTCTGTCCGTCCTGTATGCCCGCCGGCACCTCGACGGAGAGACTCACCTCATCGCGGACCTGCCCCTCGCCGCGACAGGTCGAACACCGCTCGTCGTACAGCGTCCCTTCGCCGTTGCACCGGCGACAGGTCGTGGTCTGCTGGACGCGCCCCATCGCCGTCTGCTGGACTTGGGTGACCTGCCCGCGGCCCTCACACTCGGGACAGGTCTCGGCGTCGGACCCCGGCGGGTGCCCGGTTCCCTCGCAGTCGCCGCACGTCTCGGGTCGGGTGATGGTTACCTGCTTTTCCATACCTTCGTGGGCATCTGACAGGGATATCTCCATCGTCGTCCTGAGGTCTGCACCCTGCCGTGGGCCGTCTTGACGGCCGCCGCCACCGCCGAAGAACTGCTCGAAGATGTCGCTCATGTCGCCGAACGGGCCGCCGCCACCGCCGCCGCCGAACGGGTTGCCGCCGCCGGCACCGCGGCCACCCGCGCCAGCACCGCCGTCGAACCCACCCTGTTTCTGTGCCTGCTTGAACCGCTCGTGGCCGAGGCGGTCGTACGCCTGGCGTTTCTCCTCGTCGCTCAGCACCTCCTTTGCGGTCTGTACCTTCTTGAATTTCTCCTCGGCGTTCGGGTCGTCGCTCACGTCGGGGTGGTACTCCTGTGCCTTCTCCCGATAGGCCCGCTGTATCTCGTCCTCGCTGGCGTCCCGGGAGACGCCCAGCACCTCGTAGAAGTCCTCGCTCATTCGTTGCCCAACCCTACTGTGTTGAGACACTTGAAAAGAACGGGTCGGCGGTTCCGGGGCACTTACGGCCGTGGCACACGCCCGTGGTGACATGAAACTCCGTCAGGACCGAACCGCGCTCGTCTCCGTCGAGCGACTGGTGGTCTGGGTGGTCGCCCTCCTCCTCGCCGGCGGCGTGGCGTGGGTCACCATCTGACCGGCCCTCGTCGTGACGACGCGCATATGTGGGTCCGACCCGTAAGCTGGTCCGATGCAACCGACCGACACGTTGGAGGGGAACCGATGAGCAACGGTGGCTGGCTGTTCCTGCTGGTCGGGACTGCGGTGGCCGTCTTCACCGTCGGTGTCGCGGCCGTCGTCGTCCTCGCCGGGTGAGCGAGGCGGGGGTGCCGCCGGTGGTCGGTACCGTCAGTAGTGCCGCGCCTCGACGCGCTGGTCGAACAGTCGCGTCAGCAGTTTCGTCATCGGGCCGGTGCCGACATCGATGCCGTCGACGGTATCGACCGGGCGTATCTCCCACGTCGAGTTCGTCAGGAACGCCTCGTCCGCGCCGCGCACGTCCCCGACGCTGTACTGTCCGGGTTCGACAGGGAACTCCTCCTCGCGAGCGAGGTCTAGCACCACGTCCCGCGTCACGCCCGGAAGAATGTCACAATCCTCGCTCGGCGTCTTGAGAATCCCGCTGTCGACGAAGAAGACGTTGCTCGTCGCCCCCTCCGCGACGTGGCCGTCGACTGTCCGCAGGAGTGACTCGTCGGCCCGGTACTCCTCGGTCGCCGCCCGCCGGAGTTCGAGGCGGGCACGGACGCCGTTCAGGTAGTTGTGGGTCTTGGCATTCGCGGGAACGGCGTCGTCGGGGACGCGGCGGGTCTTCACCGTCTGGACGGTGGCGTGGTCGTCCCACGGCGTCGTCCCGTCGACGCCGCCTCGGGGCAGTTCGTTCACGAGGACGACCACCGTCGGGTCGGCGTCCGGGTCGGGGGTGAGTTTCCCGGGTTGGACGCCCCGCGTGACCGAGAGCCGGACGTACGCCTCGGTCAGGTCGTTGGCCGCGAGCGTTTCCTCGACGCGCTCGCGTAAGTCGTCGGGCACTGCGTCGGCGAACCCCAACAGCTCGCAGGTCTGTCGCAACCGCTCGGCGTGGGCGGACCACTCGAAGGGGGTCCCGCCGTAGGCCCGCAGTGTCTCGAACGCCGCGTCGCCGTACATGAACCCCCGGTCCCGGACGCTCACCGTCGCGTCCGCGGCCGGGACGAGGGACCCGTCTACGTGGTACTGGTACTCTGACATGTGTCACAGAAGGTCGCCAACAGTCGTTTGCCCGTGTCCGTCAGGATGCTCTCGGGGTGGAACTGTACGCCGAAGTGTGGTCTCTCGCGGTGTCTGACGCCCATCACGACGTGCCCCTCGCGGTGACTGGTCTCGGCCCCGCCAGCCGTCCACGCCGTCTCCGTCAACGAGTCCGGTAGCTCGGCCCGTTCGACGGCCAGCGAGTGGTAGCGGCCCACCTCGAACCGTTCCGGGAGGTCGGCGTACAGGCCGCGCCCGTCGTGTTCGACCATCGAGGGCTTGCCGTGGACGACCGCTTCGGCGTGGCCGACGGTGGCCCCGTGTGCCGCACACAACGCTTGATGGCCGAGACAGACACCCAGCGTCGGGTAGTCGAGGTCCGCGAACACGGCCGTCGAGACGCCCGCGTCGGCGGGCGTGCCCGGGCCGGGTGAGACGACGATGCCGTCTGGGTCCAGCTCGCGGATGTCGGCGGGTGTCACGGCGTCGTTGCGGTGGACGAGAACGTCGCCTGCGTCGGGCGCGTCCACTACGCCCCACGCGGGGTCGGTCACCACCTCGCCGACGTACTGGACGAGGTTGTAGGCGAACGAGTCGTAGTTGTCCACGACGAGTACCTTCACGTGTCCTCACCCTCCTCGGAGCGCGATACTGCCCGTCCGCCGTCCGACGCGACCGTGAGGTCGCCGCGTTGGCCCAACGCCTCGTCCACCGCAGTCACCAGCGCGCGGGCCTTGTCGAGCGTCTCCGCGTACTCCCGCTCGGGGTCCGAATCGTGGACGACGCCCGCACCGACCCGGAGGTGGTACTGCTCGCGGTACCGAACTAGCGTCCGGATGACGATGGACAGCGTCGCCCGCCCGTCGAACCCGAAGATGCCGATGCTTCCGGTGTAGGGGCCGCGGCGGGTCGCCTCCACCTCGTCGATTATCTCCATCGTCCGGGGTTTCGGTGCCCCGGTGATGGTCCCGCCCGGAAAGACGGCCGCGATGGCGTCGCCCAAGTCCGCACCCTCGCGCAGTCGCCCTTCCACTTCCGAGACGAGGTGCATCACCTCGCTGTAGCGGTCGACCCGACGGTAGTCCGTCACCTCGACGCTCCCGAACTCGCTGACTTTCCCGAGGTCGTTGCGCTCCAAGTCGACCAGCATCGCGTGTTCGGCCCGCTCTTTCTCGTCCACCCGGAGGTCCGTCTCCAACCGCTCGTCGGCTTCGGGAGTCTCCCCGCGGGGTCGCGTCCCGGCGATGGGTTCGGTGACGATGCGGTCCCCGTCCCGCGCCAAGAGCAGTTCGGGACTGGCACTCACGAGGTCCACGCCGGGGAACTCCACCAGCGCGGAGTAGGGTGCGGGGTTCACCGCTCGGAGGGCGTCGAACGCCGCGACGGGGTGGACCGCCGCCGGGGCCGTCAGCCGCTGGGAGACGTTCGCCTGAAACGTATCGCCGTCACGGACGTACTCCTTGACGCGACGCACGCGGTCCGCGAACGCAGTCTTCCCGCAGTCGCTCTCGAACCGCGCGGCGGGGGCGTCGACCGGTGGGTCCCCGACCGTCGGGTCCCCCTCGGTGGCGCGTTCCGCGAGCCAGCGGGCGCGGGCGACCCCCTCGTCGTAGGCGTCGCCGGGCGGCGACCCCGCATCGCCCGCAGGGTCGACGCGGGGACACGCCGTGATTCGGAGCGTCGTCGGCGACTCGCGTGGTTCTTCCCACGCGGCGAGGCAATCGTAAGCCGCCATCTGGAGGCGCGGCAGGGCGCGGTCCCTGTTGGCGTCAGCCGGGAGTGCCTCCAGTTCCCGTGCCACGTCGTAGGAGAGCCAGCCGATTGCACCGCAGGGGTAGGGGACGGCACAGTCGCCGCGTTCGAGCGAGTCTGCGGCGAGCCGGTCGGTCAGCGCGGCGAGCGCGGACCCGTCGTCGGGGCCGACGCTGATGCGGTCTATCGGGTCGACGCCGAAGTAGCCCCACCCGGACTGCCCGCCGGTCGTCGCGAGGTAGGCGTCGCCACCGTCACCGCGTCGGGCACGGCGATAGGCCGTGAACGGGTCCGAGACGGTGACCCGAAGTTCGACGGGGACGCGCGTCCCGGGACTGACTGCCGCTGCCGTGTCCCGGTAGTCGTCCCTGTCAGTTACGACCGCCTGCATGGACGAAGGAAGGAGAACTGAACGTAATCGTCTTGCGGTTCTACTCGTCGCCGCGGGCCGTCGCGACCCACCCGGTGACGCGCTTCTCCGAGAGGTCCGAGCGGGTGGCCACGTCCGCCGGGTCGGCCGCCGCGAGGTCACCGACCGTCTCGATGCCCGCCTCGCCGAGTCGTTCGGCGTAGGACGGTCCGATGCCGGAGACGGTGTCGACGTCGTCGTCCGAATCGAGGTCGGGGGCGACGGTGACGGCCGCGTCGTCGCTCTCCTCGTCACCTGTCGTGTCCTCGTCGGCCGCAACGTCTTCGGCCGCTTCCTCGTCCTCGGTCACGCCCTCGACGGCCGCAGCTTCGGCCTCCTCGAAGGCTTCGGCGTCCGGTTCGACCGAGAGGTCGTCACCGGTGCCTTTGACGGCATCTTCGCTCTCCGTGTCCGGTTCGTGCTCGACTGTCACGTCTACGTCGTCGTGGTTGGTTCTGCCAGTACGCGACTCCGACCCCGTACCGAGCCCCATGACCGTCTTCACTAGACTGAACAATCCCATGTCCCGATGTAGTTATCCCGCCCCCTTAAATTCGCTCCCGCAGAACACTGTTCATTTTATCAACCGGAGCGGCCTCGTCGGTCCATCGCTCGAAGGCTTCGACCCCCTGATACAGGAGCATCCACGCGCCGTCGACCGTCGTCGCCCCGGCGGCCTCGGCGTCCCGGAGTAGGCGTGTGTTAATCGGGTCATACACCGCATCGAGCACCGCGAGGTCCGCGTGGAGTGCGTCGGCCGGGACCGGTGACCGGTCTTCCTCCATCCCGACGCTCGTCGCGTTGACGAGCACGTCCGCCTCTGCGACCAGTTCGTCGAGGCCGTCGAGACCGTGAGCGGTCGCGCCCGGGACCTCCGCGGCCAACTCCGTCGCGCGTTCGACCGTCCGGTTGGCGATTGCCACGTCCATGCCTTCGTCGGCGAGACCGAACGCGACGGCCCGGCCTGCACCGCCAGCACCGACGACGACTGCCCGTCCGGCGAGGCCGACACCGTGATGAGTAAGCGCGCGTGTGGCACCGACCGCGTCGGTGTTGTAGCCGGTCGGTGGGTCCGTGCTGAAATCGATGGTGTTCACCGCACCGATGCGGGCCGCCATGTCGGCCGGGTCGACCGCATCGAGTACGTCCTGTTTGAACGGGATGGTGACGTTCAACCCCGCGACACCGAGCGTCTCGGCGGCCGTGACCGCGGCTCCGCCGGCGTCGGCGGGCGGTTCGAAGGTGACGTATCGCGCGTCCAGTCCGACTACCTCGTACGCCGCTTCGTGCATCGGTGGCGAGAGGGAGTGGCCGACCGGGTTCCCGACGAGTCCGTACACGTCCATGTCAGACGCCACCGACGGGACCGACATGAACGCACCGCTCGAAGTTCCGTAAGACACTCGTGCGGGTGTTGTCTCACTCCGTGTAGTGACCCGTCTCCGTCATCCGCTCGTCGCGGTGGCCGGCGCGATGCTACTGACACTGCCGTGGGTCGTCGTCGCCGCGACCGGCCTCGCTCTCGGTCTCGGCACGGTCGTAGCCGTCAGCGGACTCTCCATTCTCGGGGCGTCGTTCCTCCTCGCGTGGGGTGCCGAGACGGCCGAGAAGGACGTGCCCCGAGCCTTCGCCATCGCCGTCCTCGCGGTGCTGGCCGTCGCACCCGAGTACGCGGTTGACGCCCTGTACGCGTGGAACGCCGGGGCTGGCGGCGCGACGACGGCGGCCTGCGGGCAGTTGACCGCCGCCCAGATAGAAGCACAGGCGACGCCGCTGGCGGAGGCGTGCCACAAAGCCAACCTCGCCATCGCCAACATGACTGGCGCGAACCGCATCCTCATCGGCATCGGCTGGGCCGGCATCGCCGTCTTTACGGTCTGGCGCGCCACCCGGACGAAGGACCCCGCCGTGCAGAAGCGGCCGGGGCGGTTCACCGACGCCGTACAACTCGACACCGACATCGCAACCGAAATCGCCTTTCTCACGCTCGCCACACTGTGGGCGTTTCTCGTCCCGCTGGGCGGCGGCATCGGCCTGTTCGATACCTTGTTCCTCGTCGGCCTGTACGTCGCCTACATCGGTCTGGTCCTGAAATCCGACGTGGAACCCTCCGAACACACCGTCGGCGTCCCCAGGTATCTGCAAGAGTGGTCCGTGCCGTGGCGACCGCTCGCCGTCCTCGTCCTCTTTGGCTACTCCGGCGCGATGATATTCAGTGCCGTCGAACCGTTCGCGCACGGACTGGAGGAAATCGGTATCCAGAACGGCATCCCCGAGTTCTTCATGATTCAGTGGGTCGCGCCGCTCGCCAGCGAGTCGCCGGAACTCATCGTCGTCGCCGTCCTCGTCAACAAGGCCCGCTCGACGGCGGGGTTCAACGCCCTCATCTCCTCGAAGCTGAACCAGTGGACGCTCCTCATCGGGACCATCGCCGTGGTGTACTCCATCGCCCTCGGACAGTACGGCACCCTCCCGTTCGACCTCCGACAGAGCGCGGAAATCTGGATTACTGCGGCCCAGTCCTTCTTCGCGCTGGCGGTCATCTGTAACTTCGAGATTTCCATCCGCGAGGCACTCTTGCTGTTCGCCCTGTTCATCTCGCAGGTCCTCTTGGAGTTCGCCATCATCCGCGACTGGGTGGCACTGCCGGTGTCGAGCCACGACCTGTTGCTCGCCTACACCGCCCTCTACCTCCTCGTGGGGACGGCCCTGTTCGTGGCCCGGCGGCGGGCCGTCGCCCGACTGTTCGGCATCGCCGGAGATACGGTCAGAACTGCGATGGGGCGGGACCCCGTCCACGTCGAGAGGGCCGACTGATGCTGGGAATCGTCGTCAGTCACGCCGACAGTGCCTCGACACACATCGGTGACCACCTGCTCGACCTGCGGGACTGGACCGAAACGTCCGACGAGACCCGTCCCCCTGCCGAGGGCGGCGGCACCGTCTACCGCCTCGACGGCGTCGAACTCCGAACGTTCGAGCGACTGCACCTCCGCCTCGACGGCGTGGCCGACGTGTTCGACGACCCGGACTTGCTCGTGTTCGCATCCCGCCACGCCGGCGAGACGGGAAAACTCCTGACGGCCCACCACACCGGGAACTTCGGGCCGGCCGAACACGGCGGGGACTCGAACGCCCTCGCACGGGCGTGTCCGAACGCACACAGTCGGGTCCTCGACGCGCTCCGGGAGCACGCACCAGAGGGCTACGACGTGGGCATGGAGTGTACCCATCACGGCCCATCCGACGTGGGTGTCCCCTCGATGTTCGTGGAACTCGGCAGTGCCGAACCGCAGTGGGAGGACCCCGACGCGGCCCGGGCGGTGGCGAACGCCATCCTCGATTTGCGTGACGCGGACCCCGACCGGCCGGTCGAGGACAGCGGCGACGGTGCTACGCGCCGCCACATCGTCGGGTTCGGCGGCGGCCACTACACCCCGCGGTTCGAGCGAATCGTCCGCGAGACGGAGTGGGCGGTCGGACACGTCGCCGCCGACTGGGGACTCGATGCGATGGGCGACCCCGAGGCCAACCGGGCGGTGCTCCGGGACGCAATCGAGGCGAGCAGTGCCGACTACGCCGTCGTGGACGGCGACCGGCCGACTCTCGAAGCGGTCGTCTCGGACCTCGGGTGCCGCGTCGTCGGGGAGACGTGGGTCCGGGCCGTCGCGGGCGTGCCCCTCACGCTCGTCGACCGCCTCGAATCGGTACTGCAGCCGGTTTCGGCGGGTCTCCGGTTCGGGACGGCCGCCACCGAAGTCACCCCGGACGTGTCCGTCGAGACAATCGAGTTCCCCGCCGAGTTGCTCGCAGAGGTGCAGGGCATCGACCGGGAGCGGACGCGCACGCTCGTCGCCGAGACAGCCCTCGCGTTCGAGACCCGCGAGGGCGGGACCCGCGTCGGCGACCGGGGGGCGTTCCTTTCACGTGGAGATTACGACACACTGCTCGACGGTTTCCTCGACGTACTCCGGATGGCGTACGACGACGTGGAACGCCGCGAGGACGAACTCGTCGTCCGGACGACGCGGTTCGACCCGTCGAAGGCAGCGTCCCTCGGCGTGCCGGAAG
This sequence comes from Halorientalis litorea, assembly GCF_023028225.1. Lineage (NCBI taxonomy): Archaea > Methanobacteriati > Methanobacteriota > Halobacteria > Halobacteriales > Haloarculaceae > Halorientalis > Halorientalis litorea. The sequence continues at coordinate 2,359,598 of NZ_CP095482.1, forward strand.
GACCCGCCTACGGCCGCCTCGCGGACGGTGAGGCCGTCGAAGTCGACGGCTCGACCATCCCGCCCGACGTGGTGCGGACCGAGGAAGTCTATCGGTTCCCCGTCTAGGGCGTAACTCGTGCTTACAGCTGCGTCGCCGAAACCACAGTGAATTTGACACGATGGGAAAGATAATTATGACTGGTACACAATCGGATATTTAAATATGGATTCGATTATCGACGACGCAATGGAGGACGCCGAAGCGGAGCGCGAGCAGTCGGGGAGAGACGAGGCGACGGACGGGAGCGGAACGGCTGCAGCGGAGGACGTCTCCACGTCCGGACAGATGACGGACGAGGAACTCGCCAGCGTCGTCAAAGACCTCGAGACGAAAATCACCGTCGTGGGGTGTGGCGGTGCGGGTGGGAACACGGTCACGCGGATGATGGAGGAGGGCATCCACGGGGCGAAACTCGTCGCCGCCAACACCGACGCCCAGCACCTCGCCGACGAGGTGAAAGCCGACACCAAGATTCTCATCGGGAAGAAACGCACCGGCGGACGCGGTGCGGGGTCGGTCCCCAAAATCGGCGAAGAGGCCGCACAGGAGAACATCGAGGACATCCAGCAGTCTATCGACGGCTCCGACATGGTGTTCGTCACTGCCGGTCTCGGCGGCGGGACGGGGACGGGTGCGGCCCCCGTCGTCGCACAGGCCGCACAGGAGGCCGGGGCACTCACTATCTCTATCGTCACTATCCCGTTCACTGCGGAAGGTGAACGCCGTCGTGCCAACGCCGACGCCGGGCTGGAACGACTGCGCGCAGTCTCCGACACGGTCATCGTCGTGCCGAACGACCGTCTGCTGGACTACGCCCCTTCGATGCCCCTGCAGGACGCGTTCAAAATCTGTGACCGCGTGTTGATGCGCTCGGTCAAGGGCATGACGGAACTCATCACCAAGCCCGGACTGGTCAACGTGGACTTCGCCGACGTTCGCACCATCATGGAGAACGGCGGCGTCGCGATGATAGGGTTGGGCGAGAGCGATTCCGAGAACAAGGCTCAGGACTCGATTCGGTCGGCACTGCGCTCGCCGCTGTTGGACGTGGAGTTCGACGGCGCGAACTCCGCGCTGGTCAACGTCGTCGGCGGTCCCGACATGGCAATCGAGGAGGCCGAAGGCGTCGTCGAGGAGATTTACGACCGCATCGACCCGGACGCCCGCATCATCTGGGGGGCGTCGGTCAACGACGACTTCGAGGGCAAGATGGAGACGATGATCGTCGTCACCGGCGTCGAGAGCCCCCAGATATACGGGCAGAACGAAACCGAGGCCGAACAGGCCGCCCAGAACCTCGGCGACGACATCGACTACGTGGAGTAACGCGGCGGCCCCGAGGGGTGCGGTGCCGTGATTTCTGCCGTGTCGCCGACCGTCGTGAGTCGAGGGTCGGCATCAATAGATAGAAAAAGGGTGAGAGAGTACAACCGCGTATGCAAGTACCGTACGACCTCACGTCCTACGTCAGGGTGCTGAAACTCGCCAGCACGCCGTCGTGGGAAGAGTTCTCGCAAGTCGCCAAAATCGCGGGCGCGGGTATCGTCCTCGTCGGCTTGCTGGGGTTCATCATCTTCGTCATCATGAGTTTCATCCCCGCCTGACCATGGGTATCTACGCAGTCAAGACAACGGCCAGCCAAGAACGCACCGTCGCGGACATGATTATGAACCGCGAGGAGCCGTCGATTCACGCGGCCCTCGCGCCCGACAGCCTGACCAGTTACGTGATGGTCGAGGCTGACGACGAGGCGGTGTTCGAGCGCATTGCCGACGAGATTCCCCACATGCGCGGCGTCGTCCCCGGCGAGAGTTCGCTCGCGGAAGTCGAGCACTTCCTCTCGCCGAAACCAGACGTGGAGGGCATCGCCGAAGGGGACATCGTGGAACTCGTCGCCGGACCGTTCAAAGGCGAGAAAGCGCAAGTCCAGCGCATCGACGAGGGCAAGGACCAAGTGACAGTCGAACTGTACGAGGCGACGGTCCCGATTCCCGTCACCGTGCGCGGAGACCAGATTCGGGTGCTGGATAGTGAGGAGCGGTAGCTCCTCTGACCTGCGAACGGTGTAACCGTGAGCAGACTCCGAGGAACGCTAACACGTTCCTCGTGCTCCCGTTCGCTTTGCTTACCAGAACAGTGTGGAGCGGTACGAGAGCATCCGCGCGCCGGTGATGCGCGGTTCACGGAACTCGCTTCGCGAGTTCCGCTTTTTCGCCCACGTTTTTCGAGGAGTGGTTCGAAAGACGCCAGCGGCGTCTTTCGTCATCACGAGAGAGCTACACTCTCTCGAACGACAGAAAAAGGTGGTTAGACACCGCTGCCGTTCCCTTCGAGACGGTCGATGACTTCTTTGATGTCTGCTTCGCTCTCGATGGCTTCTTTGACCTGTTCGCGCTGGCGCACTTCGTCGCTCGCGGCGTCGTAGGCACGGACGTACTCGGCGCGGGTGTGTTCGTCGAAGGCGTGCCGGATGGCGAAGTAGCCGTCCGGGAGGACGGTCCCACAGACCGCACACTCGACGCGCTCGTGGTCGGTCGCTTGGTGGACGATGAGGTCCTCGACGCGCTCGAACTGCTCCCCGTCGCCCGCAATCGCGCACTCCCAGTGTGGCATTGCCCGAGGAATCTCGGCGGGTGGGCATAAACGTTGGCCAGTCGGGCGAGTGTGAACCAGAATCCCTATGTCTCGACCCGCAGAATCGCCGCTCCGATGGCAGAGAGCGTCGGCGAGGGAGACGAGTTCCGTGTCGATATGCACGTGAAGGTTCTCGACGAGTCGGTGGTCCGCCGGGCGAAACAACGGGGATTGGACGCGCTGGTGTACGCGCCCCACTTCACCCGCCTGCCGGACATTCGCGAGACTGCACGGCGGTTCTCCGACGACGAGTTGCTCGTCGTTCCAGCCCGTGAACTGTTCACCGGGACGTGGCGGACGCGCAAACACGTCCTCGCGGTCGGACTCTCGGACCCGATTCCCGACTTCCTCACGCTGGCCGGGGTGATGGAAGAACTCCGCCGACAGGACGCCGCCGTCCTCGTCCCGCACCCCGAGTTCCTCACGGTTAGTCTCGACATCGCCGATATCAGACAGTACCGGGAGACGTTGGACGGAGTGGAGGTGTACAACCCGAAACACTGGGCGCGACACAACGACCGGGCGCGCGAGATAGCCCGCGAGACGGGACTCCCGGCCTTCGGGTCCTCGTACGCGCACCTTCCGCGAACCGTCGGCGAGGTGTGGACTGCGTTCGCCGAGACGCCCGCGGACGAGGAGGCGTTCGTCGACCTCCTCAGGGACGGCGCGCCACGGCGAGTCTTCCACCGGGACGGCCCGACACACGGGATGCGGTGTGCCGCCGAGTTCGCCCACCTCGGCTGGGAGAACACGTACAAGAAGTTCGACCGAATCTATCTACAGGGAACCGAGCCGACCCACCCAGAACACATCTTTTACGACGGCCGGTTCGGCGACGTTCGGGCCTAGAATCCCAGTAACGTCAGACTCCCCTCGACGACGTTCTGCGGGAGGTACTGAGGGGCGTAGAAGACGACGACTGCAGCCACGGCGAGTTCGAGACCTGTCACGGCGACCGTGACGGCACTCGCGTACTTGCTGCTCGTCGTGACGCCCGCCGGCAGGCCGAACTCCCTGCTCCACGGGTAAAACAGGGCGATGCCGCGCCGACTGCCGACGATGTCGAGGACGTAGTGCGTGAGGACACCGATCCAGACGTACTGGAGGTTCCCGAAGACGGCCGGGAACGACATGAAGAGTGCCAGCACCGGGAGGTTGTGGAGCGTCTTCCGATGTTTCCCGAAGGCGGTGTCCACGTCCGGGAACAGCGCGCCGAGCGTGACGGGAATCGACACCTCGATGATGGTCACGAACGTGGCCACGTCGCCCGACGGTTCGAGGATGTAGCCGAGGCCGATGCTCAACAGCACCGCGTTGAGGACGTGTCCGTCTTTGTTCATGCCAGCGTCACTGCACGGCCGGGACATATGCCTTCCCGTTGCCGGCGACGGCTGGCGGTTTCAGCTGTCACCTGTCCGCTCATCGATACGACAGCGTAGCTCCGAGAGTGCGGCACGGGCACCGCGCTCCCGGACTGTCGCTCGGTCCCCGTCGAACACGTACCGCTCGGTGGACACCGTCGACGCGTTGCGTCCCCACTCACCGGCGTAGGCGACGGCGACGAAGACGGTGCCGACGGGCGTCTCCGCGCTCCCGCCCTCGGGGCCGGCGACGCCCGCTGTCGCAACACCCCACGTCGTCTTCGCGGTGTCGCGCACGCCGCGTGCCAACTCCCGGGCCGCCGGGTCGCTGACGACGCCGTGTTCGTCGAGCGTCTCACGGCTGACGGCGAACAGTTCCCGGAGGGAGTCGTAGGAGTACGGCACGACAGCCCTGTCGAGGTAGTCGCTCGCACCCGGGGTGGCCGTCAGCAGTGCCGAGAGGACACCGCCGGTACACCCCTCGGCGACGGCGACGGTCTGGTCCGCCTCGCGCAGGGCCTGTCCGACTTCGCGTTCGACCGGCGGGTCGGCGGCGAACTCTCGCATAGCCAACCCGAGGGACTGGCCCAGTATGAAATCGGCGATGTTACACCCCGTGACGCGCTGAAAATAATGAAGATAAAATCATGTCTGCTTATATTTCTGGAACCAATTCCGTGTAGTATTTATCATTTGACTACTCAGTATGCAAACGAAGGGTACGTGGTGCGGATCGAGACACGACCTCGATACTAACTATGCCAGAAAAAATCAAACTGACACGTCGCCGGGCACTCGCCGCGCTCGGCGTCATTGGTGCGGGTAGTGCAGCGGCAGGTGCAGGAACGTTCGCGGTTTTCAGTGATACGGAATCGAGTACCGGCAACCAACTCAGTGCTGGGACGCTCGACCTCGAGACGGGCAATACACAGACGATAACGTTCTCGGGGACCGACATCAAGCCGACCGACACGGGGAACTCGGCAGTCGACTTGGAGAAGAACACCGGGTCGACCATCCCGGGGGACCTCTCGGTGGCAATTCCGAGCGGCGGGATCACCAGTAGTGAAGGCGACAACGTCCCTGCCGAGACGAACACTGACACCACCGACGGCGGCGAACTAGACGACCAGCTCGAATTCAAGCTTTGGCTCGGCCTCGGTGGCGCGACGGACAGCACGTTCGATTCGAGTACCGACATCGGCCTCAACAGTGACGGGACGACGACGACGAGCAACGACGGTGGCTTCGAGACGGCAAGCAACTACGACGGAACGACGTGGAGTGACGTCATCACGGACTTCGCCGGCCCCGTGACGTTCAACGTCGAGTGGAACTTCCCCGGCTTGGGGAGCACGAACAACGCAGCGCAGGGCGACACCATCAGCGTGGATTTCGACTTCACGCTCCAGCAACAGTAAGTCGTCCACGAGGCTCTGGGACTCAGTGCGGACGCGGAGACGCTCACGACACGATGGGTTCGGGTGATATCACGCTGACGCGTCGTCGGCTACTCGGTGGAGTGGCAACTGTGGGTGTCACCGGTGCCGGCGTCGGTGCGGGGACGGCAGCGCTGTACTCAGACACCGAAACCAGTGCCAGCAACGGACTGAGTGCCGGAACGCTGAATCTCACGCTCGACGGACAGGACACGACGGTACAGTTCCTCTCGGAGACGGGTATCGCGCCAGGTGACAGCGGGACGGCGACGATGACGGTGGCCAACGCCGGGTCGGTGACCGGCTACGTCGATGTCGAAGTCGCGTCCGTGACGAACGCCGAGAACGGCTGTGCCGGAAACGAGAACAGCGTCGATAACTCCTGTGGTGACCCCGGACAAGGACTCGGCGAGTTACAGGACAATCTTGAAACCGAGGCGTACTTTCAGAACGGTCCCACGTTGTGGGGGCCGACGACGGTGGCCGCGGAACCGAACGCGGGGGACGTGTACGACGTGGACTACGCGCTGTCCGGCGGCGCGTCGGACCAGTTCGTCCTGGACTGGTCGCTCCCGGCCGGGACGGGCAACGAGGCACAGACCGACAGCGTCAGCATCCAACTCACGTTCAGACTCGACCAAGAGGTCGACGCAGGACTATGAGCGAACTCCAAGGCACTGCCCGGACTGTCGGCGGTGTGGTGGCACTGTTGGCAGTCGTCACCGTCGCCGTGCTGGCGATGCTGTTCGTCGCGCCGAGCGTGGTCGGTGCGGAAGCCAGTTACACCGTCCTCTCGGACAGCATGTCGCCGAGCATCAACGCGGGGGACGTGGTGGTCGTGCGCGGGACCGATCCCGCAGATATCTCCGAGGGCGACGTAATTACATACAGTGCGACGCGTCAGGGTGGGCCTGACCGCGTGACACACCGCGTCGTCGGCGTCGAGGAGACGGCCGACGGCAGACAGTTCCGAACGAAAGGCGACGCCAACGAGGACCCGGACCCGAACCCGGTTCCGGCCGCCGATGTCATCGGGACGGTGTGGTTCACGGTGCCGATGGTCGGCTACCTGTTCGTGTTCGCGGGGACGGACCTCGGACTGGTCGGGTTGGTAATCGTGCCCGCCGTGTTGCTCGTCCTCAACGAACTCTACACGCTGGTCAGCGAGACGGAGACGACGGACGAGACGGAGGACGAGCCAGTATGATGCGGCCCCGGAACGCCGTCCGGACTGTCCTCGTGGCGGCGGTACTAGTCGGCCTCGTCGGGACGTTCGCCGCACCGGCGTCGGTCGCTCAATTCAGCGACGCACACGACGGTACTGGACAGGTGAGTGCCGCACAGTACGGTTCCGGTGGCGGCGGTGGCGGTGCCGTAACCGCGGACGCTGGTGGCCCGTACAGTGTCGACGAAGGGAACGGCAACTCGGTGACACTCGACGCGAGCGGCAGTTCCACCAGCAAAGGGAACCTGAACGGGGGACAGGCGGGCTACCAGTGGACGATACTCGGCGGGCCGGGTAGCCTCCAGCAACCGACGAACCAAGAGACGGTGACGTACAACCCCCCGAACGACGTGGACGGTGACACCACCGTGACAGTCGAAGTGACCGTGACGAACAACAAGGGCGACACTGACAGCGACACCGCGACTATCACGGTCAACGACCTCGGTTGAGTGCCCTCACGGCTAACGCCGTGGGCTTTTTCATCGTGTCGCTGCAACTCGGAACGGCCTCGATTTACCCTCCTCGAGGAGACGACGTTCGCAGCCCAATTACTGAAATCAATATCTATAACAAGATATTGACTCCTTCCGTGCTGCTGTGCAGTCGCCTAAAGGCTGGACCTGGGCGTCGAATTGACGTTCTGGCGCGGGATTTGATGGTTGGCCAAAGTGCAAATATTAGTATTGATACTCGAGAAGTCACGTATATTTGTCCAGAAGGTTCATCTCTACCTGAGATGGGTGTTGAACAAACTCGGTGGCTCACCTTGGATGGGGTGTCGTTCGAGGCGGAGGCGTTCTCCCGCGTCTGGCTCCTCGCGCTGGCGACGTACGGCGTCGGTGACATAGTGACCACCATCGGCCTCGTGTGGTTCAGTCCCCTCCACGTCGAGGCGAACCCCGTCATCGCCGGAGCCATCGCACTCTTCGGCGGCGGGGGGTTTCTGGCACTCAAACTGCTCGTGTTCTACCTCGCCCTCGGCATCAGCCTCACCGCACTCGCCGACGAGGACCGACTGGTGTTCTACGGACCGCCGCTCGTGTTGACCGTCCTCGGCGTCGCCGTGACGGCCCACAACATCGCGCTGGTCGTTTAGTTCCTCGCCCGCAACTGGAAGCGTACGTCCACGGTCAGCGCGTCGCTCTGTATTTCGTTGCCCGTCGACGCCGGCACCTGCCAGTCGACGACGACCTCCGCCTCGGTTCCCGGTCCCAACTGTTCACCGTCCGCCGGGTCTGCGTCGGCGATGGCCGCGAGCGGCTTCGCCCCCTGTCCGGTTCCGTAGAGATACTCGGTCGTTCCGTCGGGGTAACGGACGCTGACGACGACTTCGACGGCCTCCGACAACTCGCCCGCGTTCGGGGAGGTGTCGACGCCCGCCTCGGGGCCGACGATGCCGTTCTCGAAGTCTTCGACGCGCACGTCCGCCACGACCAACTCGCCCGGCTGGGTCCCGGCGTTTCGGAGGACGAGATGCTCGCGGCCGCTATCGCCGGGAGCGACGCCATCGTACTGGAAGAGGACGCCGGACCCGACCGCTCGCAGGGCGACCGACCCACCGGACTGTCCGCCGCCACCACCGCCACCAGCCGTCGACACCCTGTCCGGTGTCGCCGTCGCCCGCTCGGTCGGTGTCTCCGGCGGTTCCGGCGTCCCCGTCGGCTCCCGGTCGCCAGGCGTTGCCGTGTCGGTCACGACGATGTCGCCGTCAGGTCCCGTCGGCGTGAGGTCGACGCGTGTCTGATTCTCGTCGGCCGGACCGATGTCGCCGATGAACGCTGTCAGCCCCGACCCGGCGATGACGGCGATGAGGAGCAACAGAAGGAGCAAGAGATACCGTCGCCAGTTCCGCCCGTCCTCCTCGTCCGGGTCCTGTCGGGTACTGGCACTCATCGCTCGGAGGTCCGACAGTAACGGCGTGCTGGGGCGACACTCGACCGGCAGTCGTGTCCGGGGCACCGGGCTGGGCCGCCCCCTCTACTGCGGTAGCCGCCCCGCTCGGTCCCGCGGTGCATACGTCCCGCTTGGATGCGCATCGGTTTGTATCTGACCTTGTAGCACCGAGTTGGAAAGACACAGGTTCCGGGCGTCACCACTCCCCGTATGGACTACGAGACGCCGCAGTTCTTTCGGGTCATGCAGTATGCCGAGCGGGCGGACCGGGATGTCGTCGACATGGTGAGCGGCAACCCCGACTGGGAGCCACCGGACGCGCTCCGGGATGGCCTCCGCGAGTACGCCGACAGCGACCCCGAGGCGTTCCAGTACCCCGCGAGTGAGGGATGGGCACCACTCCGGGAGGAGATCGCCACCCGCCGGAACGTCCCCGTCGAGCGAGTCGTCGTCACGAACGGTGCCGGCGAGGCGAACCACCTCGCCATGGTCGAAGCGTTGGACCGCGACGCCGGGAACGAAGTCCTCCTGACGGACCCGGTGTACCCCTACTACGCCGGCCGGGTGAACCTCCTCGACGGCGACGCGCGGTACGTCCCCGTCGACGACGCGGGCCGCGCCGACTCCGCCGCGGTTCGGGACGCCGCGACCGAGGACACCGCCGTCATCGCGGTCAACACGCCGAACAACCCGACCGGCGCGGTGTACCCCGAGTCGACCCTGCAGGAACTGGCCGCCGTCGCCGAGGACTACGACGCCCTGCTGGTCTGTGACGAGGTGTACGACCACTTCGATCACACCGGCGAGTTCACCAGCGCGCTCTCCGTCGACTCTCCCAACCGAATCGTGACGAACTCCTTCTCGAAATCGATGGCGATAACGGGCTTTCGCGTGGGCTACGCCGTCTTCCCCGAGCGGCTGATCGACCGCGTTCGGACCCGCCACATGCTGACGAACGTGACCGTCAGCCGTCCCGCACAGTACGCCGTATACACTGCACTCCGGGAGACGCCGCCGGACTACTACGCCGCCAACCGCCGTCTGCTCCAGTCCCGCATCGAGTCGTTCACCGACGCTCTCGACGACGCCGGAGCCGAGTACACGACGCCCGAGGGCGGGTTCTACGTGCTGGCTCGGTTCGAGGGCTTCCCGGGGACGCTCGCCAACGTGAAGCGACTGATAGACGAGGCGGGCGTCGCGGGGATGCCCGGCGAGGCGTTCGGGGAGTCGCGGGCCGACTGGCTCCGGTTCGCGCTGGTCACGCCCCGTGCCGAGGCGGCGGCCGACAGACTCGCCGACTACTTCGGCTGACCCGCACGGTCAGGGAGGACGGCGAAGATGAATACGGCGGGGAGTGTCAGTGCCGCCAGCCCGTACATCGCTACGTCGAACAACCCGGCGTCGGCGACGAACCCGACGGCGAGTGACCCCGTCGCGCCGATGCCGAAGAAGACGGTCCGAACCACCCCCCACGTCGTCCCCCGGACGTGCGCCGGGATGACGCTGACGACGTAGGCGTTGACCACCGGGCTGACGCCGATGCGGACGGCGAGCACCGCGGTCAGTGCCATAATTGCCAGCCGCCCCTCGACGAGCGGAAACGCGACCAGTGGCGGGATGCCGAGGAGGGCGAGGGCGACCAGCACCCGCCTGTGGCCGTACCTGTCGGTGGCTCGCCCGCTGAAGAACTGGAATCCCGCGCCGACGAGAAAGAGCAGGGCGAACAGACTCGCGGCCGTCGTCTCGGCGAAGGCTTTCGTCTCCACGAGGTACGTCGTGTAGAACGCCGTCAGCCCTTGGAGCGTGAAGAGCATGAACGTGGCACCGAGCGTCGCCACGACGACCCGTCGCCGGGTCGCTGCTCCGACCACCGCACTAAGTGTTCGCTCGCGGTCCGCCCCGCCGTCCGTCTCCTCTTCCCGAGCCTCCCCGGTGCTCCGGGCCGTCACCGTCTCGACGGCACTCTTCGGTGGCACCGCCCACCAGACACCCGCCCCGAGGACGAAAAACAGCGGCGCGAACGCCGCGAGCGCGATTTCCCATCCGGCCGCTTCCGTCACCTGCGTCGCGACGAACGGCAGGACGGCCGACCCGATACTCCCCGCGGCGAGCGTCAACCCGAACGCCGTCCCGTCGTTGTCTCGGAAGGTCCGCGAGAGGACGAGGCCACGCGCGGGACCGTACAGCCCCGTCCCCAGACCGAACAGCCCCGCCGCGAGGAGGAAGAGGGCGAACACCGGGAACACCGAGAACAGCAGGAGGCTCCCGCCCGCGAGAAACAGGCTCGCGGTCAGGAGTCGCCGCTCGCCGAGGCTATCCGAGAGGACGCCAGCCGGCAGTTGCATCCCGGCGTAGGTCACCCAGATGACCGTCACCGCGAAGCCCGCCGCCGCGTTGCCGACGGTGAACGTGTCCTTGATGTACGGCAGGAGGGCGGGCACGACGAACCGGAGCCCGAGCGTGACGAACCACCCTGCGGCGACGGTCAGGAGGACCCAGCCACGCCCCCCGCCGCGGAGCGGTTCGGTCCGTGCCGCCAACCGACCGAACGGGTCAATCCCCATAGCTCACCTGCCGGGAGGGTCGGCACGCGCTGTACACGGGCACCCATTCATAGGCCAAAAGTTAGGCGTTGTCGGTTCCCGGCAGTCCGTCGGTGACACGAACGTGCCCCGGCGACCGAAACCGGACGTTCATACCCGAGGAGGCCACCACTACCGACAACGCGATGCGCGACGAGGCAGGGGCGGAACCTTCGGACGCAGACGACGGCCCGGAGTGGCACGACTACTTCGGCTACGAGACTCCCTACGAGAACCAACCGGACGCCGTCGAGGCGGCAATCGACGCCGGACGACGGAACGGCTACCTCGCGATGGAGGGACCCTGTGGAACGGGAAAGACGATGGCCGCGCTCACCGCCGGGGCCACCCTCGTTCGGGAGGGTGACTACGACCGCGTCGTCGTCGTCACACCGGTCAAACAGCAGCTGGAGCAGTTCGTCGCGGACCTCCGGACGCTCAACGCCGGCATCGACGACCCGCTCGATGGGATTGCCCTCGTGGGCAAGCGAGACCTCTGTCCGTACGGCCGGGAGGACGTGTTCCCTCCGGACGCGAGCGTCCACGACCGGTGTGAGGACTTGCGTGAGAACACCGCCGCGCTGGTCGAGGCCGAGGGCCGGGGGAGCGACGCCCACCGCGCGGCGGCCGCAGACGCCGCCGTCGCTGGCGACGACGAGGGTGACGACCAGTGGTGGGACCCACAGCGAGCCAGCGACCTGACGAAGGGTGCCCGCCGGGACCCGGAGTCGTTCAACACGCTCGCCGACGACACCCTCGCCACCGCCGGGGCCGAGTCGCCGTACCGCGCGGCGCAACCGAGCGCGCCCCCCGAGATGGCCGACGGCGAGGACCCACCGCTGTACTGTCCCTTCGAGGCGGACTGGTACGCCCGGAACAAGGGGTCGCCAGTGGACTTCTCCGCGGGCGAGGCGAACGTCCTCACCTCGACGGAGTTCCTCCCGGCGAGCGTCGAGCACGGGACCTGCCCCCACCGCGCGATGAGCGTCCTGCTCGGGGAGGCCGATGTCGTCGTCGGCAACTACAATCACCTGTTCGACCCCGACTCGCGGCCGCTCCTGTCCGGACTGTTGGACGAGTCCACGTTCGTCGTCGTGGACGAGGCCCACCGTCTGGAGGGGCGCGTCCGGGACTTGCTCTCGGACCGCCTCGGCAGGCACACGCTCGTCCGCGCGCGAAACGACTGTCAACGGTTGGTGCAGTTGGCCCGACAGAGCGACGACCACGAACGCGAGATAGCCGACCGGTTGGCCGCTCACGAGGTGGCAATCGACGCCGTCGAACGGGCCGCCGGCTTCTACGGCGATGTCGTCGCGTGGCTCGACGGCCGCGTGACCGACCACCTGAACGAGGAGTTCGGCGATGAGTGGCAGCGCGACCCGACGGTCCTGCCCGAGGAGGACCGCGAGATACCGCTCCGTGACCCCGAACACGAGGAGCGCGACGACCTGACCGCGTGGGCCGAGCGGAACGGCCACACCGGCGAGGTGTGGCGGTCACTCGACACCGTGGGGCTCGCCGTTGAGGAGACGCTCGACGAACTCGGGGAGGGACAACCGGTCACCACGGCCGTCGGGGCCATCGCACGCCGGTGGTACGAGCGTGACCACGCCACGTTCCTCCGGGAAATCGAACTCGAACACGCGCTGAGCGACGAGCGGGCGGTCGGTGAACCGTGGCAGGAAGCGTACACGGCGGGGTTGTTGCTGTACGACTGCATGCCGGCGGAGGCACTGCGGACCGTCTTCGACGAGTTGGGTGGCGGCGTCCTGATGAGTGCGACGCTGGAACCGCTCGACGTGTTCACGCGCGTCTCGGGACTGGACGCCCTCGAAGCGACGGGGACGGGTGGTCTCGCGGCCGACGACGAGGACCCCGGCAGACCGGTCGAGACGCGGAGTTACGGACTCTCCTTCCCGGAGGAGAACCGCGCGAGTTGGCTCGTAGACGCGACGGCCTACACCGCGCGCAACCGCGGCGACCCGGTGCCGGACCACGGCAATCGCGTGCGCGACGAGTACGAGCAGGTCCTGCGGACCGTCGCGCGCAGTCCCGGTAACGTGCTGATAGCGATGCCAAACTACCGGGAGGCGGCGTGGGCGGGCCAGTACCTCCGGGACGTGGTGGAGAAGCCGGTCCTCGTCGACGAGAGTTCCAGCGCGGAGACCACCGACGACCTGAAAGCCGAGTTCTTCGCCGGCCCCGGCAAAGTGCTCGTGACCAGCACCCGGGGAACGCTCACGGAGGGAGTCGACTACGACGGCGACAAACTCCACACCTGCGCCGTCGTGGGCGTCCCGCTGGTCAACATCGGGTCACCGCGCGTCCGCGCGGTTCGGGCCGCCTACGGCCGGGCGTTCGGCGAGGACAACGCCTTCGAGTACGCGCTGACGGTCCCGGCGATGCGGCGCGCCCGGCAGGCCATCGGCCGCGTCATCCGCGGCACCGACGAGGTGGGCGTCCGCTTGCTGGTCGGCGAGCGGTACACGCCCGATGCGGTCCACTCGGTCCACGAGTACCTCTCACCGGCAGAGCGGCGCGAGTTCGTCCGGATGACGCCCGAGTTCCTGTCTCAGCAGTTCGACTCTTTCTGGGCCGACCACGCCTGACCGCCCCGAACGCTGGCCTGATTCAGAAAGCATATGTCGGGTGCTTCCTCGCTTTCATCCAGATGCCAGAGTGCCAGAACTGTGGTGCATTCGTGACTGAGGCGTACGTCCGGGTCTTCACACCCGAGGTACACGACGCGCCCCGCGTCTGTCCGAACTGCGAGGACAAGATACGCGACGGTGCCGACATCCGCGAGGCACGCTCCTCGCGGTCGTAACTTCTCTCACTCTTCGACGCGCAGTCTGAGTTCGATACCGTCGGCGTCGGTCACGGCCACCCCGCCGCCCCGGCGCGTAACTCCGTGCTCTGCCAGCCGGTCGGCCGCCGCGTCGAGTGCCGCCTCGGTCGGCACGACCACCTCGAACCACGCTAGTCCTCGCCCCTGCGCAGGGTCTGTCCGCCCGTTCCACGTGTTCAGGCCGACGTGGTGGTGGTAGCCACCCGCGGCGACGAACAGTGCCGACTCGCCCCACTCCTGCCGGACCTCGAATCCGAGCGCGTCCACGTAGAAGGCGCGCGCGTCCGCCAGCGAACTCGGTTCGAGGTGGACGTGGCCGACATCCGTCCCTCGGGGGAGGGACGCCGCGCCGTCGCTCGCTGCCGAGAGGTCGCCGAGGTCGAGCGGCATGGTGTCCATCTGGACGGTGCCGTCGTCGGCAACGGGCCACTCCGCGCGCGGTCTATCGCGGTACACTTCCACGCCGTTGCCCGCCAGGTCCGAGAGGTACAGTGCCTCGCTCACGCGGTGGTCGGACGCCCCGTCGAGCGTCCAACTGTCACGGATGCGGTCGAGCGTGGCCCCGAGTGCGGCCCGTGACGGGACACGGACCGCGAGGTGGAACAGCCCCGCCTCTGTGGGGCCGCGCGGGTCGGCGTCCGGGTCCTCGTCGAGGACCAGCAGTTCGGTCTCGCCGTCGCCGAGTCGTGCCGCGGGTCCGTCGTCCGTGTGGACCGAGAGGCCGATTACAGCGGTAGCGAGGCGAAAGCCCACCCGTTCATGGGTGGTATGAAGCCGACAACTGGGGAGGAAACCACGGATATCGGCCCGCCTGATATTCCCACGTTTTATTGTCATCCAGACAAACGTTACAACTGTAATCGTGGTCACGACGACCGTCACCACGACGTTTCACAACCCCTCCCGCGAGCGCCGCAGGGAGTGGCAACGCGCGACTCACCTGTACCGCGACACCAAGCAGTTCTGCATCGATGGGTGGGAGAACGGCGAGTTTGGCATGAGCGTGACCACGGCCAGCATCGACAACGACCTCTACTCGGCCATCCAGAATCAGGCCATCCGCGAAGCCAAGTCCGACTACAAGAACGACGGCATCGTCGAGTACCACGCCAGCCAGCCCTTTGCAATCAACAACCAGAACTGGGAGATCGAACGCACCGAGAACGGGTCGGTCGTCGTTGGTTTTCCCTGTATCTCGGGCTGGTGGTACACGCCTATCGACGTGTACGACGACATCGCCGATGACGTTGATCGACTCGTGGATGGCGAAGCCGACAAGTCCCGGTTGCAGGTGTACCGCCGGGACGACGACTGGTTCTGTACGTTCACCATCGAATACGACGCCGAAACCGGTGACGAGACTGCAATCGGCGTGGACATCGGCCACAACCACCTGCTCGCCGCCGACGCCGAAACGGGCGAGTCGATGCTGGTGTCCGGTCGTGAGGCGAAATACGTCCGGCGCAAATATCGTTCCCTGCGCGAGTCGCTGCAACAGGCGGGTGCGCTTCGCGCACGTAACCGCGTAGGTAACAAAGAGCAGCACCGGATTCGTGACCTCAACCACAAAGCCTCCCGTCGCCTCATCGACTGGGCCAAACAGTTCGAGAATCCCGTCCTGAAAATCGAGGATCTGGAAGGTATTAGAGAGGGGAGCGACTGGCGCGGCGTCCACTCGTGGCACTTCCACCAGTTGCAGGAATTCATCGTCTACAAAGCAGAGCAGGCAGGGGTTCGCGTCGAAGAAGTTGACCCGTTCGAGACGAGTCAACGCTGTTCGGCCTGCGGTGCCGAGGGCTCGCGTGACGGTGACCACTTCTCGTGTCCAGAGTGCGACCGTGGCCGTCACGCCGACCTGAATGCCGCCGAAAACATCCGTCAACGGGAGGGAGAACCATGCACGGCGTAGCACTTCGGGTGCCGCGACCCGTGCGGCCTCGTGGACTGAACACTCCACCGGCTGCTTCGCAGCCGCCCGGCGTGACCGGGGAGGAAGGCCGCGTTGACCCGGCTGTATGCGCTGGAAAGCACGTCCGGGGTCGTAACCGGACGGCGACCGCCGACGCAGGACGCGAAAGCGTCCCTCACCGCCGAGGAAACGCGCAACCTGAATATCCCCGTCGGGGAATCCCACCCCTTTAGGGGTGGGAGGAGGTCAAGTCCCGGTAGAACGCGACGGCTTCGGAGCGGTCGGGAACGGTCAGCGCGACGCGTCCGATGCGGGTCGCCGCCGGGAGCGAAGATGGGTGGTCAGCCATGGGGTATTGCCTGTCGTTCGTGCCCCACGGGCAAAGGCGAACGGTCGAGTGAGACCGACGAGTACTCAAGGCCGCCGACGAAGCCCTGCACATGGACATCGAGGTCGAACCGGTCGAGGAACTCGACGAGTCGGCGGTTCCCGAGGGCGTCGACGCCGCGGACTACGTGCTGTACGGCGGCAAGGGCGGCGTCGGCAAGACGACGATGGCCGCGGCCACCGGTCTCGCCAGCGCGCGCGACGGGACGGCCACCCTCGTCGTCTCGACCGACCCGGCCCACTCGCTGTCGGACACGCTGGAGACGAACGTCCCGGCAGACCCGGCCCGCATCCGCGAGGACATCCCGCTGTACGCGGTCGAAATCGACCCCGACGCGGCGGTCGGCGACGGCCCCTTCGACGAGGAGGGTGGCCTCGGCGGGATGGGCGGCATCGGCCAACTGCTCGGTGGTGGGATGCCCGGTATGGGCGGTGGCGACGCCGCCGGACAGGGTGACGCCGCGGAGATGGACCCGCTCTCCGGCCCGATGCCGGGAATGGACGAAGCCGCCGCGATGCGGATGCTGTTGGAGTACATGGACGACGAACGGTTCGACCGCGTGGTGGTCGACACCGCGCCGACGGGGCACACCCTCCGCCTGCTCGAACTCCCCGAGTTGATGGACTCGATGCTGGGTCGCGTGCTGACGCTCCGCCAGCGGCTCTCGGGAATGGTCGACAACATCACGGGGCTGTTCGGGGAGAGCGAGACGCCCGACGCGGAGGCCGGCCTCGAAGATTTGGAGGTCCTCCGCGAGCGCATCGAACACCTGCGCGCGGTGTTGCGTGACCCCGCCAAGACCGACTTCCGCGTCGTGATGGTGCCCGAGGAACTCAGCGTCCTCGAATCACAGCGGCTCTTGGACCAGTTGGAGACGTTCGGCGTGCCCGTCGGTACCGTCGTCGTCAACCGCGTGATGCAGGACCTCTCGGACGTCACCGACGCGGACCCGGACTGGTTCGTCACCCCCGACTTGGACGACTGTGAGTTCTGTCAGCGACGCTGGCAGGTCCAACAGGGCGCGCTCCGTGAGGCCCAAGACCTCTTTCGCGGCCACGAGGTGCGCCGTGTCCCGCTGTTCGCCGACGAGGTGCGCGGCGAGAAACTGCTGACCGTCGTCGCCGCCTGCCTCGGCTAGCGGCGGCCGATGATGCGGGCGGCGGCGACGCCCACGCCGATGATGAGGACGCCGATGATACCGTTGAGGACCAACCCTATCGGTCGGCCGTTCACGAGGTTGTTCAGCCCCAACCAGAAGAAGAGCAACGAGAGGACGACGTGCAGGACGAGGACGCTCGTCGGGACGTTCGGACCCACGTCGATACCGAGAGCCATACTCGGCTCTCGGCCCCGCCGGTCAAAAACGGTCCGAAACGGCCCGCTCACTCACTCGGCGTCCCGACCACCATCACGCGCAGGTCGTTGACGTTCGTCCCCGTCGGCCCCGTCTTGACCAGCGCGCCCCGTTGTCGCAGGTACGTCGCGGCGTCGCTGTCGTCGAGTGCGGCGTCGGCCGCCCGCCAGTCGGTCACCGTCTCCGCGTCGACCAGTGCCCCGGCCACGCCGCTCTTGCCGTCCTTGCCGTCGGTGTCGACGCTCGCCACGACGGCCCCGTCCGGGAGCGACCCGGCCGCACTCAACGCGAACTCGCAGTTGGGGCCACCGTCACCGTCACCCCGAACCGTCACCGTCGTCTCGCCACCCGAGAGGACGACTGCGGGCGGGTCCATGGGGTTCCCGGTCGCGACCATCTCCGCCGCGACGGCGGCGTGCGTCTCGGCCGCCTCGCGGGCCTCGCCCGTGACCCGCGAGGAGAGGACGAGCGTCCGGTAATCCGCCGCACGCGCCGCCTCCCGGGCCGCACCGAGTGCCGTCCACGCGTCCGCGAGAACGTGCGTTCGGACCCGGTCGAAGGCCGCGTCGTCGTCGGTCGGTGTCTCTGGCACCTCGCCGGCCACTCCCCGCCGCAGTCGCTCGGCAACCGCGTCGGGGGCGTCGATTCCGTACCGCTCCAGCACCGCGAGCGCGTCCGCGAACGTGGTCGGGTCGGGAACCGTCGGCCCGCTGGCGATGGTCGCCGAGTCGTCGCCGACCACGTCCGAGAACAGGAGCGTGACCACCGTGGCGGGTGCGACGACCCGAGCGAGTTGGCCGCCCTTCAGTGCCGAGCAGTGTTTGCGGACCGCGTTCACGTCCTCGATGGGCGCGCCGCTGTCGAGGAGCGCGTCGGTCACAGCCCGCAGGTCCGACAGCGAGACGCCGTCGGCGGGGGCCGGCAGGAGCGCGCTCCCGCCGCCCGTGAACGCGGCGAGGACGAGCGTCTCCCCGTCCGCCCGTGTCGCACGCTCCCGGACCGTCGCCGCGCTCTCGACACCGCGCTCGCTCGGGACCGGATGGTCACCCGGCAGTACCTCGAGGCGAGCCGTCTCGACGGGGTTGTCTGTCACGACGACGCCCCCGTCGAGGGCGTCGCCGAGGACCTCTTCGAGCACGCGGGCGACGTGTGCCGCCCCCTTCCCGGCCCCGAGGACGAGCACTGTCTCGAACGCGCCGAGGTCGAGTATTTCGTCGCCGACGCGCAACTGGTCGCCGTCGAGCGTCACCGACTCGCGGACGACGCGCTCCGGCTGTGCGGCCGCGATGCCGGCCTCGATACAGTCGAGTGCGACTTCCTGCGCGGGCGAATCGGCCAGCGCGTCGCGGTCGTGAATCATTCAGGCGAACTTCCGCAACACTCTGTAGAAGGCGTCACGGAGGGTATCGGGAGCGAACCGCGACAGGAGCGTCAGGCGGGCGAACTGCCCGACCGGGTATCGTGCCTTCGGGTCCGGGGAGACGGCGACCTCCAGCACCGTCTCGGCCACGTCCTCCGGGAGCACTGCGACCGTGTTCTTGCCGCCGAGCGTCTGCTGGTCCTCGTGGAAGTCGTAAATCGTGTCGTAGGCACCCGACATCTCGGTTCTGCGGTCGAGTTCCTCGTTTCGCCGTTCGCCGAAGTTCGTCTCGACCGGGCCGGGTTCGACCAGCACCACGTCGACGCCGTGCGGGTCGACCTCCGGCCGCATCGCGTCGCTGATTCCTTCGAGGGCGAACTTCGAGCCGTTGTACGCACCCATCCCCGGCGAGGCGACCCGTCCGGCCACCGAGGAGATGTTGACGATAGTCCCCTCTCCTTGCTCGCGCATGTGCGGAAGCGCGGCGCGGGCCAGACGGTGTGGCCCGTAGACGTTCACGTCGAACTGTGCGTGGAGTTCTTCGACGGGGATGTCCTCCATCGGCCCGAACTGGCCGTACCCCGCGTTGTTGACCACGCAGTCGATGCGGCCGTCCTCCTCGACGACGCGCTCGACGGCGGCGGCGACGTCCTCGTCCTCGGTTACGTCGAGTTCCTGTGTCTTACAGCCAGCCTCGGCCAACGCCTCGATGTCGTCGGTGTCACGCGCCGTCGCGTACACCGTCCAGCCTTCCTCGTTGAACGCCTCCGCCGTGGCGCGACCGATACCCGACGAACACCCCGTAATCAGCACCGTCTTGTCTTCCATGGGTGCCCCGTCACGTCCCGGGAAGTAACGTTTTTCTACCTCTCGACGAGTGCCGTCGCCTCCCCGGCGTACGCGTCCGCCAGTCGCGTCGGCTCCGGCAGTTTGTACCCGTCCGCACACGCCAACGCCACGTCGGCGGCCGTCTCGGCACTCACGCGGTGGCCGGGACTGACGTAGACAGGGTTGACGTGCCGGTTGGGCGAGTCGAACTGCCGGGTCTGGACGGCGTGGCCGATAATCGTCCCCGCCGGTGCGGTCACGTCCCCGTCTGCCTCGATGGGGACGCGTTCGCCGGTTTCGAGACCGTCCGTCGACCTAGCGGGCGTCCCACAGAGAAGGTTCTTCGCCACGCCGACGCTTGGCAGGTCCAGCGTGACGCCGACGTGGGTGGCCAGTCCCGCTTCCCGGTAGTGGATGCGGCCGCTCCCGTCGAACACCGCGAGGTCGGGTTCGACCGACAACTCGGCGAAGCCCGCGAGGATGGCCCCGCCCTCGCGGAAGGAGAGCAGGCCCGGAACGTACGGAATCTCGACGGGCGCGACGGCGTGGACGCGCTCTATCACCTCGCCACCCCGGAGTGCGACGAGGGCACTGACCGCCCGGTCGTCGCCGAGGAACGCTTGGTCGATGCCGACCACGACCGGTGTGTCCGCGTCGCCGGGGCTTGTATCACCGCCGCTATCGCCGAGGCGTCGCTGGTTGGATTCCTGCCCGGCACAGACCGCTCCGGCGTCGAACGCGAAGTCGTCGGCGAACGTCGCCCGCTCCGCGAGCGTCCGCTGGAGTGATTCCATCGCCTCGCGGGACGACGACGGGTCCGGGACGAACTCGGGGTGGACTGGCTCCATCTCAGAAGGGACCGCGGCCACCGGGGCCGCCCGGACCACCGCGGGGGCCGCCGCCGAACTGTAACTGGGACGGCGCGCGCACGCTCCCCTTGACGCGCTGGCCGACGGCGAGGCCGATACCGAGTCCGAGGAGGTGAGCGACCTGTGCCACGCCCCCGGACCCGACGCCGCCGCTGAAGATGGAGAAGACGGTGACGGCGGTGTAGCCGAGGGTCAACAGCCACAGCGGCACCGGGAGGATGAAGTAGAGGTACACCTTGAGGTTCGGGTTCAGAACCGTCAGCACGCCCATTATCGCGAGCGCGGCACCGCTGGCACCGAGGACGCCCGACGCGCTCGCGCTCCCCAGCACGCCGGGGTTCTGCAGTATCTGGATACCGATTTGCCCGAGGCCCGCGAGGGCACCGCTCCCGAGGAACAACAGCGCGAACTTCCGGGACCCGACGTACTGCTCGACCAGTCGGCCGAAGAAGTAAATCACGATGCTGTTCAGCGCGATGTGGAAGAACCCGCCGTGGGCGAAGATGGAGGTGAACCACGTCCAGACGTACTCGGGGTGTGCCGGTGACAGGACGAAAATAGCGTTCCAGAGCGGACTCGCACGACTCGCGACGCCGAGACTCGGCGTGCCGACGAGGACGAACGCGGCGAGGTACTCCAACAGGAGGGTGACCCACATCAACCCGAGGAAGAGGAAAGTCACGTTCCCGCGGAAGTAGCCCAATATGCCGCCCGGTCCGGTGTCGATGTTGACGCGGTCGAACGGGCTTCGGCCGCCCTGTGAGCGGCCGCGGCTGTTCACCGAGTCGTCGAACCCGCTGTCGAACACGCCGTCGGGGTCGTTCCACTGCTCCAACCCGGGACAGCTGTGGTTCTCGGGGAGACGGTGGTCGGCACAGAACGTCCCGCCGCAGTGTCGACACTGGTACGGCATGTTCTCCTGCCTGCCGCACTCGTCGCACTTCGCCATTACGACGCGGTAGGGCACCGCTCCGGAAATGTCTTCCCCACCGCGGCGAGGCCCGCGGACGACCGGTCTGCCGTCCGGCACCCGTATCGGACTGCACCCGTCCGAGAGTGTTTTGCCGGTGGCACACCGAGAGTGGAGTGTGCAAGAGTACGAGCGCAAACAGCTCATCGAGCGCGTCGAGCGGGAGGGCGCGACGGTGGGCGTCGACATCCCCGAGAGAATCACCGTCCAAGGCGAGACGGTGGACCTCCAGGCGTTCGTCTTCGAGATAAAGCGTCGCGACACGGTTCCCGCGGGCGAGCGCGAACGCGTCGAGCAGGCAAAGAAGAACCTCCGGCGCGAACGCCTCCAGCGCAAACAACGCATCGAAGAGGACGACATCTCGTTCGCGGAAGGCGAGGAACTCGCCCGGGCGATTATCGGCATCGACCGGGCGTTGAACGCTTTGGAGAGTCTGGGGCCGACCGACATCGAACGTGAACGCAAAGCACAGGAGACCGCCGACCGGAAACGCTGGACGAAGTTCCTCCGGAAGGCACTCGGTCACGAGGAGGCCGACAGCGGCGTCGGCGTCGACGGACGGGGTCGCTGATGAGCCGAAACGAGGAACTCGCGGGCCTGCTCGAAGAGTTTGCCGACCGTCTGGAGGCCGACGACGTGGAGTACAAACCCCGCGCGTACCGGCGGGCCGCCGAAAACGTCCGTGCCTCCGACGCGGCAATCGAGGCGTTGGCCGCCGAGGGCGAGGCCGCCGTGACCGACATCGAAGGCGTCGGCGACGCCATCGCCGCGAAGATAGTCGAGTACGTCGAGACGGGCGAAATCGAGGAACTCGAAGCACTCCGTGCCGACCTCCCCGCGGACATCGAGGCACTCACCAGCGTCGAAGGGGTCGGTCCGAAGACGGTCGGCACGCTCTACCGCGAACTCGGCATCGAGACGGTGGACGACTTGGAAGCCGCGGCCCGCGCCGAGGAGATACGCGACGTGTCCGGGTTCGGCGCGAAGACGGAGCAGAACATCCTCGACAACGTGGCCTTCGCCCGGCAGGCGAGCGAGCGGGAACTCGTCGGGAAGGCCCGCCCCTACGGCGACAGAGTGCGCGACTACCTCGGGGAGCAGGACGCCGTGGAGCGGGTCGAACTCGCCGGGTCGATTCGGCGGTGGCGGCCGACCATCGGCGACGTGGACGTACTGGTCGGGAGCGAGGACGCAGACGCCGTCGTCGCGGCGTTCACCGACTGGCCGCCGGCCGACGACATCATCGAGGCGGGCACGAGCAAAGCCAGCCTCCGGGCCGACGACTTCCGCGTCGACCTGCGGGTCGTCGTCCCCGAGGAGTTCGGGAGCGCGCTCCAGTACTTCACCGGAAGCAAGGACCACAACGTCGCCCTCCGGAACCGCGCCATCGAGCGCGACCTGAAGGTCAACGAGTACGGCGTCTTCGACGTGAGCGACACCGACAGCGACGACCAGCGGGCGGGCGAGCGAATCGCCGGCGACACCGAGGCGAGTATGTACGAGGCCCTCGGCCTGCCGTGGATACCGCCGGAACTCCGCGAGGACCGCGGCGAAATCGCGGCCGCCGCCTCGGGCGAGTTGCCGACCCTCCTCGAAGAGAGCGACGTACGCGGTGACCTCCACACCCACACTGAGTGGTCCGACGGAAACGACACCGTCGCCGAGATGGTCGAGGGAGCCGCCGAGTTCGGTCACGACTACGTCGCCATCACCGACCACGCCACCGGCCCCGGGATGGTCGGCGGCGTCGGCCTCGACGACGACGACCTGCGCGAGCAACTCCCCGAAATCAGGGCCGCCGCCGACGACGCCGCTATCGACGTGTTCGCGGGCGTCGAAGCCAACATCGGTGCCGACGGGACCGTGTCGGTGGCCGACGACCTACTCGGCGACCTCGACGTGGTCGTCGCATCCCCCCACGCCGGACTCGACGGCGACGGCACCGACCGCCTCGTCAGCGCGGTCGAACACCCACACGTCGACATCCTCGGGCACCCGACGGGCCGCCTGCTCAACCAACGGAGCGGTCTCGATATCGACGTCGAACGCGTCGCCGCGGCCGCCGCCGACCACGGCGTCGCCCTCGAAATCAACAGCGACCCACGCCGGTTGGACCTCTCCGGGGCCGCGGTCAAGACGGCACTCGAGGCGGGCGCGACCATCGCGGTCAACACCGACGCCCACCAGCCCGGCACCCTCGCGTACGTCCGCTACGGTGTCCACACCGCCCGCCGCGGGTGGGCCGAGGCCGGAGACGTGTTGAACGCGCAGGACGCCGACGGCGTCCGGGAGTCCCTCGGCCTGTGACCGACGAGTGCCCGACGGGTGGCGACGAACGCGCCCGCGACGCGCTCTTGCTCGACGCGATGCTCGGGAAACTCGCCACCTACCTGCGGATGTGTGGGTACGATGCCGCGTACGCGCTGGACCGGGACGCTGAGGACGACGACCGACTGCTCGCCATCGCCCGCGACGAGGACCGGACGGTTCTGACCCGTGACCGCGACGTGGCCCGCCGGGCCGACGACGCCGTCCTGCTCACCACCCGCGACGTTACCGACCAGTTGCGCGAACTCCGGGAGGCCGGCTATCCGCTCGCACTCGCCGACCGACCGACCCGGTGTGGCCGGTGTAACGGTCCCGTCGAGCGCGTCGATGCCGACGACGGGACGCCCGAGTACGCGCCCGACCCTGCCGAGGTGTCGGTCTGGCAGTGTCTCGACTGTGGGCAACACTTCTGGCAGGGGAGCCACTGGGACGAGGTGGCCGAGCGGCTGGCGGGGCTGTAGTGTGAGCATCCGCGGCACGAAGCGGCGCGGTTCACTCCGTGCGACTGGCGGGTGTGCGGATGGTGTTTACTCGAAGTTCGGTTCCCGGTCCTCGACGAAGGCGGTCATCCCCTCCTTCTGGTCTTCGGTCCCGAACAGGCCGCTCCAGAGGCGTTGCTCGTACTGGAGGCCGGCGTCCAGGTGCATCCGGTGGACCTGATTGAGTGCCTCCTTTGCGGACTGGAGGGCGAAGGCGGGCTTCTCGGCGAGGTCCGCGGCCATGTCCGCGACGACGGCGTCGAGTTGGTCGTGGGCGACCACGTCCCCGACGAGGCCGTACTGGTCGGCGTCCTGTGCGTCCACGCGCTCCCCGAAGAAGACCAGCCGACGGGCCACCTCGTCGTTGACGAGGCGGGCGAGGCGTTGGGTGCCGCCCCACCCGGGGACGATGCCGAGGTCGATTTCGGTCTGTCCGAGGACGGCACGCTCGCTCGCCACGCGGATGTCCGCCGCCAGCGCGACTTCACAACCGCCGCCGAAGGCGTAGCCGTTGACCGCGGCGATGACCGGCGCGCGGAACGATTCGAGCCGGTTGACCACGCGGTGGCCCAGTTCCGCGTACGTTTGGGCGTCGGCGACGGACATGTCCTTCATGTACGCGATGTCCGCCCCGGCGACGAAGGCGTCGTCGCCCGCGCCGGTGACGACGAGGACGCGCGTGTCCCGCGCCGCCGCCTCGTCGAGTGCCTCGTCGAAGGCCTCCAGCGTCTCGACGTTGAGGGCGTTCAGCCGGTCGGGACGGTCGACGGTGATGGTCGTGACGTGGTTCTCGTGGTCGAACGAGACTGTCTCCCAGTCCATAGCCACCCTGCGGCCAGCGCGGACATAAGCACTGGCCCCGCCAGCACCGGCGTGGGCGCGATTCAGCCTACAGTGACCTCGTGGCACCCGCTCCGGGCTGTTCGCGCCGGTACCGGCGTCCGGCGGTCGGTCGACCCGACGGTCGGGATTCAGAAAGCGGATAAAGGTCCTCGTGTAATCGCCGTCAGATGACTCTCTCGGAGGAGGCCCGGGAGCGACTCGAAGAACTCGTGGCGCTCCAGCCAACGAAGAACGCCGAACTCGAAGAGCGGTGGGGGCTGGATGGCGGCAGCGAGGTCCACCAGTACCTCGAATCGGAACTGAAGGAGTACTACTACCGCAACGACGACAGCCTCATCTGTGCCACCGAGGACGCCGCCGAACTCGTCGGGGCCGAAACCGAAACCGAGGACGGCAAGCGAATCGTCCGCGCGCCGCCCCTGCAGGCCGCCGTCCTCGACGTTCTCGCCGGGCCGGACGAGCGGTCCGAGAGCGTCGTGTCCGTGCTCCACGCCCTCGAAGACGCGGGCCACGAGGCTGACGTGGACGACGTTCGGGCGACCCTCCGCAGCCTCGTCGACAAGGGCTTGGCCGAGCGAATCCAGCGGACCGTCCCGACCTACCGGCTGGCGACGCCCCGGGACGCCTTCGTCGTCGAAGAACTGGACTAGTCTTCTAACCCGGGCCGCCGTCGCCGTCGCTGTGCGTCGAGGAGTCGCTGTATCGCCTTCCCGGGGCCGCCAGCGACAGGCCACCCGTGCTGGCGCCACGCGGGGGGTTCGGGTTCGTACTCGGGACAACGGCCCGAACACTCCGCCGCGCTCTGTTGGCACTCCTTGGTCACACACCACGGCAAGCGGTCGCCGTCGGCGGTCCGCACCTCGAAGTGGCGGCAGTCCGGCCGCATCGTGTCGACGTAACTCCGCCACCCGCGCTCGTAAGCGCGCTCGGCGATTTCGCGCCGCTTTCGCTCCTTCCACGCCGGGTCGGCGTACTCGAAGCGGGCCGCCGAGGCGTCGTGGCCGCCGCCGGACGGCCGGTCGGTGATGCAAGTGCCGGGGTCCGCGACGGCTAACGTCCGGGGGTGCCACGCCACCGCCGCCCCGTCGCCGAAGTCGGCACTCGTCGGGTCGACGGCGAGGACACCGGCCTCGACGGGGATGTCCTCGAACAACGCGGGTTCGACCGACCCGTCCGTCGCGGCGGTGGCGACCCACACCTCGTCGGCCAGCGAGAGCGCGACGTCCCGCTCCAGTTGTGGCGCGAGGGCGCGGGCGGCACTCGCGTCGAGGTCCGGTTTGTTCTCGATGGCGATTACGCGCTGAACCCACTCCGGGTACGTCCAGTTCCGCCGGAGTTCGATGCGGCCGTTCGTGCCGTCCCGCGTCGCCACGAGGCCACGGTCGCTGGCGCGGTGGACGGCCTCGCGGACGTACCGCCACGGGTAGCCCGGGTCGGGGAGGGCGTCGCGGTACCACGCCCACTCTTCGGGGGCGTGGCGGACGACGTGCAGGAGGTCCGAGTCGAGTTCCCGCTCGCCGAAGTCGGCACGGGCGTCGAGGGCCGACCGGTCCGCCTCCACGACGATGGTGTCCCAGCGGCGGTGTTTCGTCCCGAGCTGTCGGGCGACGACGAGGGCGGTGTCCGGGTCACGCTCCCCGCCCGGCGGCCAGTTGTGTTCGACCCACTGGCAGACCCGCAACTCGAAGACGAACTCCGACCCGACGCCGCCAGCGTCGTCGACCATGCAGTGTCCCAGCCTACGACCCTCCGCCCCTTAGAGGTGGGTTGTATCGGATAGGTAGGTATTTCATGCAGGCAACAGATGCGACCTCTACATGGGAGAACCGCTCGCGACACTGCGGTCGTCGGCTCGACTGCAACTCGAACACCCGATTTATCCGGCAGTCGGTTCGGTGTTCGTTTTCGCGGCGCATCTCGCGGCGATGGTCGTGGGTTTCGTCCCGCTCGTCGGGTGGTACATCGCCACAGTCCTCGTGTTCTCGTTGCTCAACACCGGCCTCATCGGTATGACCGACGCGGCGTCGGATGGCGGCGATACCTCGACTGACGTATTCTTCGAGACAGTGCGGAACAAGTACACGACAGTCGCGGGGTCGTACGCTATTACCGCCGCGCTCACGGCCGTGGTCGGTTCCGCTTGGTTGCTGTCTTCGTCGTTCATCACCGAATCCGGTGGCGGTCCGCGTGGCCTCCTGCCGACGGGTCTCGCGTTGGTCGTGGGACTCGGCTTTGTGCTGACCATCGTGGCACTCCAGTTCGTCGGCGTCGCCGCAGTCGTCGACGACTGTGGGAGCTTCGAGGCTGTCACCGAGAGCGCGACCCTCCTCGTCACCGACCCCGTGAGTGTCCTCGGGTACTCCGTGGTCCGTGCTGTTCTTCTGTTCGGGCCAGCGGCCCTGTTCGCCGCTTCGTTCTTGTTGGCACTGCAGTCGGTCGCGCTGACTCCCGGGTCGGTACCGAGTGGGGCCGCGATTCTGTCGCTCGGGGTCGCCGTGCTCGCCGGCTACCTGCTGCTGTGGCTGTGGTATATCCTTCTGCACCCGCTCCTGCTGTCCTATCACGTCGAGTTCTATCGGCGCGTCACCGACGGTGCGTGACAGTCGCTGCCGGGCACGATGAGCAACGACGCCTCTGTCGAGGACACGGGACAGATGGCCTCCCGAACCTGTCAGAACTCCGTCTCTTCCTCGATGAACTCGTGGGCCTCTTCGAGTATCTCGCGGGGGCCGTCCTGCGTGACGGTGTTTATCGCCTGCTCGTAGTCGCGCCACTGCATGTCCCGGTGCTCGTTCGACAGTTCGGCACTCGCTTCGCGGGATTTCGCGATGAACAGGTGAACGGTCTTGTGAATCGTCTGCCCGTTCGCCTCGAACACGTAATCGTAGTCTCGGCGGAAGCCGTCGATGAGCCGGAAATCGCTGATTCCGGCCTCCTCTTTCACCTCTCGGATGGCCGTCTGCTGGAGTTCCTCGTCGCCCTCGACGCCGCCCTTAGGAAACTCCCAATCGCCGGGGCGGCTCTTGAGCAGGAGGTACTCCCTGCGGCCACGTGTGTCGCGAAAGAGGATGGCTCCCGCGCTCGTGGCCTCCTTCATTGGCGAGATTTACACGACCGGTACTTAAGAGAATGTCGGAGCGACGACCGGAACGCTCGCCCATCAAGGGGTGGGTTTTTAGCCATCGACCGTCTCCCCACTCTGTAGATGCCGTTCGTCACGAAACTCACGCTCGAAAGCGGCGACCGCCACCTCCTCGACGACGTGGTCGCCACTATCAAGGAGGCTGCCGCGCGGAAGGGCGTCGAGTTCAAGGGGCCACACCCGGAGCCGCCGGACGACCTGCGCGTCCCCCAGTCCAAGACGCTCGTCGGAGACGCGGAGTTCGACTCGTGGGGCTACACCGTCTACACCCGCACCATCGAAATCGTCGGCCACGACGACTTCGCCCGCGCCATCGCCCACCGGGACTTCCCCGACGGGATTCACGTCGCCGCCGAAATCGAACAGCAACGACAGATGGGCTGAGTCGGCTGCTGCCCGCGCCGGCCGGCGACAGTTTAAGTCCTCCGCGCCGCTTCCGACGGTATGGCACTCGATACAGACAGACTCGTCTCTCTCCGCCGGGAGTTCCACGAACGACCGGAACCGGCGTGGCGTGAGTTCTGGACGACAGCACGCATCGTCGACGAACTCGACCGAATCGGCGTCGACGACGTGCTCGTCGGCCCGGAGATACTGGACGCACAAGCCCGGATGGCCGTCCCCGAGGACGACGAACTCGACACGTGGCTCGCCCGCGCCCGCGAGACGGGTGCTGACCCCGACACCCTCGACAGACTCGCGGGCGGTCACACCGGCGCGATGGCCGTCATCGAGGGGTCGGAGCCGGGGCCGACGCTCGGCCTCAGAGTCGATATCGACGGTCTCCCCCGCGAGGAGGCGACCGGCGAGGACCACGTCCCGGCCGCGGAGGGCTTTCGCTCCCGCAACGAGGGCGCGATGCACGCCTGCGGCCACGACGCCCACATCACCTTCGGCCTCGGCGTCGTCGGAGCCTTCGCTGACCGCGAGTTCCCGGGGACGCTGAAAGTCCTCTTCCAACCGGCCGAGGAAGTCGTCGGCGGCGCGGCGGCCGTCGCGGAGAGCGGCCGCCTCGACGACGTGGACCGCTTCCTCGCGGTACACGTCGGCCTCGGCCACCCGACGGGCGAGGTGGTCGCCGGCGTCACCGACTTCCTCGCGGTCAGCCAGTTCCGCGCCGAGTTCGCCGGGGCGGCGTCCCACGCCGGCGGCCTCCCGGCCCGTGGCCGCAACGCCGTCCAAGCGATGGCGACGGCCGTCCAGAACCTCTACGCCATCCCGCGCCACGAGGGCGGCATCACCCGCGTCAACGCGGGGAACGTGGGCGGCGGCACGGCGAGCAACATCATCCCCGAATCGGCGTACATCGGCGGGGAGGTCCGCGGCGGGACGACCGAACTGATGGAGTACATGCGCGACCACGCAGACCGCGTGCTGGAGAACGCGGCCGAGATGCACGACTGCGAACTGTCCGTCGAGCGGACCGGCGAGGCCCCGAGCGCGGACAACGACGACAGCGTGGTGGATGTCGTCGAAGCCGCCGCAAGCGACACCGAGGGCATCGACTCGGTGGTCCGTCACGCACCGCTGGGTGGGAGTGAGGACGCCACGTACCTGATGCGCCGCGTGCAGGAACAGGGCGGAACGGCCGCCTTCGTCTGTGTCGGCACCGACCACCCCGGCGGCCACCACACCGCGACGTTCGACGTTGACGAGGCGTCGCTCGAACCGGGCATCGAAACGCTCGCGACTGCACTCCGGCGACTCGCGGACGGGTTCTGAGGCGTTAAGAACTCGAAAACGTGCGGCCGCGGCTCAGTACTTCGGCTCGGCCCCGGTCGTCTCGTACACTTGGTCCATCAGGTCGTCGCGTTCGGCCTGCCACTCGGCGAACGCGTCGGGGTGGTCCGGGTAGTCCTCGTAGTGGGCGAGCAACTCGTCGGCGAGGCTCTTGGTCTGATAGAGGTCGTAGATGGTCCCCCAGTGGCCGAACGCTTTGATTGCCGTCTTGAGTTTGAGGAGGAACCCCACGTCCGCGGACCCGGAGTAGAGTGCCTCGGCGAGTTGCTCGCCGGGTAGCGCGGCCAGCAACGCCATCAGGTCGTCGAGGTCGTAGGCCGTCGAGAAGACGTTGTACACGTCGAGTGCGGCGTACCGGCCGCCGAAGTGGTCCATGACCCGACTGTTGTAGTCCCACATTGCCGCCTCGCTCACGTCGCCGTCCTCGATGGCGGCGATGGCTTCCTCGGCGGCGTACTGCCCGGCGTAGGCCGCACCCGCGATGCCGCCGCCGGTGGTCGGGTTGACGTGGCCCGCGGCGTCACCGACCGCCACGAACCCCGGTGCCACCGCCGAGTCGTAGGGGCGGCGGGTCGGGAGTGCCGCGCCGAGTTTATCCGTGACTTCCGCGCCTTCGAACTCCGCGCGCTCGCGCACGTCTCTCTTCAGGTCGTCGACCAACTCCATCGGTTCCTCGTTCATCTGGAAGCCGAGGCCGACGTTTATCTCCGTGTCCGTGCGCGGGAAGTACCAGAGGTAGCCCGCCGCGCGCTCGGTGGGCTTGAACACGAGGGCGTCGTCCCACGGCACCGGTTCTTCGACTTCCACGATTTCTCGGTAGGCCGATGCGAACTGTGAGTACTGGACGTTCGTGTCGAAGGTCGCTCCCGAGAGGTCGGCCTTGTCCTGCAGGATGGAGAGCGCGCCCGCGCCGTCGAAGACGATGTCGGCCTCGTAGGTTACCGGTGTCCCCTTCTTGATGGTCTCGACGCCGGTGACGCGGCCGCTCTCGTCCTGCCGCACGTCCTTGACCACGGTGTCGTAGTGGAACTCCGCGCCCGCGGCGTCGGCCCCCTCGATGATGCGGCGGCCGTACTCCCAGCGGTCGATGACGGCGAGTTCGCCGGGGACGGGGATTTCGAGAACGGTGTCCTCGGCGGGAATCTCGAACCGACCGTGGTCCACGTCGGTGTTCGTGAACGCGGGTTCTATCTGCGATTTCGGGATGCTGTCGGGGAACTTGTCGGCCCCCTTGAGTGCGTCGCCACAGGCGATGTGGCCCGCCTCCTGTTCGTCCTTGCGCTCGACGACGACGACGTCGAGCCCGGCGTTGGCGATTGTGGCCGCAGCGTAACACCCCGAGGTCCCGGCCCCCACGACGACCACGTCGTACGTCCGGGTTCCCCCACCGGCCGTCGCGCCGGTGGTGGACTCCTGTGTAGCCATGATGTCCACTCCTTACCGAACGGAGAAAACTCTTTACAAACGGTGTACCCCACCTGTGCAACCGCCACGCCGCGGTGACGTACGTCCGCCGCCGCGGACTCGCGTGGTCTCCCCCGTCACGGGGGTGGCACGGCTCGCCGACACGATGTTTACAATGTGGCGTATTCGGGCCGAAAAGAAGCGATTATAAACACCTGTTCGCCCATCTTCGTGCTGGTGTCTGAACTGGTATAAGGAATAATAGTACGTTTGACCAGTATTTTTATTGCAGGTGCTATGTTCAATCGGGGTATGCAGCAGACAGTGGACGCACGTCTTTCGGAACCGCCACGGCAACGGAGTGGCCGCGCCGCGGCCATCGACAGGCCGGCGACTGGGAGGCCCGAACCGACCGACAGCCCCGCCGTAGCGAGTCCACCCCCGTGAGTCCATGTCTGCACCGGAGCCGATACGGCGGAGCATCGAAGTCGAATACTGGGTCGTCGACGACTCCGGGCGACTCACCGGCGCGGACGGCCTCACCGAGGCTGGTCCGGGCGTCGAACGGGAGTTCGTCGAGCCACTGCTCGAAATCAAGACGGACCCCTGTGCGACCACCGATGTCCTGCGCGAGCAGTTACTCGACCGTATCCGCCGCGCCCTGCGACTGGCCGACGAGCGTGGCGAGCGTCTCGTCCCGCTGGCGACGCCGCTGGACTACGGCGACGTTCGGGACCGACCGAGCGAGCGGACCAACGTTCAGGACCGCGTCCTCGGTACCGACTTCGAGTACGTGCGCCACTGTGCCGGGACCCACATCCACGTCGAGCAACAGCCCGGGTGCGTGGTCGACCAGTACAACACGTTCGTGGCACTCGACCCCGCGCTGGCGTTGGTCAACTCCGCACCGCACTTCCGGGGCCGCCCCCTCGCAACCGGGGCGCGCTCGCAACTGTACCGGCGGCTGGCGTACGAGTGCCTGCCGGGGCAGGGGCAACTCTGGCCGTACCTCGACGCGCGCGAGGAATGGAACGCCCGCCTGCAAGACCGCTACGAGTCGTTCGTCGCGGCCGCCGCCGACGCCGGCGTCGACCGGGCGACCGTCGAGGACAACTTCGACCCCGAGAGTGCCGTCTGGACGCCCGTGCAGTTGCGCGACTCGTTCGGCACCGTCGAGTGGCGGTCGCCCGACACCGCGCTCCCGGGCGACGTACTCCGCCTCGCGGACCGGCTTGCCAGTGCCGTCGAAACCCTGCGGTCGGCCGACGTTCGCATCGAGGGCGACCGCGGGTCCTTTTCGGCCGAGGAGGTGGTTCTCCCGACGTTCGACGCGGTCCGCGAGTACGTCGACACCGCGATACAGGACGGCCTGTCGGCGACCGCGCTGGAGTCGTACCTCGACCGGATGGGCTTCGACGTGGCAGCCTACGAGCCGATTGCCCACCAACTGGAAGTCCAGAAGTCGGTCACGAGAGACGAGGCGCGCCGCCTCCGACTCGCGTACGCGGACCGACTCGAACACGCCGTCCGACGGACCAGCTATGCCGACTGACCGACGCCGTCCGCGGCAGTGGGGGCGATAGCGATGGACCGGCCACGCCTCGCCCTGCTGAACGCGGCCCACAAGGCGGCGGACACCCGGCGGAACTTCCGGCGGGAACTCGACGCCGACCTCGTGGAGTTCAACTGCCCCGAGGGCGAGGTACCCGAGACCTTCCAGTACGACGGTTTCGTCGTCACGGGGTCCAGCGCGTCGGTCTACTGGGAACGCGAGTGGATCGGCAACCTCAAGACGTGGGTCGGGGCCGCCGTCGAGGCGGGCATCCCCGGTCTCGGCGTGTGCTACGGGCACCAACTCCTCGCGGACATCCTCGGCGGCCGCGTCGAGGCGATGGGCGAGTACGAACTCGGCTACCGTACCGTCGAACAGGACGGTCGGAACCGCCTGCTCGACGGCATCGACGACGACTTTACCGTGTTCACGACCCACAGCGACCGCGTGGTCGAGGCTCCGCCCGGCGCGACGGTCTTCGCCCGGAACGAGTACGGCATCCACGGGTTCCGCAAGGGGCGCGTCTTCGCCGTCCAGTTCCACCCCGAGTACGACACGGACACCGCAGAGGCCGTGACACGCGGGAAAGACGAACTCCCGGACGAGCGGATTCAGCGCGTCCTCGACGGCATCACGGCCGAGAACTACGCGGCCGCCTGTGAGGTCAAGCAGTTGTTCGACAACTTCCTCGGGTTCGTCCGGACGGTCCAGGCCGAGCGGGCCACCCCCTGATACCCGTTGTAAAGAGTTTTGCCGAGGCCCCCGCAACCACCGGCCATGACAGACTACACGGTGGAGTTCGCTGGGACGGGGGAGACCATCACCGTCTCCGACACCGAGACCATCCTGCGCCGGTGTATCGACGAGGGCATCGCACAGGAGTACTCCTGTCGCGTCGGGATGTGTCTCGCCTGCTCGGCGGAGATTCTGGAGGGCGACGTAGTACAGCCCGCAGCGCACGGACTGACCGACGCCGAGAAAGAGCAGTACGCGCTCACCTGCATGGCCCGCCCCCAGTCCGACTTGGTGCTCGATAGGGGGTCGTACCCGCCGAGCATCGAGGACGACGCCCGCGACGCCACGGCCGCCGACGACTGACGCGCGTCCCGCCGCTTCGTGTGCCGGTGACCACCATCGTTATGTCTATCTACGTAGTGGAAACGCGCATGCTCGCGTCACCCGCAGGCGGCCTCCTCTGGGCGGTCCCGATACTCCTCCTCAGTCTCGTCGGCGGTCTCATGGTGGCACGACCGTACAGCGTCGCAAAGTTCAACGAGCAGATGGACGCCATCGGTAGCACGCGCAACCACCGCGATGTCGAACCTGCTGACTGGGCCGTGACAGCGTACCGTATCTGTGGCGTACTCGTCCTGTTCGCCGCCCTCGCCGTCGTCCTCGACGTGACCGGCGTGGTTGGGTGATTCCCCACGGTCACCGCGTCCCGTCTAGGGTCTCAATCGCGCCCCCGGAAGTACCGGCGGGTTCTGACTGTTTTTAACTCCCGTAAATGAACGCGGACGGATTTATCACGGTAGAAAATGAGGTGAGATATAGATGTCTGACGTATCCGAGATTCCGGACAAACCGTGGTTCCGGGAGTACGACTCGTTTGGGGTGCCAGAGACACTCGAACCGTATCCAGACCAGCCAGTTCACCAGTTCCTCTACGACGCTGCCGAGTCCTACCCCGACCAGGGGCTCGTGCAACTCGGCCAGAAGTACGAGTATCCCGAACTGGCCGACCACGTGGACAGTCTCGCGACGGCACTCCGGGAGCGCGGTGTCGAGAAAGGGAGCCGTGTTGCGACTATTCTACCGACTTCGGCTCAGTTCATCGTCGCCGAAAACGCGATTTCGCGGGCCGGTGGCGAACACATCCCCAACGACTTCCTCGACGCGGAAGAGGACCTGAAGTACCGACTCGAAACCGGTGACCCGGAGGTACTCATCGGGCAGAACAAACACCGTGACCTCGTGATGTCGCTCAAGGAGGAACTCGGCCTCTCCGACGTTATCCTCACCGACATCGAAGACTACAGCGACGACACGCCCGACCACGACGACGTGGCGGGGGTCGAGTGGCTCCCCGAAGTCATCGAGAACACCGACCCGGACCCGCCGGATGTCGAGTTCGACGTGGCCGAAGACGTTCACACCGTACTGTTCACGGGCGGGACGACAGGCCTCCCGAAGGGCTGTCAGTTGACCCACCGGAACCTCGTGGCGAACGCCCTGCAGGGCAACGCCGTCCAGTCACGGATGGCGGACATGATGCGCGGGAGCGAGACGGCGGTGTTGGCACTGCCGCTGTACCACGCCTACGGCTACTCCGTCCAGCACTCGCTCATCGAACTCGGTCTCGAAATCCTGCTGGTCCCGGACGCCCGTGACACGGAGATGATGACGAGCCTCATCGAGGACCACGAACCGCTCGTGATGATGGGCGTCCCGACGCAGTTCATGGAAATCGTCAACGAGGACCTCGAACAGGACGTTATCGGCCTCTCCGGGTCCGCACCGCTGGCCAGCGAGACCAAAGAGAAGTTCGAGGAGAAGTCTAAGGGCGTCTCGCAGGGCTACGGGCTCTCGGAGATGTCCCCCATCACACACTTCAACGTCCGCGGGCTGCAGGACATGCTGCTGGGCAAGGACACTCGCGAACAGGGCTTCGACATGCCCACCATTGGCGTTCCGGCCCCGGACACCGAGGTAAAACTCGTCGACGTCGAGTCGGGCGAAGAGATTCCCCTACAGGAAGCCATCGAGGAGGAGCGTGAGGGCGAGATGCTGCTCAACGGCCCCCAGCGGATGAAGGGCTACCTCGACGACGACAAGGACCCGTTCGACGACGAGGGCTTCGTCGCCACGGGCGACGTGGCCAAAATCGACCCGATGGGGCGGTTCTACATCGTCGATCGGGTGAAGAACATGATAAACGTCTCGGGGCTGAAGGTCTACTCCGAGGAAGTCGACGAGGTGCTGTTCTCGCATCCGGGCATCCACCGCCCGGCGACCGTCGGTGCCCCGGACCCGGACCGGCCCGGGAGCGAAATCGTCGTCATCTACGTCGAGGAGGAGGCCGACTACGACGGCGACCTGACCGAGGCCGACGTTCGTGACCACCTCGACGGCAAGGTCCCCAAGCAGGCCATGCCGGAGGAAGTCCACATCCTCGACGAGATTCCGCTGACCGACGTTGGCAAGACGGACAAGCAAGCACTCAAAGAACGCCACGAGTAGGCCACTCCGGAGAGAAAACCCTTTCAGGGTCGAACGGCCACGGAGTGTATGCGTTACAACCAGTCCTCCACGCGGCGACAGTTCGGTAGTACGACACAGGTTCCGGTCCGGGAGGTGTCGGGATGGCGATAGCGGAGGCGTTGGCGGCGAGCAAGGTACAACTGCTGGTCGCGGGCCTCGTCGTCGTCGGTGGCGGCACCGCGGCGGCCTACGTCGCGACGGACGGGTTCGCCGGCGTCGGCGGTCCGGACGCCGCGGAGTCGGTCCCGGAGGGTGTCGACGCAGTCGTCTACTTCGACACCGCCGTCGCGACGGACCAGACGACGGCGACGGTCGCGAACGGCCTCATCGACATCTCGAAGGAGAACAACGAGTTCTACGACGGGCCGGACGACTACGAGGCGTTACTCAACGAGACCACCGGCGAGACGAACCTCAGTGCCGACGGGTTGAACCAAGTCGTCTTCTACGGGCAGTACCCGAACCGGACCGACGACTCCTCGGTGGCCGGCGAACTCTCGGAGTCGGGCTACTTCGGCCTCGTCGTCGACTCGGAGTGGGGCGAAGACGAGTTCGTCGACGAGTTTTCGGACACGGAGTTCGAGACCAGAGAGTACGAGGGCTACACGGTCTACGTCGAACAGCAGGACGACCAGTCCGACGTGCCGGAGTACCTCCGTGACGACAGCCCACCGCTGTGGGTCGGCGTCCTCGCTGACGGCCGGTACGTCCTCGGCACGGAAAACGCGACCAGAGACGCAATCGACACCGACCGCGGCGCGCTGGAGTCGTTCGGCGGCCAACTCCGGAGCGAGTACGACAGTACCCGCGACGACGGCTACCTCCGGTTCGCGGCCACCGTCCCGTCCGAGCGGATTCCAGACTCCGGGATGGGAGCCGCCGAACAGTTCAGTGCCGTCCGGAACGTCGAGGTGGTCGCCGGGTCCTACTACACCGAGGGCGAGGACATCGGCATGGTGGCCCGCATGACCACGGGGAGTGAGAGCGACGCGGACGACCTCCAGTCGATTACCGACGGCGGCATCGCCACGGGCAAGCAGCTGACCCGTGCCGACGAGACGGCGGCACTGCTGGACAACGTGACCGTCGAACAGGACGGGACGGCCGTCACTATGACCTTCCAGATGGAAGCCAGCACGCTCGTCGACACCTTCGAGGCGGCCGCCGAAGCGCGCTCCGGTGCGTTCTCCGGGTCGGCGTCCGCCAGCACGTCAGGGAGCGCGTCCGGAAGCGAGACGGCGACCGAAGCGGCAGGCTGACCGACACGAACGCCAGCCTCAAGTCCCCACCTGCCGACCGTTTTCGTACCCGCGATGAGTCTCCCGTCGCTGTTCAGGAAAGAACTCCTCTGGAGTCGGCACCGAATCCTCACGCTCGTCCTGCTGTTGCTCCTCCTCCCGGCCTTCTTTGCGTACACGACGGTCATCTTCCAGACCGTCGTTCCCGAGGACACGCCCATCGCCATCGTCCCGGAAACCGACGACGTGTCGGCGGACGGCCTCGACATCATCGAGGGTGGTGCCGCCCTCTTCTCGGCCCCCGAGCGATACGAGAGCGAGGAGCGCGCGATGCGGGCACTCAGGCGCGAAGAGGTGTACGCCGTGTTGGTCGTCCCGCCCGGCATCTTGGACGAGTCGACGACGGATGCGACGTTCACGCTCGCAATCGACGGGGGGATGGTTCCGTTCGGGGACCCCTCCATCGCCATCCGCAACATCATGGAACCGCGTCTGAACCAGAACCTCCCCGCCGACATCCGGGTGGAGCGGACCGTCGTCGGGGCCGAGCGGACACTCTCGGAGTTTCTCGTCCCGGTGTTCATGATGGGGATGGTCCTCCTGTTCGCGTTCACCTACTTCCCGTACAACCTCGCCCGGGAGAGCGACGTGTTGGAGCGTGTACTCGTCTCTACCTCGTTGGACGCCGTGATAGCGACCAAGATACTCTACCACGCGATGCTGTTGCTGGTCCCCATCGGCGCGTTCGCGGCGGCGGCGAACGCGCTCGGATACTCGGTGGCCGTGTTGTCACCCAGTGCTATCGCCGTCTTCCTGCTGACGTTCGTCTACCTCGCGGCCATCAGCGCGGCGGTGATGGTTCTCACAGACTTCAGCGCGCTCGGGCGGTTCTGCAACGTCGCCCTCCTGTTCGGGTCGATCACTTTCTCCAGTCTCGTCTACCCCGTCGGCTTCTTCTCGCCGCTCCGGAAGGAACTCGCGCGGTCGATTCCGCTCCACCACTCGATGGTCGCGTCCCGGAGTCTGACGCTCAAGCAGGTCGACGCCTCGCTCTTTGCCGACCGGTTCCTCCTCCTCGGCGGGTTCACGCTCGCGTCGCTGCTCGCGCTGAAACTGGCCATCGAACACTACAAACGGACCGCCTGAGTATGACTGCAGAGATGTCCCCGGACCGCGCACCGCTCGAACTTCACAACCTCGAAAAGACCTACGGCGGCGTCACGGCACTGTCGGGCGTCGACCTCGCCGTGGAGGCGGGAACGTTCCACTGTCTGGTCGGCCCGAACGGGTCCGGCAAGACAACGCTCTTTCAGGTCGTCCTCGGGTTGACCAACGCCACGTCGGGTACCGTCTCGCGGCCCGCCGACGGCATCGGCTGTGGATTCCAGCGGGCGAACTTCTACCGACACCTCACCGTCGCGGAGAACCTCTCCGTGTTCGCCGCACTCTCCGGTGCGGACGACGAGGAGTGGCAGGACCGTCTCGTCGAGACCCTCCGACTGGACCGTGTCCTCGACCGCCCTGCTGGCGACCTCTCGGGTGGCTTCGCGAAGAAACTCGACCTCGCGCTCGCGTTGCTCGACCGGCCGTCGGTCGTGCTGCTGGACGAACCGCTCGGTGACCTCGACGACGTGTCCAAGGAGATACTGCTGGAGTTTCTGGCGGCCTACCGCGACGAGGGCAACGCAATCTTGGTCTCGACACACCACCTCGACGACTTCGAACCGTATCTCGACCGATTGACGGTCCTCTACGACGGCGACGTGGTACTCGACGCGCCGGCGGACCGCATCGACACCGGCCAGTACGGCAGCCTCCACGAACTGTACCTCGCCACCGTCCGTGCGCGCGAGTCCGGGACGGCCTGAGCGGGGACCCGAGGCGACGGGTCCGAACGACTCGGACAGTAGTGGTTATAAACAACCGGAAATATTTGGGGGAAGTTGTAACCTGTAACTCTCCGTGTTATTGTAATGGATTACCATGACACAGGTTGAGGACGCGAGCCGCGACATGCGGCTCGACCCGGACTCGTTCGCGCAGGGCTATTTCAAAAACGCCGTCTATCGGCACTGGGACCCGTACGACATCGAGGGGTTGGAGCAGGACCGAGAGCGGATGATAGAGTACGACCCGACCGAGAGCGAGATGGAGGAGACGCGGACGTCCGTCGCGCGGTTCGGTGCGGGGGAGGAAGCGGTGACGGAGGACCTGATGCCGCTGGCACTGGTTCTGGAGGACATCAACGACCAGATGTTCATCTCCAGCCAGATTTACGAGGAGGCGAAACACACCCAGTTCTTCGACCGCTACTGGCGCGAAGTGTTCAACCCCGTCGCCGAGGAGTGTGGACTCGAAGTGACGGACCCGACGGACCAGCGATACTTCAACGACGACTACATCGCCGTCTTCGACAAGACGGAAGCGGCGATGGAACGACTGCTGGAGGAGGACACGCCCGAGAACCGCGTTCGCGCGTACTGCCACTACCACCTCGGCGTCGAGAGCGTGCTGGCACAGACGGGGTACTACGGCATCACGTCCTCGTTCAGCGACCGAGGGGCCGACGATATCGCGCTCGGTGACTGGCCCGACTCCGATGGCTTGGTCAACGGTATCAGCAAGATTCGCTCCGACGAGGGCCGCCACGTCGGCTTCGGGATGCAGAAAGTGCGGGGCTACGTCCAGCGCGGCGAAGTCGACGAGTCCGTGGTCCAAGAGGTACTGCAGGACCTGATGCCCCACATCGCCGGGACGGTGAGCGACTTCGA
Source organism: Halorientalis litorea (assembly GCF_023028225.1). Lineage (NCBI taxonomy): Archaea > Methanobacteriati > Methanobacteriota > Halobacteria > Halobacteriales > Haloarculaceae > Halorientalis > Halorientalis litorea. The sequence goes on from NZ_CP095482.1 coordinate 2,400,061, forward strand.
GGAGAACATCAACCCCGTGCCGCTGGTCAACTACGCCCGGGACAAACTGACCCGCCGCATCGAAATCATCACCGACGCCGAGGCAGAGATTCCCGGTGTCGACGACCTCGTCAAACTCGACGACAGCGACGAGACGGCCGCCGCCGACTGACGCCACGCGCCCCTTCTTTGGTGCCTGCTCGCGAGCGACGCGTGACTCTCCGTGTGATTACTCGGTCCCGGGGTAGGTGTCGGCCCACGGACGCTCGGCTTCGAGCGCGCTCGCGACGGCCAGCAGGTCGGCTTCGCCGTACCGCTTCCCAACGAGTTGTAATCCGACCGGGAGGCCGTCGTCGGTCAGGCCCGCCGGAACGGTCACGACGGGGTGGCCGGTCATGTTGAACGGCCACGCCAGCCCCCAGTCCATCGGGAGGCCGCCCGTCGCCTCGCCGTCTATCTCCGTCGGATAGGGTTCGTCGTGGGTGAGCGGCGGCGTCGCCGTCGCGGGCATCGCCAGCACGTCGTGGCCCTCCAGCACGGCCTCGACGGCGTCGTACAGCGTGGTCCGCGTCTCGTTGGCCCGGAGGTAGTCCACGGTGTCGTGGCCCTGCCCCATCTGGACGGTCCGGACGAACGTACTGGAGAGGTCGTCGGCGTCGTCGCCGGTCACGTCCACGTCGTAGGCCTCGTCCAACCACTCGGCGCGAGCGGCGAACAGGGGCGTCGCCGTCGTCCCGTAGGCGAAGTTCAGGTCTCCTTTCGGCGGTGCGTCGACGTCGGTGTCCGTGACAGTCGCACCCGCGCCGTCCAGCGCGTCGACGGCCGCTCGGCAGACCGAGCGGACGGACTCGGCCACCGGGAACGTGTCGAGGTCCGGCGTGTAGGCCACGCTGTAGTCGGTCGCGTCGCCGTCGGTCGCGGACACGTAGTCGTGGTCGGGCGTCTGGACGCTGAACGGGTCGGCGTCGTCGTGGCCCGCGACCACCGAGAGCATCAGCGCGGCGTCCTCGACGGTCCGGGCGAGCGGACCGAGGACGCCCACCGGCGTCGCCGAACTGAACGCGTCGGGGCGGTTGTCCTTGGGCACCAACCCGAACGTCGGTTTGACCGAGACGACGCCACAGCAGGCCGCCGGAATCCGAAGTGACCCGCCAACGTCGGACCCGGTGGCCAGCGCGCAGAGGCCGTCCGCGAGTGCCGCCGCGGACCCGCCCGAGGACCCGCCGGCGTTGCGTTCGCCCTCGGGGTCGAACGGCGTCGCCGTCGGGCCGACGAGTTCGTTGTACGTCCGCATCGTGTGCCCCATCTCGGGCGTGTTCGTCGTCCCGAGGACGATAGCACCGGCCGCTTCGAGTCGCTCGACAATGAGTCCCGTCTCCTCGGCGACGTTGTCCGCCAGCGGCTTCAGCCCCATCGTGTTGGGGACGCCCTCGATTGGCTGATGAAGGTCCTTGATGGCGACGGGCACGCCGTGGAGCGGCCCCAACTCGTCGCCGGTCTCGACTGCCCGTTCGGCCTCCCGTGCCTGCTCGCGCGCCCGCTCGCCGAGGACGGTGACGTAGGCGTTCAGGTTGTCGTCACGCCGTTCGATGCGGTCCAGATACTGCTCGACCAACTCGACGGGTGAGACATCGCCCGCCCGCACGGCGGCCGCGAGGGCTGTCGCGGACTCGAAGTTCTCTTCGACCATGTTCTCGGGACAACAGTGGCGGAAACAAAAAGATTGAGCCGTGCCCGTCAGTCGTCGGCCGTCGCCTCGCCGCCGTCCTCGCCGCGGTGGGCCGCCGCGTGCGCCCGGAGTTCGTCCGAGACGGCAGGCGTGTCCGTCGCGTCGATACCATCGCGTGCCTCGATTTCGTCCACGGACATCGGGAAAGTCCGGAGGTCGTAGTGGATGTCGATGCCCGCCTTCGCGCCTTGCCCCATCGCGACCGGAATCTGGTTGTGGCCGGGCACGATGTCGCCGACGGCGTAGACGCCGTCCTCGCTGGTGTTGCCGTGGTCGTCGACGGCGACGGTGCCGTCGTCGTTCACCTCGACGCCCAATTGCTCGGCGAGGTCGGTGTTGTACTCCGCGCCGTACATGGCGAAGCCGCCGCGGTACTCCCGGCGGGTCCCGTCGGCGAACTCCAGTGCGTTGAGCCATCCGTCCTCCCCGTTCTCCACGCCGGTAACCTCTTCCTCGACGATATCGACCGGGTGTGCGCGCACGAGTTCGTCGGTTTCGTCGCTCCACGTCGGGTCGTCGCCGTCCAACAGCACGTCCACCTCGTCGGTGAAGTTGAGCATTATCATGGCGACGTGTGCGGTGCTGTCGCCGTGGCCCATCACGTACACCGACTCGTCGACGAACATGTAGGCGTCACAGTGCAGGCAGTAGTGGAGGCCCCGCCCCGTCCGGGGGACCGGCGGGTCGGGGTGGCCGTCGCTGAATCCGGTTGCGAGCACCACCCGGTCGGTGACGGCGGTCACGTCCCCGGCTTCGAGTCGGATGCGGCCGTCGTCCAACCGCTCCGCGTCGGTCACGAAGTCGCGGTGGTAGTCCGCGCCGTAGCCCTTCACCTGCTCGATGGCCGTCTGGAGCAACTCGTTACCCGACGTGTCTTCGGTAATCCCGATGACGTTGTGCGTGTCCCGCATCATCGCCGCGCGGCCGCCACCGCGGTTGATAATCGCGGTGTCGTGACCCAACCGCGTCGTGTAGAGGGCGGCCGTCAACCCCGCGGGGCCACCGCCGACGACGACGACTTCGTACTCCTGTGGCTCGCTCATGTGGTCCGGGGTAGGGCCTCGGCCCACTAAAACTGTCCCGTAACCCGGACGTAATCGCCCGCACTCCGCACCGACTCCGGCGGCGACACCGGTATGTCTGACGTTACCACGAACTAAACTCTCCCCGAGTCACACGAAGGACAGCCCATATATGCGAGGGGTGCGTATATTAGGGTGAACAGACCGGCGTCACCGGGCCTCAGTACTCCACAACAATGACCAGCCGTGTATACAGACTTCACTCGACACTCGAATTGCCACTCGAAGACGTGTACGACCACTTCGAGAATCCCAATCTCCCGGTGGAGATGCAGGACATCGACATCACCCGCCGGAACAACACCCTCATTATCAGTGCTGTCGCGGCCGACGAGAGCATGAGCAAGTACACCCCGACGGCCCAGCTAAAGGCCTCGATAACCGAGAACCGGGTGTACGAGGAGGAACCGGAAGACGGCCCCGGTGGTCCCGGTGGCGGCCCGGGCGGCCCGCAGTGGGGCACGCTCGAAGAGGAAGAGGAAGAAATCGAATCGGAACTCGTCGAGTACGCCTGTTTCAAGGGCGACCGCGAGACGGTCCTCCAGAACACCGCCCTCCAGTACCCGATGTTCGAGGTACTCTGTGAAATCGCCCGCATCGCCGAGAAGGGGACGCTGACCGCAGTCGTCGCCGTGGACGGCGAACTGCAGGCGACCCGCATCGTGGACGGTGAGGACCGCCCGGCGTCGGTCAACGTCGTCGAGGAACCCCGCGAAGAGGACGGCGCGAACGGCGTCAACTGGCGCGACAACGAGTTCATCTCGTAACTGCTCTGCTGACCTTGCTCCGTGTTGCTCCTAACCCCCAGTCACATCGCCGTCGATACTCTGTGTGAACCGCGGTGCTGTCGCTATCGACCGTGAATAAAATGAAAAGTGAACCGCGGTGATTACTGGTCTACGCGTCGGGACCGGTGAACTCGGTCAAGGTAGCTGTTGACCCGCCGTCAGCTGGGACGTAGACCACATCGAGGTCGGCGTCGGAGCCGACGGGGAAGCGAATGAAGTCACCGGACGAGACAGCGGGTTCGCCCGAGATATCCGAGCTGTTCGTTCCCTCGTATCGCGCGTGACTGGCCGTCGAATCAGCGTAGAGTGACTCGGGAGCAGTGTTCGCAGTGGGTGCATAACCGGAAGCGTTGGCGAACGCGACCCATGGTGTGTTGTAACTGGTGATTGCGTTCCCACCGTTAGAACCATTTTGCCCCCGGATAATGATTTCATTTGCTCGGACGGTTTCACCACTGTCGTGGGTGATGGTTAGGTTCCCGTCGTCGCTAGTTGCTTCGGTATAGTCAGTGTTGAAGCTGACAGTCGGTGTGGCACTCTGTGTGTTCCCCAGCCCCAGCACGAAGGAGGCGATGACGGCCGCCAGGATGACGGTAATTGCGACCATCAGGATGACCCCGATGACCGGACTGACTGCATCGTCGTCGGTTAACAGTTTTTGAATTCGCATCGTTGATAGAGTATAAACCTACTTTACTTATTGCTTTGCACTAAAACAACCGCTGTAAATAGTTGATTAAGTAGCTATTACTTCGACAACAGACGAGGTAGTGCTGTCGCTATCGGGTCTACATTCACTACAAAAAACGGAATTAGCGCGCTGTCTACGCGTCGGGACCGTTGAACTCGGTCAACGTCGCAGTGTTACCGGAGTCCGCCGGGACGTAGACGATGTCGATCTCGGCGTTGGAGCCGACAGGGAACCGGAGGAAGTCACCGGACGAGACAGCGGGTTCGCCCGAGACATCCGAGCTGTTGGTCGCTTTGTAGCGGAGACCGGGTGTGTCGCCGTAGGTCCCGCTTGGCTCGGTTGCCGGCCGTGAGTTAGTACTGTTAGCAAACGCAATCCACGGAGTGTTCCAACTCGTGACGGAATTACCACCGTTGGAGCCGTTCTGCCCCCGGACGTAAACCTCGCTTGCGAGGACGGTTTCACCACTGTCATGGGTAACGGTTAGATTACCCTCGTCGTCGTTGAATTCCGTATAGTCAGTGTTGAAGCTGACAGTCGGTGTGGCACTCTGTGTGTTCCCCAGCCCCAGCACGAAGGAGGCGATGACGGCCGCCAGGATGACGGTAATTGCGACCATCAGGATGACCCCGATGACCGGACTGACTGCGTCGTCGTCTGTAAGCAGTTCTCGCACCTGCATGGCTAACCGTTAATATGGAGGTGTACTTATAAATTTGGGTCAGCACGGTCGCTGAAACGACAGTTTGTATGTGGTCATTAACACCCCCACCGAATCGCAAGACGGGGCGTGCTAATGGTGCGTTTACGGTCGGAAAAAAGCGTAAAGACTGCTTACGCGTCGGGGCCGCTGAACGTCGCTAGCGTGGACGTCTGTCCGTCGCCACCGTCGTAGATGATGCGGAGTTCCGCGTCCGAACCGACGGGGAACCGGAGGAAGTCACCGGCACCGATTGCCGTCTCTCCACCGATGGACGTGCTGTTCGTCCCTGCCGATTTGAAGTTCCCACTCGGGTACGGACTGCTGGCGTTGGTGAAGTGTGACCACGCCGTGTTGTAGTTCGAGATGTCGTTCCCGCCGTTCGAGCCGTTCTGCCCGCGGATGAACACCTCGCCAGCCGCGATTGTGGAACCGCCGTCGTGGGTAATCGTCAAATTCCCGCTACTCTGTCCGCTGAGCTTGCTGAACTCGGTCGTGAAACTCGCCGTCGGCGTCGTCGAACTCACCTGCTCACCGAGGCCGAGTACGAACGTTGCTATGACTGCCGCGAGGATGACGGTAATCGCGACCATCAGGATGACCCCGATGACCGGGCTCACCGCGTTGTCGTCGTCGAATAGTTGTTTCAGTTGCATGGTTGGGGTGGGGTCACACGCTCGCCCGCGGGCCGTGCGGGCGACGCCACCGACCACGGAACGCCGCAGTTCTGGTCCGGTCGGTTGTAGGGCGTGCTTAGTAGAGCGAGTGCGCGCCTGAATATAAACCCTCGCTCTATTTTAATCAGTGTTTACTGGTGTATTGGCCCGTTAACCGCAATACGGGAATACGATATGAGATTAATACCGCAACCAATTTGCAAATCTGATACTGCGAGAAGGACCCCCCTATCTGTCGGTATCTCTCCCGGGGAAACCGTGGTCGACCCCGTACCGAAAGCAAAATGGCCTTGCTCCGACCCAACAAAGACGAGAGAGTATGACTGCGGCCACAACTCGTCTGCCCGGGACGCCGTTGGAGGCGGTGTCGATTCTGGCTCGGCGGCCGGGTGAGACAGGATGACGACTGGCCGGTTCGTGGTACCGGTGAGCGAATCGGTGACCATCCGAAACACGGTCGCGCACGCCGTCCGCCGGGCACAGGACTCCCCGGACGCCGAGCCGGTGGTCCACTTCGTCTATCCGCTCGCCCGCCGACTCAGGTCGGGCGAGGATGCCACCGCGACGGAGTTCCTCGAACGGGTCACCGTCTGGGCCCGCGAGGACCTCGGCGATGACGAGGGGGCCGTGGACATCGAGACAACGGTCGTCGGTGCCGACCAGTACCTGTTCGGGCCGGGCGATTACGCCGATGCTATCGAGTCATACGCGCGCGAGCAGGATCTCGATACCGTCCTGCTGGACCCCGAGTTCAACCCGACCGGTGCGACGCCCCTCCTCCCGCCACTGGAGGCGGAACTCGAACGCGCCGGACTGACGATTTCAGAGGCACCGGTGGAACGACAGACCCGCCGCCCGCGTCTCGTTCGCCCCGGCGGCCTCGGCCAGTACCTGCTCCTCGCAGGCCTTTCGTTTGCGTTTTACCTCCTCGTCAGCGGGTCACTCGCCGTCTTCGAACTCGTGACGGGTGCCATCAGTGCCGCCGTCGTGGCGACGCTCCTCTGGCGCGTGTCGCTGACTGGGCCGACGCGGCCCGCGACGCTGCTGGGCCGCGTCGCCCGAATGGGGCTGTACGTCCCCTACCTCCTGTGGGAAATCGTCAAGGCGAACGTCGCCATCGCCTACGTGGTGTTGCACCCGAACCTCCCCATCGACCCGAAGATGGTGGAGTTCGACGCGGCCGTCTGGTCGGAATTGCCGGTGACGACGCTCGCGAACTCCATCACGCTGACCCCGGGGACGCTCACCGTCGACGTGACGCGCCGGCACTTCACCGTCCACACGCTGACGGACGGTGCCCGCGAGGACCTGTTCGCCGGTGGGTTAGAGCGTGCCGTCCGGTTCGTCTTCTACGGCCGCGGGCCGGCCGACATCCCGAGTCCCCGTGAGCGCGGGGAAGGTGTCGAGCAAGGGGCCGCCGACGGGACCGCTGGTACCCCCGCAGAGACCGACGGAGGGACCGCCGAATGACGCTCGTGACCGACGCGCTGTGGGTCGCCGTCGCGGCGTTCGTCCTCCTCTCGGTGGTCATCGTCTACCGCATCGTCCGCGGGCCGACGATGCAGGACCGGGTCATCGCCGTCAACGTCGTCGGGACGAACACTGTCGTCATCATCGCGCTGGTCGCCGCGGCGACGGACAACGCCGGTATCCTCGACATCGCGCTGATTTACGCCCTGCTGAACTTCCTGATGAGCATCGCTATCTCGAAGTTCACCGTCGAGCGCGGAGGTGTGCTGTAAATGGTGACGCCCCTCGAAATCGCCGTCGTCGCGTTGCTGGCCGGCGGCGTGTTCTTCGGACTGGTCGCGGCGGTCGGTATCGTCCGCCTGCCGGACCTCTACACCCGGACCCACGCCGCCTCGAAGACCGACACCCTCGGTGCGGGTTTCTCGCTCGCCGCCGTCGCGCTCGTCCTGAACGCACAACTGCCGACCGTCAAGACCGTTCTCCTACTGGTGTTCCTGTTCATCACGAACCCCACGGCTGCACACGCCATCGCTCGCGCCGCCGCGGACCAAGACATCGAACCGTGGACGACCGAGGGGGGTGACGACTGATGGTCGACCCCCTCGCTCTCACGCTCCTCAGTCTGGTGTTGGCCTGCGCGCTGGCGACGGCGGTCCTCCGGGACGTGCTCGGGGCCATCATCGCCTTCGCCGCTTACAGCCTCGGCATCTCCATCATCTGGGTCGTCCTCCGTGCCCCCGACGTGGGCCTGACCGAGGCCGCGGTCGGTGCCGGCGTGACGACGGTCCTGTTCCTGCTGACCATCGCGAAGACGGTGCGGCCGTCGGGCGACCGCCTTCTGGTCTCCCCCGACCCGAAGGGTCTCGCGGTGGCCGCCCTGCTGGTCGGTGTGTTGTTGACGACGCTGGGGGCACTCCCGCCGGTCGGCAGCGACGCGACACCCGTGGCCACGTCGGAGGTCACGGAGTACTACCTCGAAAACGCCTACAAAGAGGCGGGCGTCAAGAACGCCGTGACCGCTGTGCTCGCGGCCTACCGTGGGTTCGACACGCTCGGCGAGGCCGTGGTGGTGTTCGCGGCGGGCGTCGGCCTGCTCGTCGTGTTGAACAAGGAGGTGTTCGAATGAGTACCGACCCGGAGGACGGCCGGGAGCGTCGCCTCTACGTCGAGAGTCCAATCATCATGGCGACGGTCCGGGTCGTCGCGCCGTTCGTGTTCACGTTCGGTCTCTACATCATGTTCCACGGGGCCGACTCCGCGGGCGGTGGGTTCCAAGGGGGCGTCATCGTCAGCACCGTCATCCTGATGCTGGGCATCGCCTTCGGCATCGAACCCGTCCGGGAGTGGCTCGACCCCGCGGCCGTCGTCGCGGTGGTCGGCGTCGGCGTCGGTGCCTTCCTGCTCGTCGGGATGGGCACCGTCGCCCTCGGCGGCGCGTTCCTCGACTACCCGGTGTTGCCCATCACGAAGGCGAGCAAGTACGGCATCGAGTTCGTCGAACTCGCCATCGGCGTCATCGTCTCGGGCATCGTCGTCGGCCTGTTCTTCGCCATCGCCGCCGGCGTCACACAGGACGACGACGAGACCGACCGTGAGGGGGGATTGCTGTGATACCGTTCCTCGACAACCACCTCTACTACGTGGCGACGTTCCTCCTGCTCGGTATCGGTGCGTACATGATGATCTCCGACCGCAACCTCGTCAAGAAGATCATCGGCATGAACATCTTCCAGACGGGCATCTTCCTGTTTTTCATCGCCGCGGCGTTCCTCGACGGGGCGACCAACCCCGTCCTCTCGCAACCGGGGCCGTACGTCAGCCCGCTTCCGCACGTCCTCATCCTGACGGCAATCGTCGTCGGGGTGAGCCTCACCGCCGTCGCGCTGGCGCTCGTCGTCCGCATCTACAGCGAGTACGGCACCCTCGAAACCGACGTACTGGCGGAGGTGCGTGCCGATGAGTGACCTCCTGCCGTTCCTCGTCGCCGCGCCCATCGCCTTCTCTGTCGCGGCACTGCTCGTCGGTATCGCCCGCTCGGGGACCGGGTGGTACGTCGCGCTCGCCGCGATGGGCCTTCAGACCGCCATCGCGGGCGTCCTCGCGGTCAGGGCGTTCACGACCGGCACGATTCGGTACGTCGTCGGCGGGTTCGAGGTGCCGTTCGGCATCGAACTGGTCGTCGACGGCCTCTCGGCGTCGATGCTCGTCCTCGTCGCCGTCGTCGGGTTGGGTGTCCTCGCGTACGCGCGACAGGCCGGACCGCGCTCGAACCCCTTCTACGCCACGTACCTCCTGCTCGTGGCGGGGCTGAGCGGCATGTGCCTGACCGGAGACGTGTTCAACATGTACGTCTTCCTCGAAATCGTGGGGCTGACCGCCTACGCGCTGGTCGCCAGCGGGGACTCCGGGCGGTCGGCCGTCGCCGCGCTCAAGTACCTCATCGTGGGCACCGTCGGTGCCTCGCTGTTCCTGCTCGGCGTCGGCTACGCCTACATCGCGACGGGGACGCTCAACATGGCCGACCTCGCGGTGAAACTCGCCGATGTCGGCTACACCTCGACGCTGGTCCAGACGGCGTTCGCGTTCGTCGTGATTGGCCTGTTCATCAAGGTGGCCGTCTTCCCCCTGCACACGTGGCAACCGGAGGCCTACGCCGGCGCGCCGGACAGCGTCAGCGGCCTCATCTCCGCGCTAGTCTCGACGGTCAGCGCGTACGCACTCGTCCGCGTCGTCCTCGACGTGTTCACCCCTTCGTTCCTCGCGGCGAACCCTCTCGCCCGTGACCTGCTGGCCGCGGGCGCGATGGTGAGCATCGTCGCCGGGAGCGTCCTCGCGGTGGCCCAGTCCGAAATCAAGCGGATGCTCGCGTACTCCTCGGTGTCGCAGTTCGGCCTCGTCCTCGGTGCCCTCGCCGTGACGAACGGCACGGCACTCGTGGGTGCGGCCGTCCACCTGTTCGGCCACGCCGTAATGAAGGGCGGTCTGTTCCTCACCGCCGGCCTCATCGGCACGGGGTCCGGCGGGCGAACCCTCGACGGCTACGACGGCCTCGGCGAGCGGATGCCCGTCGCGTCGGCGGCGTTCGCTGTCCTCGCGTTCGCCATGGTCGGCGTCCCGCCGGCCGTCGGGTTCATGGGCAAGTGGTACATCGCGCTGGGGGCCGTCGAGGGGCAACTGTGGCCGCTCGCGGCGGTCATCCTCCTCTCGACGCTGCTGACGCTCGCGTACTTCGCGCGTCTCGTCGAGCGGATGTACTTCCGTGACCCGGCCCCGGCGGCGGCGTCCGAGGCTAGCGCGGAGGCCGAGGCCGCCGTCGTCACGGACGGGGGGCGCGTCTCGCTGGGGATGTACGCCGCCGTCGTGGCGGCCGCCCTGCTGGCCGTCGTCCTCGGCCTCGCAGTCGCACAGTACGGACAGTTGCTCGAACCGACGGTTCAGGCACTCCTCTCATGACCGACATCGTCTCCCTCAGACCGGCACTGGCAGTACTGGTTTCGGTAGTCGCAATCCCGCTCATTCTCGCCTCTCACGGGCGGCCCAACCTCCGGGAGCTGTGGACGATACTGGCGGCCGTGACGAAACTCGGCATCGTCGCGAGCATGGTGCCCGCCGTGCTGGCCGGGAACGCCTACGTCACCGACTTCGGTACCTTCCTCCCCGGTATCCGCTTCGTGCTGCGGGCCGACGCGCTCGGCCTCCTCTTCGGTCTGCTCGCCAGCCTCCTGTGGCTGGTGACGAGTTTCTACTCCATCGGCTACATGCGGGGCCTCTCGGAACACGCACAGACGCGCTACTTCGCGGCCTTCGCCGCCAGTCTCGCCTCGGCCGTCGGCGTCGCCTTCGCGGCCAACCTCATCGTCCTGTTCGTGTTCTACGAACTGCTGACCGTCGCGACCTACCCGCTGGTCGCTCACGACGAGACTGACGAGGCCCGCGCCGCCGGACGGAAGTACCTCGCGTACACCTTCGGCGGCGGCGTCGCCGTCTTCGCCGGGGCTGTCTTGGTGTTCTGGCTGACGGGGACGACGACGTTCGCACCGGGCGGCATCGCGGCCCTCGCGACTGCGGACCCGACGCTCGCCCGCGCGGCGTTCGCCCTCTTGGCGGCCGGGTTCGGGGTCAAGGCGGGTCTGATGCCCGTTCACTCGTGGCTTCCGGACGCGATGGTCGCTCCGACGCCCGTCTCGGGGCTGCTCCACGCCGTCGCCGTCGTCAAGTCCGGCGTGTTCGGCATCGCCCGCGTCGTCTTGGAGGTGTTCGGCCCGAACCTCACCGGCGAGCTGGGGATGGGCCTGCCGCTGGCCGCGCTCGCGGCCTTCACCCTGACCGCCGCCAGCGTCATCGCACTCAGGCAGGACAACCTCAAACGCCGGCTCGCGTTCTCGACGGTGAGTCAACTCTCCTACATCGTCCTCGGCCTCGCCGTCGGTGCGGTTGCCGCGGGGACCGCCGGCGTCTCCGACCGGGCGGTGGCACTCGCGCTGGTCGGCGGCTTGCTCCACATCCCCGCACACGCGTTCATGAAACTCACGCTGTTCTTCTGTGCGGGGGCCATCCACGTCGAGACGCACACCGACGACATCAGCAACATGGCCGGTATCGGGAAGCGGATGCCGCTGACGATGGGCGCGTTCGCCGTCGCGGCGGCCGGGATGGCCGGCATCCCGCTCGTGGCGGGGTTCGTCAGCAAGTACTTCCTGCTCGTGGGGGCCGTCTCGGCCGGGGGGACGATATTCGCCGCCGCGTTACTCGTCTCGGGCGTCCTCAACATCGCGTACTTCTGGCCCGTCGTCTACACCGCCTTCTTCGAGTCGCCGGGGACGGCCGACCGGAAACCGCTCCTCGAAGGACCGCCCGGCGGGTGGTTCGGCCGGGGCAACGCCGCTACGGACGGCGGTACCGCGGCGGGCGGTGACGGTGGCCCGCGACCCGACGGTGGGGCTCCGGGCGAGGACCCGACCGACGCCCACGTCGAACACGGCTTCGCCGACGACCACGCGGGACAGGACCACCTCGACGAGCACGAACACGGTGGCGACTGGGACCCTCGCGGCTGGCGCGGTGACGAGTCCACGTGGTTCATGCTCGCACCCATCTGCTTCGCGGCCGCTGGCTCTGTCGTCCTCGGCATCGTCCCCGACGCGGCGGTGTTCCTACGCATCGTCCGTCTCGTCGTCTCGCTCGTGACGGGGGTGAGCGTCTGATGGTCGAGGCGACGCTCCCGGCCGTCGTGCCGCCGTTCGTGCCCGTCGTCGTCGCCGCGCTCCTCCTGCCGTTCGTCGGGCGGCGCGTCGGGCACGCGCTCGGCATCCTCGCTACAGCCGCCGTCGTCCCCTACGTCCTCCTCGTCCCCGAGGGCGCGCACCTGCCGACGCTGCTCTTTGGCTTCGACGCCGTGCTGTTCAACGTCGACGCGTTCTCGCGGCTGATGGGCCTCATCTTCGGGTTCATCGGTGCGGTGGCGGTGCTGTACTCGTGGGCCAGCGAGGCCGAGGCCGCTCAGACGGCCTTCGCGCTGGGCTACGTCGGTACCAGCCTCGGTGCGGTGTTCGGCGGCGACTGGCTCACACTCGTCTTCTTCTGGGAGCTGATGGCCGTCACCTCGACGCTGCTGGTGTGGCACTACGGCGGCCGGGCGGTTCGGGCGGCGTTCCGCTACGCCCTGCTCCACGGCGTCGGCGGGACGCTCCTGCTCGGGGCCGTCGTCTGGCACTACGCCGAAGTCGGGTCGGTGCTGTTCGCCGACGCCACGGGGATGGCCGGCGTCGTCGCCCCCGTGCTGGCGGCCATCGGTATCGGGGTCAACGTCGGCTTCGTCGGCCTGCACGCGTGGCTCCCGGACACGTACCCGCGCCCGCACGTGGCCGCCAGCGTCTTCCTCTGCGTGTTCACGACCAAGACGGGCGTCTACGGCATGTACCGTGTCTTCCCCGAGGGCCAACTCGCCATCGCGTACATGGGGGGGCTGATGGCTCTCTTCGGCGCGGGGATGGCACTCCTCCAGAACGACATGCGCCGCCTGCTCTCCTATCACATCCAGTCACAGGTGGGCTACATGGTCGCGGGCGTCGGCATTGGTACCGCGCTGGCGACGGCGGGCGCGTTCGGGCACGTGTTCAACCACATCCTCTACAAGAGCCTGCTGTTCATGACCGTCGGCGTCGTCATCTATCGCACCGGCGAGGAGAGCCTGAAGAAGGTCGGCGGCCTCGGCCGGAAGATGCCGCTGACGGCCGTCACGTTCACCGTCGCCGCGCTCTCCATCGCGGGCTTCCCGGGGTTCAACGGCTTCGTCTCCAAGACGATGGTCATCTCGGCGGCCCACAAGGAACACATCGACGTGCTGTGGTACCTCCTGCTCGCGGGGGGCGTTGGCACCTTCCTCTCGTTCATCAAACTGGGCTACTACGCCTTCTACCACGGCGAGTACGACGGCGAGGTCCGGGACGCCAACCTCGGACAGAGCGTCGCAATGGTCACTGTGGCGGGCCTGTGTGTCGTCTACGGCGTCGCGCCCGGCGCGCTGTACGCCATCGTCCCGGGGAGTTTCAAATTTACCGCGTTCACCACCGGCCACCTCATCGAGGGCGTCGCGCTGGCGGCCACTGGCGTCGTCGGCTTCGTCCTGCTGAAGTCGCCGCTCTCCCTCGTCGGGCGCGTCCCCGACATCGATAGCCTCTACAACCCGCTCACGTTCTACGCGACGCGTGCCGTGGTGTTCGTGACCACCGAGACGTTCGCCGCGACGGACCGCCTCGTCGTCCGGGCCTCCCGCGGCGTCGTCGCCGCCGTCAGCGACCCGGGGCGGGCCGTCGGTGACCTCGTGGGAACCGACCGTGTCGACCTCGAAGCCGACATCGGCACCTCGGTGTTGCTGGTGACCGCCGCGCTGGCACTCGCGCTGGTGTTGGTCCTCTAGTAGGTGCCGCCGGCGTCGACGGCTATCTCCTGTCCCGTTATCTTGCGGGCGTGTGGCCCGGCGAGGTACGCCACCTGTTCGGCCACGTCTTCTGGCTGGATGAGGTAGTCCGGGAGCGCGAAGTCGTCGTCTCCGATGCTGGCGGGTTCGGCGTTCTCGACGCTCGCCAACTCCGCCTGTGCCGCGATGGCGTCCTCGATACGGTCGCCCGCTACGGGTCCGGGTTGGACGACGTTGACCGTCACGTCGTCGCGGCCGAGTTCGTAGGCCAGCGTCCGCGTCAACCCCACGAGTCCCATCTTCGAGGCGGCGTAGGGTGTCCGGTTCGGGTACGGTCGCTTCCCGCCGATAGAGCCGATGTTGACGACGCTCCCGCGGTCGCTCTCACGGAGGTAGGGGCCGGCGTGCTTGACACACCGCCACGCGCCGGTGAGGTTCACGTTCAGCACCTGCTCCCAGTCGGCCTCCTCCACCCGGTCGTAGGGGTCCACCGGGCCGGCGATACCGGCGTTGTTGACGAGACAGTCGAGGCCGCCGAACGACTCCGCCGTGGCCTCGATGGCTGCGGCGACGCTCTCCTCGTCGGTCACGTCCGTCTCGACGGCGAGCGTCCGGTCGTCGTCCCCGATGTCCGCGGCCGTCTCGTAGATGCCCTCGCCCCGGGCCGCGAGCGCGACGTTCGCGCCGTAGTCGGCCATCGTGAGTGCGATTTCCCGCCCGATACCTTGGCTCGCGCCGGTGACGAACGTGGTGACCTCTTCCAGCATGGCACTGCCCACGGAGGCCACCGGGAAATTCGTTGGGTCGCCGCCGTCGGAGCAAGTGTGCCCACACACTACGTTTTATGGCGCGTCGTCTTCTAGCTTGATGTATGAGTAGCGAGGGTCCCGAGTCGGAGAGCAAAGTGTCGGGGAATCAGGCGAACATCCCCGCTCACATCCGCCGCGAACTCGATATCGACGACGGTGACAGACTCCGCTGGCACGTCGAGGGCGACGGGACGCTCCGCGTCGAAGTCGTCCAGCAGCGTCGCGGGACGTTCAGTGACTTCGGGGGATACGACGGTGACCGCGGGACGACGGTCACGGCCGACCACGACGCGTGGGGCGTCGAGTAGATGCCTCGTGCGCTGGTCGATACGACCGTCCTCTTCGCGGCGGCGTACCGTCGTGACGGTGCACACGACGCCGCGCTTCCGATTCTACAGGCAATCGACTCCGGTGACCTCCCGGAAGCGGTTGTGCTCGACTACGTGCTCGCGGAGACGCTGAACGGATTGACGACTCGGGCCGGTCACGACGCCGCAGTGGACTTCCTCGACCGCGTCGAGGAGAACGCGCGGTTCCACGTCGACTCCCTGACTGCGGACGCGTTCGCCACGTCGAAAGCACTCTTCCGCCAGTACGAGCGATTCTCGCTGGTCGACGCCTGCATCGTCGCGCACATGCAAGCCGAGGGGCTGGGATACCTCTACGCGTTCGACGACGACTTCGATGCCGTCGCGGACGTCTACCGCCTCGATACCGCGACCAATCCATACGACCCCGACTGACTGGGACACGTTCTCGACCCGTGAAGATTCGACCGTAGTCTTCGGGCCTACGCACCCAGCTCCGCCGCCAACTCTTCGGCCACACGCGCGCCAAGTCCCGACTTGCTCCCGGCGTAGTCGTCCGCCGCGTCCTCTCGGACCACGAGTGCCGCCGTCTCGGCCTCGCCCATCACGTCGGCGCGGTTGGCCACGACGAAGGCCAGTCCCGCCCGCCGGAGCGTCTCGCGGGCGCGCTCGATTAGCTCGCGCTCGCCGCCCTCCGTCTCCACTTTGAAGCCGACGATGGTGAGGTCGGGGTGGGCCTCGCGCACGGTGTCGATGAGTTTCGGCGTCGGCGTCAACTCGACGGTGAGGTCGTCCTGTCCCGACCGAATCTTCTTACCGGCGGCATCGACGGTGTAGTCCGAGATGGCCGCCGCCGAGACCAGCGCGTCGGCGTCGTCGGCGTGGGCCTGTACGCCGGCAAGCATTTCGGCGGCACTCTCGACCCGTTCCACGTCCGCGTAGGGCACGTTGTCCCCATCGTGGACGAGCGTCACGTCCGCGCCGCGAATCCAGCAGGCTTTCGCCACCGCACGTCCGGTCTTTCCCGACGCCCGGTTCGAGAGCGTCCGCACGGGGTCGACGGACTCGGTGGTGGCACCGCTCGTGACGACGACGTGCTGGTCGGCCAGCGAGTCCGGCGTCGTCGCCCGTGCGACGGCGGTGACGATGGCGTCCTCCGTCGCTATCTTCGCCTTCCCCTCCTCGATGCGCGGGTCGACGAACTCGACGCCCCACGACTCCACGCGGTCGATGGTGTCCAGCACGCCGGGGTGGTCGTACATCGGTTCGTGCATCGCGGGCGCGACGACCACCGGTACGTCCGCACCCAGTGCCGTCGTCGCACACGTCGTCACCGTGGTGTCGTCCACGGCCGCCGCCATCTTCCCCACGGTGTTCGCGGTGGCGGGGGCGACCAGCAACACGTCGGCCCACCCGTCGCGGCCACAGAGTTCGACGTGCTCGACTCGTCCAGTGATTTCGGTGACGACGGGGTTCTCGGTGGCGAACTCGACGGCCCACGGGTGGACGATGCCGCGCGCGCTCTCGGTCATGACGCCCCTGACCGTCGCGCCGCGACGGCGCAGTTCGTGGGCGAGTTCGACCGTCTTCACCGCGGCGATGGACCCCGAGATACCGAGTGCGACGTTCACTCCATCGAGCATTGCACGGCGGTTGGTGGCTCTCCGTGGTAAATTCCGGGGGCCGCGAGGTACCGTCGCCGCTCGCCGCCCGTCCCGGACACAAACACATATGCGGGATGGCTCGCAACTACGGCCGTATGCCACCCGCCCATACGTTCCACGAGTTCGGCGGCAGACACGTCCCCGAACCGCTCGAAGAACCGCTCCAGCAACTCGCCGACGCTTTCGACGAGACGGTCGATACCGAGGAGTTTCAGGAAGACCTGCAGTACTACCTGAGACACTTCGCCGGCCGACCGACGCCCGTCTTCTACGCCGAGACGCTGAGCGAGATGTACGGCGCGGACATCTACCTCAAACACGAGGACCTGCTCCACGGCGGCGCGCACAAACTGAACAACACGCTCGGGCAGGCACTGCTGGCGAAGAAGGCCGGGAAGGAACGGCTCATCGCGGAGACGGGTGCGGGCCAACACGGCACCGCGACGGCGATGGTCGGCGCGCTCCTCGACATCCCGACGAAGGTATACATGGGCCGGAAGGACATGAACCGACAGGAGATGAACGTCTTCCGGATGCGCCTGCTCGGTGCCGAAGTCGAGCCGGTTACCCGCGGCAACGAGGGCCTCGCGGAGGCCGTCGACGCCTCGCTCGAAGACTTCGCCGAGAACATGGACGACACCCACTATCTCGTCGGCAGCGCGGTCGGTCCGGACCCGTTCCCGCGGATGGTGCGGGAGTTCCAGTCGGTCATCGGGCACGAGGCCCGCGAACAGATTCAGGAACTCCACGGTGACCTGCCCGACGCCTGCGTCGCCTGCATCGGTGGCGGCTCGAACGCCATCGGGCTGTTCCACGCGTTCAAAGACGACGACGTGGCCTTCCACGGAGCCGAACCCGGCGGCAAGGGTGAGCACCAGCACTCCGCACCCCTCTCGAAGTCCGAGGAGACCGAGGTGTTCCAAGGGATGAAGACGAAGGTCATCGACGAGGACACCGAGAACCACTCGGTGAGTGCTGGCCTCGACTACCCTGCGGTCGGTCCCGAACACGCCGCGCTGCAGTCGCTCGGGCGCGCCGAGTACCACGCAATCAGCGACGACGAGGCACTCGACGCGTTCCGCGAACTCAGTCGGGCCGAGGGCATCATCCCCGCACTGGAGCCGAGCCACGCCATCGCCCTCGCGAAGCAACTCGCCGACGAACACGACACCCTACTCGTGAACCTCTGCGGTCGCGGTGACAAGGACATGCAGACCGCCGCCGAACACTTCGACTTGTCGTGAGAACAACAAGACGGGAACATCCTTAACGCCCGTCTCCTTCCGGCCGTATAAATGCACCATAAAATTATGTACGAAGACTTAGGAGGCTAGCCTGTGGATTTTGTGACGCCATGACAGACAAGATTTCATTCCCGAGTCAAGAGTGGTTCGACGCGTATAAAGACGCAATCAACAACAACGACGAGTACGCGGAATCCTCCGAAGGGTGGGGCGTCGACTTCAACGGCGACTTTATCTTCAAGGTGACGAACATGCCGGTCGACGACCTCGACATCGACGCCATGCCCGAACACCTGCAGGACGAACTCGACGAGTACATCGAAGAGCAGGAAGGCGAAGGCTACGTCGGGTACTCCTACGTCGGACTGGAGGACGGCGAGTGTACTGGTGCCGAACTCATCCACGGCCCCGACGAGGTAGACGCCGGATTCGTCCTCGAAGGGACCTACGACAACTGGGTCGAACTGACCAAGGGCAACATCGGTGCCGTCGATGGCATGATGTCCGGGAAGTTCGACCTCGACGGCGACATGCAGAAAGTTCTGCAGTACACCGACTCCGCGACGCTCCTCACGGAAGTCGCGGCCGGTATCGACTCCGAGTTCGCACACGAAGCCTACGGCAAGTAACACCGTCGCCCTCGGCGTCGGGTCGCTCGAACGACGCTTTCTTTCGGACAGTACCCGGCCAGCGACGCGACTCGCTCCGAACCGCTCTCCGCCCTCAGTCCTCGTCTACGAGACTCGGATGTTGCTCCGGGGCGTCAGGGTGTGGGTCGGCGACGAACTCCCGCAGGACGGCCAGCGACTCCTGTTCGCGTCGCTCGCGTTCGCGCTCGTCTATCTCCTCACAGCCCGGCGGCACCTCACGCCCCCGGTCAGTGAAGTAGCCCTCCGGGACGACCCAATCGTGGTAGAAGCCGCTGTCGTGTTCTTCGAGGAGCGTGACCGCAACCTCCGCACCGTGGCCCGCACAGACGGCCGTCTGGTGCGGTTTCTCCGCCAGCCGCCCGGCGGCGTACAGGCCGTCGACGCCGGTCCGTCCCCGCTCGTCCGTGTCCACGAACGTCTTGCTACGTTGGACGAACCCGACACCCTCGACATCCGCGAGGTAGTCCGTCTCGTTTTTCGTCGCCGCGACGACGTGGTCTGCCCGGAGCGTGTCACCGTCTCCCGTCTCGACGCGGAACCCCCCGTCGGCGATGGACACCGCTTGGACTGTCTGCTCACGCCGTTCACACCCCGCCCGGTCAGCCTGCTCGGCGAGTAAGTCGAGAAAGAGCCGCGAGTTCACGCCCGCCGGGAAGCCGGGGACGTTTTCGAGGTGGGCGTTCCGACGGAGCAGTGACGTGCCCCCGTCGAAGACGGTCGTTTCGAGGCCGTGCCGTGCGGTGTAGACGGCGGCGGTGAGGCCAGCGACGCCCCCGCCGACCACGCAAACGTCTCGCGTTTCGGTCATGACAGGTCGGGGTTCGACCCACCCGAAATAGAAGGTGTCGGGTTGGCGTGACTGTCGCCGTGTCGACCTGCGGAATACTTACGGGTCCGACAGCCGACATCTGTGTGTGGACGAAGTCGAAGTCAGCACCGTGGTCTACGTGCCGCCCGAGGAAGTGTACGAGTTCCTCGTGGACTTCCCGGGGTACGCGAACTACTCGAAGTACCTCCAGCGGGTGCGGGCCACCGGTGACGGCACTCCCGGAACCCGGTACTACATGGAGTTCGCGTGGTGGAAACTGACCTACACTGCCCACTCGGAGGTCACCGATATCGACCCGCCACACCAGGTGGACTGGCAGATAATCAAAGACATCGACGCCGAGGGGCACTGGAACGTCGAACCACTCCCCGAGGCGGCACCCGACGGCAAGGACCACGCCTGCCGGGTCCGCCTCCGGGTGACGTTTCACCCCGACTCCGCCGACTCGGACACCCTCGAACTGCCCCGATTCGTCTCTATCAGTTGGGTCATCGAGAAGGCGAAACCGCTGATTCAGGGCGAGGCGGAGCGGGTCGTCGAGCGAATCGTCGCCGACCTCGAAGGGGAGACGCGACCCGTCGACTTAGAAATACACGCCACGCCGGACTCCGTGTGAGGCGGCTGTGCCGACTGCTGATTCTCGTCGTCGCTACTGCGGTGTCTCGTAGTCGCCACCGTACTTCATGAAGAAGTACGCGAGGCCGAGCGTCGCGGACATCACGAACGACGTCGCGACGCCGATGGACAGCGCGCTGTCGGGGAACGACGGTCCGCCACCGCCGCCACCGCCGCCACCGCTATCGCCGCCGACGGTGGGGTAGTCGGTGCCGACGACGACGGAGCCGAGCATGCCACTGCCCTTGTGAGGCTGGCAGTAGTAGTTGTAGACGCCGTCCTCCTCGAAGGTGTACTCGTAGGTGTTGCCGGCCTGTCCGACGGGCGACCCCGACTCGAAGTCGGCGTCTTCGGCGACGACGTTGTGGGCACCGCCCTCGCCGGTCCACTCCCAGACGACTGTCGCGCCCGCGTCGACGTGGACCGCCGCCGGGCCGAACGCGAGGCCCGTGTCGCCAGCACCCACGTCGACGGTCACCTCGTCCTGTCCGGTCGCGTCGACCACGCCGTCGTAGTTGTTCGCGTCGCTGAGGTAGCCGCCGAAGTCGGGTTCACCGCCGCCACCGCCGCCGCTCTCGCCGTCGCCCTCTCCACCGCCTCCCTCGGTGGGCGTCTCGGTGCTGTCCTGTCCCGGGAGCGGGTCGGTCGTCGTCGGGTAGTCGGAGCCGACGACGACGGCTGCCTTCATCCCGAGTGCCTTGTGTGGTTGGCAGTAGTAGTTGTACACGCCGTCTTCGTCGAAGGTGTACTCGAAGGTGGTCCCCGCGTCTCCGACCAGTTCGCTCTCGAAGTCGCCGCCCTCGTGGACGACGTTGTGCTGGCCGCCCTCGCCGGTCCACTCCCAGACGACGGTCGTTCCGGGGTCGACGTGGATAGCCGGCGGGGCGAACGCGAACGCGCCGCCGTTGCCCTGCGCCCCGACTTCGACGGTCACCTCGTCCTCTCCGCGCAGGTCCTCGATACCCGTGAAGTTCCCCACGTCGTCGAGGTAGCCGCCGAAGTCGGGGCGTTCCTCGCCCTCGGCAGTGCCCGTCGCCGTCCCGGCGTCGGTGCCCTGTCCCGTCGTCGTTTCCTGCCCGGCCGCAGTCCCTGCTGTCGCGACTGCCGCGCCCCCCGCCGCGCCGGCGAGGAACCCGCGCCGCGAGACGCCCGCGTTACGGTTGCTCATGCTCGGGCGTTTGGTGGGGGCCGTAGTGAATATGTTGATTCACTCTCGCCTCGCGTCGGCCGGTTCCGACGGGCATTTGTCGGGCAAGTCCTAACACGGTTGTATGGACGAAGACCCCGGATTGAGTGCTCAGTACCGAAGAGCGAGCCCGTGGCCGGTGTTCGTCGCCGTCGGCCTCGCACTCTCGGAGGTCGGTATCATCGTCGGCATCTTCGCCATCGCGGTCGGTGGTCTCCTGCTGTTCGCCGGGAGCGTCGCCGGCATCCTCAACGAGTCCGGGTACACCGCCGGACTCTGGTGGCCACTCGTCGGGTTCGGCATCGCGCTCTCGGCCATCGGTGGCGGCCTCGTCGTCTCTGAGGTCGGGTTCGCGTTCGACGTGATGGCCGCTGCCGTCGCCAGCCCCGGCACCGCGGGGACCCTCGTTCCGCGCGCGCTCGCAATCGCGCTCGCCGGTGCAATCCTCCTCGTGGCCGGTGGGACGGGCCGCGCACTCGACACCTCCGTCGTCGAGGCCTGACCACCGTCCGATTTCGACACTCTATTTACTGTCCTCCTGAAATCCCGAATCATGGGACTGACTCCGTTCGACCGGGAAACGTTGCTCGACCTCACTGTCAACGTCATCCCGCTCGGTATCCTCGGGTTCTTCATCCTCGCGTTCATCGTGGTGAACCCGTTCGGCTGGGACCCGGTCATCTCGACCATCCAGTTCGCCATCGTCGGCAGTATGTTCGTCCTTCTCACCATCCTCACCTACTACGCGGGGAAAGCCATCTCCGACGCGGAAGCGGAGATGGAGGCCGCCGAAGCCGCCGAAGGTACCGACGCGGAAACCGACGAATCGACCGCCTGACGCTCTTCTAGTGCGCAGTACGGGGTCGTCGATTCGGCGACAGGGCAGAGCCGCCACTCCGGCGCGCGTCGTCGGGACGAATCGCATGGCACGACGACCACCGGTCGCTGACCGGGCGGCGAATGGAACCTTTCTTTATCCCTCAGTCCTGAGAGTCGGATAACATGGCTGGAGAACAGCTAGCGTTGACGGTACTCATGGGGGCGCTCCTCGTGGCTATCGTGGCGCTCTCGACGCGCCTCGAGAACTGGCGGTCGTACACCCCGCTCGCTGGCGGCGGTGCTCTCGGCGAGGAATCGACCACCGTTCACCGGGAGAAACCGGCTGGCATCGTGCGGTGGCTCACGACTGTCGACCACAAGGACATCGGCATTCTCTACGGAGTGTACGCTGTCCTTGCCTTCGCGGTTGGCGGCCTCATGGCGTTTCTCATCCGTGCCCAGTTGGTCGTGCCGAGCGGTGCGATAATCGAGAACTCGTTCTACAACGCGATTCTGACGAGTCACGGCATCACGATGCTGTTCCTGTTCGGGACGCCGATAATCGCGGCCTTCGCGAACTACTTCGTCCCGCTGCTCATCGGTGCGGACGACATGGCGTTCCCGCGCATCAACGCCATCGCGTTCTGGCTCCTCCCGCCGGGTGCCCTGCTCGTCTGGGGCGGGTTCCTCATTCCCGGAATCGGTGCCTCACAGACGTCGTGGACGATGTACGCACCCCTCTCCATCGAGCAGACACAGGCCGGGGCGGACCTGATGCTGCTCGGCCTACACCTCACGGGCGTCGCGGCCACGATGGGGGCAATCAATTTCATCGCGACCATCTTCACCGAGCGTGGTGACGACGTGAACTGGGCCAACCTCGACATCTTCTCGTGGACCATCCTCACCCAGTCCGCACTCATCCTGTTCGCGTTCCCGCTGCTGGGGAGCGCGCTCATCATGCTCCTGATGGACCGGAACCTCGCCACGACGTTCTTCACCGTCGACGGCGGCGGAGCACTGCTGTGGCAACACCTGTTCTGGTTCTTCGGCCACCCCGAGGTGTACATTCTCGTCCTCCCGCCGATGGGACTCGTCAGTTACATCCTGCCCCGCTTTGCGGGCCGGAAGCTGTTCGGGTTCAAGTTCGTCGTCTACTCGACGCTGGCCATCGGCGTCCTGAGCTTCGGCGTCTGGGCTCACCACATGTTCTCGACGGGCATGGACGTGCGCCTGGCCAGTTCGTTCATGGCTGTCTCCTTAGCAATCGCAATACCGAGTGCAGTCAAGACGTTCAACTGGATTACGACGCTGTGGAACGGGAAAATCCGCCTGACCGCCCCGATGCTGTTCTGTATCGGGTTCGTCTCGAACTTCATCATCGGTGGCGTGACCGGCGTGTTCCTCGCCGCCATTCCCGTCGACAAGGTGCTCCACGACACGTACTACGTCGTCGGCCACTTCCACTACATCGTGATGGGGGTCATCGGCTTCGCCGTCTTCGCGGGCATCTACTACTGGTTCCCCATCTTCACGGGCCGGATGTACCAGCGCAAACTCGGCAAGTGGCACTTCTGGCTCTCGATGATCGGCACGAACATCACGTTCTTCGCGATGCTCGTGCTGGGCTACCTCGGGATGCCCCGCCGGTACGCCACCTACGAGTTCGACGCGGCCATCGCGCCGCTGGCGCAGGTCATCAACTTCCACCTCGTGGCGACGGTGGGCGCGACCATCCTGCTGGTCGGCCAGTTGATATTCGTCTGGAACATCGTCCAGTCGTGGCTCGAAGGCCCCCACGTCGGACCGGACCCGTGGAACCTCAAGGAGGAGGCCCCGGAACTGTACGGTCGCGAGTACGTCTGGCACGAGAACCGCCTCGAAACCGCCCTCGCGGACGGCGGTGAGGAAGAAGACGTGGCAACCGACGGCGGCGAACCGACCGACGCCGCCGACGAAGACGCTCCGGACGCAGCGGACGAGTAACCGCGCTCCCTTTTCAGACGCGCCGATTCGCCGACCCGCACTGTCGACATGGAAAGCGATTTAGCCGGCCTGTGGCTACCCACTCCCAATGAGTCTGTCCGACGCGGACCGCGAGTTGGTCACCGCGGAACTCGACCGCGACCCGACGCCGGCAGAGGCCGCGCTCTTCGAGAACCTCTGGAGCGAACACTGCGCGTACCGTTCCTCGCGGCCGCTGCTCTCGGCCTTCGAGAGCGAGAGCGACGACGTGGTCGTCGGGCCGGGTGACGACGCCGCCGTCGTCGCGCTCCCCGACGGCGAGACGTACATCACGCTGGGCATCGAGAGCCACAACCACCCCTCGTACGTCGACCCGTTCGACGGCGCGGCGACGGGCGTCGGCGGCATCGTTCGGGACACCCTCTCGATGGGTGCCTACCCCATCGCGCTGGCGGACTCGCTGTACTTCGGCGAGTTCGACCGCGAACACTCCAAGTACCTCTTCGAGGGTGTCGTCGAGGGCATCAGCCACTACGGGAACTGTATTGGCGTCCCCACGGTCACCGGGAGCGTCGCCTTCCACGAGGACTACGAGGGGAACCCGCTGGTGAACGTCGCCTGTATCGGCCTGACGAACGAGGAGCGACTCGTCACCGCCGAGGCACAGGACCCGGGGAACAAACTCGTCCTCGTCGGCAACGCGACCGGTCGCGACGGACTCGGTGGGGCCTCCTTCGCCAGCGAGGACCTCTCCGAGGACGCCGAAACCGAGGACCGCCCCGCCGTCCAAGTGGGTGACCCCTACACCGAGAAGCTCCTCATCGAGGCAAACGAGGCACTCGTGGACGAGGGCCTCGTCGAGTCGGCCCGTGACCTCGGCGCGGCGGGACTGGGCGGCGCGACGAGCGAGTTGGTGGCCAAGGGCGGCCTCGGCGCGCACATCGAACTCGAACGCGTCCACCAGCGTGAGCCGAACATGAACGCGCTGGAGATTCTGCTGGCCGAGTCCCAAGAGCGGATGGCCTACGAAGTCACCCCCGAGAACGTCGACGCCGTCGCGGACATCGCCGAGCGGTTCGACCTCGGTTGTTCGGTCATCGGCGAGGTGACCGAGGGCAACTACGTCTGTGAGTTCGAGGGCGAGACGGTCGTGGACGCCCCCGCCGAGTTCCTCGGCGACGGCGCGCCGATGAACGACCTCCCGGCCGAGGAACCGCCCGAACCGGACCGGGACCTGCCGGCCCCGGACCTCGACTCGGCGTTCGAGGCCGTCGTCGGCAGTCCGAACACCGCCTCGAAGCGGTGGGTGTACCGCCAGTACGACCACGAGGTGCAGGTCCGCACGGCCGTCCCGCCGGGCGACGACGCGGCACTGCTGGCCGTCAGGGACGCCGAGACTGGCCTCGCGTTCTCGTCCGGTGCGGACCCCAACTGGACCGACACGGCACCGTACGACGGCGCGCGCGCCGTCGCCTTGGAGAACGCGACGAACCTCGCGGCGAAGGGGACGACGCCGCTGGCGGCCGTCGACTGCCTCAACGGCGGCAATCCCGAGAAACCGGACGTGTACGGCGCGTTCAAGAGCATCGTGGACGGCCTCGCCGACACCTGCGACGAACTCGACGTGCCCGTCGTCGGCGGGAACGTCTCGCTGTACAACGACTCCCCGAGCGGCCCCATCCCGCCGACGCCGACGCTCGCGATGGTCGGCACCAAGGAGGGGTATGACGCCCCGCCGGCGGAACTCTCGGGTGAGGGCGAGATTCTGGTCGTCAACGACCGGACCGTGGCGGGTGCGGCCGACCCACGGCTCGGCGGGTCGGAGTACCTCGCACAGTTCGGCGGGAGCGACCGCTTCCCCGAACTCCCCGACCAGCGACCGGCGTTCGTGGAGACACTGGCCGACGTGGCGGACTTCGAGGAGACGCTCGCCGTCCACGACGCGAGTCACGGCGGGCTGGCGGCGACGCTCGCCGAGATGGTCACCGGCGACACCGGCGCGGACGTGACTCTCGACGGTGCGGGGACACCCGCTCACCGACTCTTCCACGAGCAACCCGGCCGCGTCGTCGTCGAGACGGCGGACCCGGATACCGTCGAGGATGCGTTCGACGGCATCGCACCCGTCCAGCGTATCGGGGCGGCGGACGACTCGGGCGCGCTCTCGTTGACGGCGGACGACGAGACGCTCCACTACGGGGCCGAGGCGATAGCGGACCTGCGGTCGGTCATCGAGCGCGAACTCGACGGTTAGAACAGGAGCGGCAGGCCGAACGTGACGGCGAGGCCGACGACGAGGACGACGAACCCGAAGCCGACCTGACTCATCGTGAACTCACTTTGTGGGGCGGTACTGCGGAGCGGTGGTTCCTTCTCCGGGACCGTCGGGCTCTCTGGGTCGTACTCCGGCCGGTCCTCGTCGTGGTCGTCGCTCATACCCGCCCGTTCCGACGGGACGTACTTCTGTATGTCGGAACTGACCGACCCCTGCCAACCCATAGATTTACTGTCACCACCCGCCTCTGTCGTGGTATGAACTACCGTGCCCTCCTCCCGGCCGGTGTCGCCGCTGCCGGGCTCGCCGCGGTCGTCGTCGGTATTCACACGGAACTGCTCCACTTCAGACCGATGTACGATTCGACCATCGTGACGGGGTGGGGTCGGGACCTGAACCACGAGGAGCGTCTCCTCGCCCGTCTGAGCGGACTCGCCCTCGTCGGCGCGCTCGCGTCGGCCCGCTGGCGACGGGCGGCCGTCCTCCCCCTCGCAGTCGGCGGCATCGTCCTGTTCTACGTCGGCCGTGCGGTTAGCTACTACCTGACGCCCGAACTCTACACGGGCCTGCCGGTCGCAGGTGGTACGACGGGACGACGCGTCTTCGGTGCGGAACCGTACCTGCTCGCGCTGGGCGCGCTACTGTTCGTCGGCGCGGCCGTCCTCGGCTACCGGCAAGCCGGCCTGTCGGCCACTGGTCCCGACCCGGACCACGACGCGACGGAGCAGTCGGTCGGCACCGGAACCGACCCGTCGCAGTGAGGGCCGGCCCCCGGGCGGTGTCGCGGCACACGTGTCGGACTCCTTTTGAGAGCCGGCCGCGTACGCCCGGGTAGGAATGACCCTGACGAAGCGGATAATCCCGTGCATCGACGTGGACGTGGACGAGGACGGGAACCCGGCGGTGTACACGGGTGTCAACTTCGAGGACCTGCAGTACACCGGCGACCCAGTGGAGATGGCCAAAAAGTACAACGAGGCCGGAGCCGACGAGTTCGTCTTTCTCGACATCACCGCCTCGGCCGAGGGTCGGGAGACGATGCTCCACGTCGTCGAGTCCATCGCGGACGAGGTGTTCATCCCGCTGACCGTCGGTGGGGGTATCCGCACGCGCGAGGACATCAAGGAAACGCTACGGGCGGGCGCGGACAAGGTATCTATCAACACCGGCGCGCTCGAACGCCCGGAACTCATCACGGAGGGGGCGAAGGCGTTCGGGAACCAGTGTATCGTCATCAGCGTGGACGCCCGCCGCAGGTACGACGAGCAGGGGGACCACTACGTCGACGTCGACGGCGAGTCCTGCTGGTTCGAGTGTACGGTCAAGGGCGGCCGCGAGGGCACGGGCGTCGACGTGGTATCGTGGGCCGAGGAGGCCGAACGGCGCGGCGCGGGCGAGTTGTTCGTCAACTCCATCGACGCCGACGGCACGAAGGACGGCTACGACATCCCGCTGACGACGGCCGTCTGTGACGCCGTCTCGACGCCCGTCATCGCCTCCTCCGGCTGTGGCGGCCCCGAAGACATGTACGAGGTGTTCACCGAGGCGGGCGCGGACGCTGGCCTCGCGGCCTCTATCTTCCACTTCGGCGAGTACAGCATCCGCGAGACCAAGGAGTATCTCGACGAGCGGGGCGTCCCCGTTCGGCTGTAGCCGTGAAGTTCAGATGTACCTACTGCGGGAAGCCACACGAGCGCAACGACCCGCCCTGTGACAACTGTGGGCACAGCGAGTTCGAGAAGGCGGTCGTCCCGATGGCACCCGAAGCCGACGACGACGCGGCGACCACGTACGTTTGGGTCTGTACGGAGTGTGGTAACGACCACCCGAAGAACACGCCGCCGTGTGACCGCTGTGGGAGCGGTCCGCTCGAACGCCGCGAACAGACCTTCGACGAGGAGGCAGTCGTCTCGGAGATGCTCGACGAGACGAACGGTGACCGCTCGCCCAGCGCGGACGTGGGCTACCTCGACGTGCTCGACGCGAAACTCGTCCTCGGGTTCGTCGGCGTCGGTGCCCTCGTCGTCGTCCTCGCGCTGGGATTCCTCGGCGTGGTGACTGTCCCGGGTATCACGCCACCGGGGCCAGTCCCGGGCAACGCGACGACTGCGAACGGCATCTCGCTGTCCGAGGTGGGGACGGCCTACGTCGCAGGGTTGAACGACCGCCGGACCGCCGAGGGCGGCGACGAACTCACGCGCGACGAGCAGTTGCGGGACGCGGCGACGTACATCAACCAGGAGCGGGTGCGGGCGACCTACGATAACGGTGACGGGCCAGCGGGCGACCGGGTGCGCTCGGAACTCGGTGACGCCTGTGGCGACGTGACGCCTTCGCTCGTGCAGTTCTCGACGGCGTCGCCACTCGGTGAGGGGTCGGCCGACACGACGGCGACGGACTTCGCCGAGGAGTTGCTCGCCGCCCCGGACGCACCGGACCCGACGATTGCGGCGGAGCGGGGGCTCACCGGAGTCGATGTCCACGCCGGACCGGACGGGCGCGTGTTCGTCGCCCAACTGGTCTGCTAGAGTCAGGCCGCGCCTTGGTAGGCGTCCCGGAAGTCGGCCGCCTTGTCGATGACACGCTCGGCACCGTCTTCCAGTGCGTCCAGTGCGTCCACGTCTTCCTCGGTCTTGATGGTGAGAATCGGTTCCGTCTGTCCCCCGGACTGCTCGGGGTTCACGTCGTAGGTGGCGGCCTCGACGCCGTCCATCTCCAACAGCGCGCCCTTCAGGACGTTCATGAACGTGTGGTCCTCGCCCGCGATTTCGATAGAGAGTTCGGTGTCGGTGTTCTCGATGACCCGCAGTTCCATACCCATCACCTGACCCTTGGCGGCATTGAAGGTTACGAAGCCGACACTCGCGGGCGCGAGCGTCGTCGCCACGGCCGCGTGCAGTCCGTCCCCTCTCGTCCGGACGGGCCGCCGGGTAGCAGTACGCTTTTGAGTCGCCGCGCCCGAATGTGCGTATGCGCGAGGACCTGATGGACATCATCTGCTGCCCACTCGACAAGCACGACCTCGAACTGGAGACGATTCGGGAGGACGACGACGAGATACTGGAGGGTCGACTGGTCTGTACGGAGTGTGGCGAGGCGTACCCGATAGAGGACGGCGTGCCGAACCTCCTGCCGCCGGACATGCGCGAGGGGTCCCCGGCGTAACCGCCCTGAACCTTTTTCTCCCCGCCACGCGCACTGTCGTCCGTGCCCGATACGCTACCCGTGCATCTCAACCAGCGGGACCTCCACTCGCTCGAGGTGCCGGACGCCTTCGAGACGGACGACTCGTTCGTCCTCGCCGTCCGAAACCACGGTGAGGCGTCTAGGGTTCACGTCCACTTAGACGACGGACTCTCGGAGATAGCGGCCGTCGAGGCGACGAACCACTACGTCCGGGCCAACGAGACGGCGGAGATTCCCGTCGCAGTGCACGGTGCCGGACCGGTCCGCGGAAAGATAAAAATCGTCTCGGGCTACGGTGCGGTCACTCGCTGGGTCGACGTTCGCGTCACCGAGTCCGACGACGACACCGGCGTCGAGGTGGACGAGGAACTCGGCAAGCCACAACCGGAGCGGTACGAGTCCGGGCCGAGAGAGCAGTCTCCACTCGCCGACCGACCGACCCTGCCGCTCCTCGTGTTCGCTGCCGTCGCCCTCGCCCTCGCGCTCGGTGCGGCCGTCCTCGTCGACAACCTCCTCGTCACCGTCGGTGCCGTCGCCGTCGTCGTCGCCGTCTTCGTGGCCGGTTTGACGCTGTTCCGGTAGCCGCTGGACGTTCAGTCGCCGTTCTCTTGTTCCGTTGGGACGCCACAGAGGTTCCCGTCGTCGTCGAACAGTTTCGCACGCAAGTAGCGGGTCCGGTAGCGGTTCGCGCCGTCGTACACGTCGGCCTCGCGTATCTCGTCCGTCCGGCCGTCGGCGACGGCGTCGACGATGTCTTCGAGTTGCTCTTTCTCGCTCGGCGTCAACTCGAACTCGTAGGTCCGTGACTGCTCGCCTTCGAGTTTCGTCCACTGGCGTGCCGCCGCGACGACCAGCGAACAGGGTTCCCGACAGGGGAACGTCCCGTCGCCGCCGTCCACGTCGAGGTCGGTGTCCTCGTCGTACTCCCACTCGCGCCGCTTCAGACACTGTGAGTCGGCACAGCAGGCCTCGGCGACCCGGTCGACGTGGTCGTGGCCGTCCTGTCGGTCCCACGTCTCGATGACGCCGTAGATACCGGTCTGGCGTTCGACAGTCTCGTGCCAGTGGGTCACGTCGAGTTCGCCCTCGCGCTCTTGGTACCAGTTCGCTATCGTCGCGGGGTAGAGGAACTCGACCACTTCGACGGCGTCGGTCGGTCCGAGGTCGGGGTAGTGCCACCCGGTCTGGAGCGTCGGTGCGGTCTTCAGCGGCCGATAGCGGCCGTCGTCGTCGTGTTTCGCCAGCGTCCGGGCGTCGAGCGAGTCCTCGTACTGCTCCAACTCGGCGGCGTCCGTCCCGGTGTCGTCCACGTGACGGACGTGGTACGTGCGGTCACCGTCCACGCGTTCGACGGTGAGGTGGAGTTGTCCCCACTCCCGGGTCAGACCCTCGCTGAGCGCGTCGTCCCGTTCGGGCACCGACCGCTCGTCGGCCGCTTCGAGCCATCGGAGGAACGCACGGCGCGCCTCGCCTCGCGGGGCGCGGTCGGTCCAGAACAGCCAGTTGGTGACGTACGCCTCGTGGTCGGCGGCGACTGCCCGGAACTCCGCCTCGGTGAGGCCCGCACGCTCGGTGTCGGGAGTCTCGAACGTGTAGCCCTCGTCGGTGGTCGTCGCCCGTAGCCCGTCGCACTCCACACCGTCGGCCGCGGCGTCGAGGAGACGCTCTACCGCCCGTTCGGTCATATCCGATTCGAGGGACGCCAGCCGAATAAACTCGCCCCTTCGGTCCGAACACCGGCCGACGACTGCTTGTGGTATTTAAACTTTTGGGCCACTTTCCGGGTCGGAAAGCCTCGACGCCGGTTTACATGGATAGGGCATCTACGAGAAGTTGCGTGGCACGTCGCCCGGTCTATCCGGGGCCATGCCCGCCCGTCTCCGTTTCGGCCCTCCACCGACGGTCCCCGGTAGACACGGTTGGTCACCCGACCACGCACCCCTCCCACCTGCCTTTCGATACCTCGCCACGCTTCCCTCCGACCACGGCCTCGTCCCGGCCGAGCGGCTGGCCTGTCAATCTCGAAACGACTATGTGACTGCTCTCTAACCAACCGTCAACGACCGATGCCGTCCGTCTCCTTCCCCGCCGGGCGCACGGTCCTCACCCTCGTCGGCGTGACACTCGTCGGGACCGTCCTCGTTCTGGGTCTGTGGTTTCCGGGGGCCGCGAGCAGTACCGACAGCACGCCGCTCGGGACGAACGCTTCCGAACGGTACGCCGCACTCGACGGCCTCGACGCGACGGAGACGACAGTCATCGAGCACGGCGACGAGCGGCGTCGAACCGTCGCGCACGTCTCCCTCCGGCCCGGGACCGGGAAGCAACGGACGGTGATTACGCACGGCCCGAGTCGACGATACGAGCGGCGTGTCTCGAACGGGACGGTCCTCTGGCTCTACGACCGCGACGGGAACACCGCGACGATGCTTCCGCTCTCGCCCGACACCGACGCGACGAGTCGGGGTGCCCGCATCGAGCGACTGTTTACTCGACTGAACGTGACCGACCCCGACGAGACGACTGCGGTTCCGGTGACGCCGGGCGTCGACCCGCTCCCGGTCGTCCCTCACTCCGGGGCGGGTCCGCCGGTGTCGGAATCAGTGACTGGCTCTGCCAATCACGGCGTCAGCTACAACGGGACTGCGAGCGTTGACGGCCGGGAGACGTACGTCCTCCGTCTCACTTCGGCCGCCTCGTCGGGGTACGAGCAGACGCTGTGGGTCGACACGGAACACTTCTTCCCGCTGAAACACCGCACCGCGTGGACGGACGACGGCGAGCGCGTCACCGTGACGACGACGTACACGAACGTCACCTTCGACCCCGGCCTCTCGCCGGAAACGTTCCAGTTCGACCCGCCCCGGAACGCCACCGTCGAACGTCCGCCGACGCCGGAGGTGACGACCCACGGGAGCATCGCCGCGCTCCGGGCCTCGACCGACATCTCGGTCCCCGACCCCGACCTACCGGCGACGTTCGAGTTGGTGTACGCGTCACAGACGACCGGAAAAGCCCGCGGTGTCGGCCTCCAGTACGTCAACGCCACGTCGACGCTCTCCGTCGCCAAGTACAACCTCACGTATCCGGTGCGTGGCGGGGACAAGCGGGTGACCGTCGCGGGACGGGAAGCGGTGCTGTCGCTCGGTTCGACCGTCTCCGTCTCGTGGAACTGCCCGGCCTACCGGTACACGGTCCGGGGGTCGGGCGTCTCGCGCGAGCGCGTCCTCGCTGTGGCGGAGTCGGTCGCCTGTAGTTAGGGCCGCTGGTGTAGCGAGTACGCGATGAAGAGGACGCCGAGGAACTGGATAGCCCGCGTCACGAGGGTCAGCGGTCGGTCGTAGACCAGCGGGAGGAGCCCCTGCCGGAGGAGGACCGACCCGACGAACGCGAGGACGAAGGACACGGCAGTCAGCAGGAACAGCCCGACGGCGAGGAACTGCATCGGTCTGCTCCGGTTGCGGCGGAACCCACGGTAGGCCTGATAGCCGACGTAACTCCCCACGACTGTCGAGCCGAACGCGAGGGTGACGATGGCCCAGTCGAGGAGTGCAGTCCCGAGCATGGTCAGAGGTTCTCCCA
The DNA here is from genome assembly GCF_023028225.1 of Halorientalis litorea. Taxonomy (NCBI): domain Archaea; kingdom Methanobacteriati; phylum Methanobacteriota; class Halobacteria; order Halobacteriales; family Haloarculaceae; genus Halorientalis; species Halorientalis litorea. Next base: position 2,433,228 of record NZ_CP095482.1, read on the forward strand.
CATCTCGGTGAATCGGTCTGCGGTGTCGGTCTCGTCCTCGCCCGGGAAATCCGCGCGGGAGACGCGCTCGATGGTCCCCTCGTAGCCGCCGTCTTCGAGGTCCATCGAGAACTCCGAGAGCGTCGCGGAGTACATCTTGTGGTGGCTGCCGGTGAGGTCTACGCGCGTGCGCTCCTCGAGGAGGTCGTACTCCTGCAGTCGCTCGACCCGGCGGTAGATGGTCGGGAGGGACGCGTCACACTGTTCTGCGAGCTGTTTGGCGGACATGGGTTCGACGCTCGTCGCGGCGAGGATAGAGCGGGCGTACTCATCGCTGAGGAGGTCGAGGACCTCGGCCAACTCCCAATCCTCACTCACGGTTCGACAGACGACCGGCTAGCGTTTAAATAACAGCCGTCGGTTTCCGGGTCTGAAAAACGCGGTCAGTCACCGACGGCGGACTCGCCGCTACTCGTTCGCTCGCGGACCCGCTCGATGGCGTCGTCCACGTCGGCCCCGGCATCGGCGGCACGTTCGAGTATCACGTCGGCCATCAGTGCCTCCGTGCCGACCGCACCCGAGTACCAGACACGGTGACCGTCGACTTCGGCGGGCGTCTCCCACCCCGTCCGGTAGTCGTCGGTCAGCCCCATGTCCTCGGGAATGTCCTCGTTCGTGTGGTAGCCATCCGCAATGAACAGCGGGACGACGACGATGTCCTCGCTCTCGAAGAAGTCGGTCACGTCGTCGACTTCCGGGTCTTCGTCCATGTAGAGCGGCCGCACCTCGTCGAAGCGGTCCATCGCGCGGATGCGGTCGGCGTGGTACTCGATGGCCTTCGCCGAGTTCTCGTTGCGCTCGGTGCCGTGGCCGACGACGGCGAGGCCGAACCCGTCGCCCACGTCCGGGTCGCCGGTCACGGACTCGGCGCGCTGGACGATGACGTCGCTCATCGCGTCGTGGGTGCCGACCGGCCCGCAGTAGTGGACGGTCTGACCGGTATCGGCGGCAGTGAGCGTGGCGTGGGTGGCGGAGGTGCCGTCCGACTCCCACGCGTTCTCGTCCCACTCCTCCAAGCGCAACTCCCGAGGGATGACCTGTTCGGTGAAGTACCCCTCGCTGATGAACAGGGGAACGACGTACACCTCCTCGGCGTCGACGGTCCGCAACACTTCGCGGAAGGACGGTTCTTCCTTCCAGAACCCCTCACGAACCTCCGCGAACGCGTCGGCGGCGCGGACGGTGTCGGCGTGGGCGAACGTCGGCGCGCTCGACCCGGCGTTGAGGTGTGACCCGTGAGCGACGACGACTATAGCCTCTTCCATGGATGCGTGTACGGGGACAGCGGCCTTAGGAACTTCGTCTCCGCCCTCGTCAGTCCCCCTCCGTGAACGGGCAGGTCATCCCGGGGTTCTCGGTGAACTCGCCGACGAGTGCTTGGCCGAACTCGTGGCCACAGGCGTTGCTTACGTCTTTGCGATGCGGGCAGTCCGTCGCGCAGTCTGGTAGTGAGTCGGTCATGGTTGTGGTGTCCGGCCGTCCGAACTCCCGGACGACCGCTGACATCTGATGTGGTAGGGAGTATCATCCATAGCCTCCCGCCCACAGTCCTGTGGGCCTTTATTACCCCCGCTCCGCGACCCCCTGTGTTTTTCTCGCCGGGCGACCCCGCAACGGGTATGACACTCGCCGAACGGACCCGCGAGGCAGTCGCGGCCGAACCGTTCCTCCACGCGGCACTCCGGGCGGGCGTGGTGAACTACGCCGCCGCCGCGCGCTACCTCGACGTGGGGTCCGACGACCGGGACGCCGTCGTCGCGGCCCTCCGTCGGTACGCCGAGGACCTCCCGGACCGCCAAACGGTCGCAACCGACGCGCCTGTGAGTATGCAGAGCGGTCTCGGCCCGGCCGACGAGGGCGACGACGCGCTCCTGACTGTGGGCGACACGTCGCTCGCCCCGGGGGCCGGGTCGCTGACGGCCATCGTCGCGACCGGGGCCGTCGACGCCGACGTACTCACGCACGTCCTCGGACGACTGGCGACGGCCGACGTGACTCCGACGGCGGCGGGCGTCGGCACGGAGACGCTTATCGTCGTCGTCGAACGACGCGACGGGGCCGACGCGCTTCGGGTCGTCGAGGACGCGCTCGACGCCGTCCCCACGGGACCGTAGCGTTGAAATCGCGGCCCGCGCTTGTCGCTGGTAATGACGCTACGCGTGACCAACACGCTGACCGGCGAACGCGAGGCGTTCGAGCCTGCAGACCCCGACTCGGTTCTGCTCTACTACTGCGGGCTGACGACCTCCGACCCGGCACACTTGGGCCACGCCCGCGGGTGGGTCCACGTCGACGTGATGCACCGCTGGCTGGAGTGGCTGGGCTACGACGTGCGCCACGTCGAGAACTTCACCGACGTGAACGAGAAAATCGTCGCCCGCGTCGGCGAGGACGGGGCGAACGAGGCCGAGGTTGCTCGCTCGTACGTCGCCGACACCATCGCGGACATGCGGTCGCTGAACCTCCTGCGCGCCGACGTGTACCCCCGCGTCTCCGAGCACGTCCCCGAGATAGTCGACCTCGTGGAGCGACTGCTCGAACGGGGCTACGCCTACGAGGCCAACGGCTCCGTCTACTTCGACGTCTCCGCCTTCGAGGAGTACGGCAAACTCTCGAATCAGGACGTGGACGAACTTGACGCCCAGGGTGACGCCGACGAACACGGGGAGAAGCGCGACCCGGCCGACTTCGCGCTCTGGAAGGCCGACGGCGTCGCCCCGGGCGACATCGCGGACCACCAGCACGAGGACGCCGCACCCGCCGAGGAAGCCTGTACGACCGCTCAGACGTGGAACTCGCCGTGGGGCGAGGGACGGCCCGGCTGGCACATCGAGTGCTCGGCGATGAGTACGACGCACCTCGACGACACCATCGACATCCACGTCGGCGGACAGGACCTCGTGTTCCCCCACCACGAGAACGAAATCGCCCAGAGCGAGGCCGCGACGGGCCAGCCGTTCGCGCGCTACTGGCTCCACGTCGGCCTGTTGGAAACGAAAGACGAGAAGATGTCTTCCTCGCTGGGCAACTTCTCCACCGTCGCGGAGTTCGTCGGTGAACACGGGACGAACGTCGCCCGCACGCTCCTGCTCTCGACGGCCTACCGGGGACGGGCCACCTACAGCACCGAGACGGTGCGGGAGGCCAGCGAGCGGTGGGACCGACTCGACGGTGGGTACCGCCGCGCCGTCGAGGCCGCCGACGGCGTCGACGCACACACGAAGGCCGCCGACGACACGCTCCGTGCGGCCGTCGCGGAGACCCGCGAGGAGTTCGAGACGGCGATGAACGACGACTTCAACACCCGCGCCGCGCTGGCGGCCCTGCTCGAACTCGCGGGTGCTGTCAACGCCCACGTCGACGACCACGACGCGTACGATTACGTCGGCCTCCGCCGGGCCGTCGAGACGTTCGAGGAGTTCGGCGAGGGTGTCCTCGGCCTCTCGTTCGCGGGCGACACCGAGGGCGAGGTCCGGGTCGCACAGGAACTGGCCGACCTCGTGCTGTCGGTCCGCGAGCGCGAACGCGAGGCCGGCAACTACGAGCGTGCCGACGAACTCCGCGACGAACTCGAAGCCCTCGGCGTCACCGTCGAGGACACCGACGACGGCCCCGTCGCGCGGTTCTGAGCGCGCGGCGGTCACTCGGTGACCGCGGAGTCAGCGGCGACGACGGGCAACTCGACTATCGCGGTCGTTCCGTCCGCACCGGTCTCGAAGGACAGGTCGCCGCCGAGCGACGTGACGCCCCACGAGACCAGCCACAGTCCGAGGCCGCTCCCGTGTTCGAGTGCCGACTCGTCCCCGTCCTCGATGACCGCCAGTTCCTGCTCCGGAATCCCCGGCCCCCAGTCCCTGACGCGTACCGAGACAGTCTCCGGGTCGGCGGCTACCGTGACGAGTACGTCGGGGTGGTCGCCCCGTGCCTCGCCGTCAGCGGTCGCGCCGTCGGCCCGGGCCGTCTGCTGGGGCGCCGCGTCGGGCGTCCCGTGCTGTACCGCGTTCTCCACGAGGTTCGAGAGGACGACTTCGAGCATCGGCCGCTTCGTCCGGGCGAGTGCCGAGTCGGTCCCCCGCACCTCGATGCTCGTCGCCTCGGCGTCCGTCCGCGCGTCGTAGACGACGTCCTCGACCACCTCGGTGACGGCGACAACGTCGTCCTCGCCCGCGTCGGCCACGCGCTCGAAGGCCCGTGCCTTCTCGCCGAGGGCGACGAGGTCCGCCACGTTCCGTCGAGCAGTCTCGACGCTGTTTTCGAGGTCCTCGCCGGTCTGCTGACCGATGTGGTCGAGGTGGAGTTTCACGACGTTGAGGTCGTTGCGGAGGTTGTGCCGGAGGACGCGGTTCAGGACCGCGAGGCGTTGCTCGCGCTGGCGTTCGTCGGTGATGTCCTGAAAGACGAGGGTGTGGCCCAGATGCGTCTCCGTGCTGTCGTACAGGCCCGTCGACGTGACCCGGAACACCCGCCGTCCGGTGTCGGTCCTGACCTCGACGTCCTGCCTGTCGACGGTCGGGTCGACGGTGTCGCCCGTGTAGCAGTCCTCGAACCGTCGCGTCAGGACGGTCTGCTGGGACAACCCGAACGCGTCCTCTGCCGCCGGGTTGAGGTTGACGACCCGACGCTGGTCGTCGACGACGACGACGGGGTTCCCGAGGTCCGCGATGGCCGCCCGGTTGCCGACGCGGCGCGTCGCGGGGTGGAACTCGAACATCCCGCTCCCGACGAACGCGTACGCGTCGAGGACGACGTGGAGGACGAAGAGGACCGGCGCGATGTTGATGCCGGGGAACGGGCTGACCCCGAAGGTCCAGACGACGAAGCCGATGCCCGGCGGGAGCGGGCTGAGCGCGACTGCGAGTGCCTCCCTCCGGTACAACTTCCCGTAGCTGAGGATGGTGTCGACGAGCAGGAGCGTCCCGACGCTCGCCCCGAGACTCGTCACCCCGAGAATCAACTGCGCACCGGCTTGCCGCTCGAACGTCACGGCCGAGAGGCCGCCGACAGACACGACAGTAAACTCACTCCAGACGAGGTTGTGAACCGGGTTCGTCACGACGAGCAGAGTCAGGGCCACGGAGAACAGCGTGAGCGCGGCGAAGTACGGCGACCGGATGACGTACCTGCGCCCGGTGTAGGTGAGTCCGAAGCCGACGAACAGCGTCCCGAGCCAGATGTACGACACCCAGAACAGCATCTCTATCCCCAACCGTAGCGTCCCGTCGAAGACGAGGAACCCGACCCCGTATCCCGCCGTCAGGAGGAACTGAACCCCGAAGACGGCGAGCAACCACGTCGCGCCGGGTTGCCCCCGCCGCCGCCAGAGATACGCCCCGAGTGCGACTGTCCCCCCGGCCGCCGCGAACGAACCGAGGACCGGCCAGAGGGTCGTCACAGCCATACCGTCCCTGCGGAATCCGTCCTCACGTGCCTTTCGGTCACCTCACCGCACGCAACCGTGGGCGGCCGACTGCGGCCTGCCCGTCACGACTTGCCGGCGGGGCCGTCGTCGCCGCCCTCCTCGACGGGCACGGTGTCGTCCGCCGCCTCGCTGTGGTCGTCGGCTGGCGTCTCGGCGGCCGCGTCACCCGGTGGAGGACCGAGTTCTTCTCGGACCAACTCGACGGCCTGTCGGACCGACCCGACAGTAGTCAGATAGCCCGCACCGACGGTCGATTTCAGCGCGACGGCCGCCGGGCCGGTCAGCACGGCCGACCCGACCTGTGCCACCGCGCCGTCACCGACGCTGACCAGCCACCCGAGCGAGTCGAAGCGATAGCGGTCGAGTCGCGGTTCGAACCCGTCCCGGTCGCCGAGTCGGTACTCGACGAGTCGGACGACGTTGTCGGCAGCCACGTCCGCCTCCCGCACGGCGGCTTGCGCGCTGGCCGGGACTGCCGCGCCGTCCTCGTCGACGACCCGAGCGGCATCGCCGACGACGAAGGTGTCGTCCGAGAGCCGCAACCCACTCTGCACGACCGGTCGCTCGCCGCCCAGTGCCGCCGGGCCACGGATACCGCCAGTCCAGACGAGCAGGTCGGCGTCGACGGCCGACCCGTCGGCGAGATGGACCGCGTCGGCGTCGGCCCGTTCCACTGGGACACCCGTGCGGACGGTGACGCCCTGTGCCGCGAGTTCCTCGGCGACGGCAGTCTGAAACTGCTCGGGGAACGCCGGTGCGACGGTCGCCTCCTGTTCGAGCAGGCACACCTCGACACTGTCCTCGACGCCCTCCTCGCGAGCCAGCGCGGCGAGTTCGCCCGCGACCTGAATCCCAGAGAGACCGGCACCACCGACGACGACCGACCCCTCGCCCGCCGCGACGATGTCGCTGAACCGCTCGCGGATGGCCGCCGCGTGTTCGAGGCGTTTCAACGGGTGCCCGTGTTCCTCGATGCCCGGCAGGTCGTAGTACGCCGTCTCCGCGCCGAGACAGACCGCGCCGATGTCGTAGGCCAGCGTTCCGCCGTCGGCAAATGTCGCGACGCCCGCCTCGGAGTCCACGTCGGTGACGCGTGCCTGCCGGACCTCCACACGGTCGAAAACGTCGTCCAGCGGAATCCGCAGGTCGTCCGCGACGCCGGGCCGGCGGACCGCCCGGTGAATCTCGTGTTGGACGAGGTGGTGGTCGTCCTCGTCGACGACGACCAGTTCGGCCTCTGGGGGAAGGCGTCGCTCCAACCGGCGAGCGAGCGCGAGTCCGGCGTATCCGGCACCGAAGACGGCGACGTTCATACCGACAGTTGGCGCGCCGCGGGCTAAAGTCCTCGCCCGGGTCAGAACAGCGCGTCGTCGGGGTCGAGGACGCGAGCGGGACCGCCGACCTCCCAGACGTGCGTGTCGACGCCGCAGTCAGCGACGGCGCGCTCGACTCGGTCGACGTGGTCCGCGGTGGTGTTGACGTAGACGCTGGCACCCGTGTCGACGGAGAAGTAGACCGGCACGTCATGTTCCGCGCGCAGTTCCCGGACCGCGTTGAACACCGCGATGGTGCGCGGTTGCCAGTAGACCCACCCGGAGGGGCCGGTCATCGTCGTCGCGGCCAGCGACAGCGAGTCGTGTTCGGCCAACTCGAAGGCGCGGTCGAACTCGCCGTTTCGGAGCGCGTCGCGCGCCGCCGCAATCTGCTCGTGGATGTGGGCCATCCGCGCGTCGAACATGTGGCTCTCTGCGGCCTCGCGGTGGGCCTCCTCGGTCTCCTTGTACGCTGGGACTTCGGCGGCGACCACGCGCAGGTCGTCTTCCAGTCCGGTCTCGATGCGGGTCGACCGGCAGTCGTGGTCGTTCAGGCCAGTGTGCAGGTGCGAGAACGCGCCGGTGACCGCCCGCGCCGCCGACGCGGAGCCGCGGCGGGCGACCGCCGAAATCTCCGGGTGCGTCATGTCGAGGTCGGCGGCGGCGACGAGTGCCCGCGCCGCGGCCGCAAAGCCCGACGCCGAGGACCCGAACCCGATGTTCGTCGGGAAGGAGTTCTCGCTGTGGAACCGCACGCGGTGGTCGAACCCGGCGAGTTCCCGGACGTGGTCCACGACGGCACGGATACGTTCGGCCCCCCGGCCGTCGACCTGCTCCCCGTCGACGACGTACCTGTCGGCGTCGCGGTCGGGTTCGAACTCGACGGTCGTCTTCGTGTGGCTCGGTGCGGTGCAGACGCTGATGGAGTCGTGGTATGGCATGCGCAACTCCTCGTTCCGCATCCCGTGGTACTTGACCAACCCCTGTATCGGGTGAGCCTTCGCAGTCGCCTTCATACCGCCCCCTGCACGCGGAACACTCTTGGCGGTTGCGGAACCGGGCGTGTCCTGCCGACCGACACCCGTGGCCCGAGCGCAGTCTATTTATACGAACCGACCAGTAGCCTCGGCAACGTGTCCGAAGCCGATGTCTCGTCGCTCGTGCCCGCGAAGCGTCGCACTCGATTGGTCGTTCTCGGCCTCGTCCTCCTCCTCCTCCTGCCGACTGTCGCCAGCGGCCTGTTTCACGGTCCCCGGCCCGCGTCGCTCGACGGCGGGTCGCCCACGACAGTCGCCGAGACGGCGAACATCACCGTCATCGCCACACAGGGGGACGAGGTGTCGAGCGGTGGTGACTCCCGGCTCATCCTCGTCGAGCGCGGGAGTCGAGAGACAGTCCAAGAGTGGACGCGACACACCACGTACTACGACGTGGACGTGTTGAACGAGTCGACACTGCTCTACATCGGCGTCACCGAGAACGGGTCCACCTACGCCTACGAGCGCGACTGGGAGACCGGCGAGGTGTACCGCTCGTTCCAACTCCCCGACGGGAGTCACGACGTGGACTCGCTCGGCGACGACCGCTACGCGTGGGTCAACGGAACCGGCGACAGGGCAGTGGTGTGGGACTACTCGACCGGCGAGACGGTCTGGCAGTACAACTTCTCCGACCACTACCCGCCGAGTGCCGGGAACGGCCCGCCCGACTCTTACGAGGGGGACTACACGCACCTCAACGACATCGACCCCGTGGACAACGCCACGAAGTTCCTGCTCAGCCCCCGCAACTTCGACCGCGTGGTGCTGGTTGACCGCGCCACCAAGGAGACGGAGTGGACGCTCGGCGAGGAGGACAACTACTCGACGCTCTACGAACAGCACAACCCCGACCTCATCCAGACGGACCCGCCGACGGTCCTCGTCGCGGACAGCGAGAACGACCGCGCGGTCGAGTACCGTCGCCAACCTGACGGCGAGTGGGACCTCGTCTGGGAGTACTCCGGTGACCTCGTCTGGCCACGCGACGCCGACCGGTTGGACAACGGCAACACGCTCATCGTCGACAGCCGGAAGGCGATCGAGGTGACGCCGGACCGCGAAATCGTCTGGGGTGTGCGCGTCCCCAAGTACCTCTACGACAGCGAACGCATCGGTGAGGGTGACAGCCAGCGGGGGCCGTCGATGGTCGAGTACCGCGACCAGTTCGACAGTGCCCGCGACGCCGCTCCGGACCGTGGACCGGTGGCCGCGCTCGTCGCCGGGTTCGAGGGAATTTACAACACCGCCGGCTGGGTCCTGCCGTGGTGGCTCGGCAAGGGTGCGTTCGCGCTTCTGCTCCCGGCTGCCGCCCTCCTGTTCGCGTGGGGCAACGTCGAACTCCGTGACGCGGTGGTCCGACGGACCCGCGGGACACGCCTGCGCGACCGCTCGATACCGTACGTCGGTCCACTCCTGACCGGGGCGACCCTCTTGGCTGGTGTCGCCGTCCTCGCCATCAGCACGCTCTCGGGCATCCGTATTGGCGACTCGCTGACCGACGTGACCGTCGCGTGGTGGTTCTGGGACCCGGCGTACCACGCTGTCGGCCTCCTGTTACTGCTCGAAGGGACAGCCCGGCTCCGCGACGTGTTCCAGTCACCGTGGGACACTCGCGCCGAGTACGCCCGCGTGGCTCTCGTCGCTGTGACGCTCGTCTTCGCGCTCGGTTTGGCGTTCCTCGTCGGCGTCTATCGCGGTGCCCATCGCATCTCGAACCCGCAACGCCTGCTCGCCTTCAGCAGTGTCGGTGCCCTCGCGCTCCTCGAACTGGTCCGCCGTCCGGGACTGCTCGGTGACGTAGCCGGGCTGACCGTCGGTCGCTGGCGGTCCGGACTCGCGTACGCCGCGGGACTGGCCGTCGCGCTGGTCAGCCTCGCCGTCCTCGGGTTCGGACTCGACGCCACCGTCGTCCCGGCGTCGTACGTCCTGCTCGCGTTCGCTCTCCTACTGGCGGGCGACCGGACGATGGCCCGGGCGTCGGCCGGGGCCGGCCCGACGCTGCAGACGGCCGCGGTGCTGGTTCGGTACCTCCTGCGCCCCGCGTGGCTCGCGCTGGCCGCCGGCGTCGTCCTCCAACTGCTCGGTCTCGGTGCTATCGCCGGCGTCGGCTCCGACCTGAACCTCCTGCACCCGCTCACGGTCGGTCTGTTCGTCCTCTGTGTGGCGCGCCTGCTCCGTTCGGCTCCGGGGACTGGGAGCGACGGGACGGCCACGGCCCACGCCGACACCCGGGAACAGCCCGTCGACTGAGGGCGGCACCGCGTCCTGTTTTACGCCACTCCCTGGTCTCGTGTCGCGTTCACTGCGTCCCTCGGTACCCAGCGTGGTGACTACCGAGTCGGCGACGAGGGCAGTCGAGGAGCCACACAGTGTCGCCACTACGCGAGCGAACGAACGTGAGAAAGACGGCGGGAGTTAGAACAGTGCGGCGGCCGCTTCGACTGCCGTCGAGGAGACGGGGTTGAACGCCGGGAGCAGGATGAACGTCACCACGGCGGCGACGACCACGGCGGCGTACAGCCCGGTCGGGTAGGAGTCGATTTCGAGGCCCGCACTCGGTTCCTCTATCCACATCGCCTTGACCACTCGGGAGTAGTAGAACAGCGACAGCGCGCTGTTGACGATGAGGGCGAGCGCGAGCAGCCACGCGCCCGCCTCGGCCGTCGCGGCCAGCAGGGCGTACTTCGAGAAGAAGCCGCCGCCCACCGGCAGGCCGGCGAGGCTAAAGAGGAAGACGGTCATCGCGGCGCAGGCGACGGGTGCCTGCGACGCGAGGCCGTTGTAGTCCTCGAAGGTGCGGCCGACGCCCCAGTACTCGACGAGGGCCACGAACAGGAACGCGCCGGTGTTCATGAACCCGTAGACGAGCAGGTGCATCATGCTCGCTCCCAGCGCGAAACTCCCGTCCGTCGTCCCCGAGAGGACGGCCAGTCCGATGAGCGCGTAGCCCGCGTGTCCGATGGACGAGTACGCGAGCATCCGCTTGACCTTCTCTTGGGTGGCGGCCGCGAAGTTCCCGAGCGTCATCGTCACCAGCGCGAGGACGGTGAACGCGAGTGCCCAGTCGATCGTTCCGACGATGGCGTCGAGGGGGAACGCGACGACGAACACGCGGAACGCCAGCACGAACCCGGCGGCCTTCGAGGCCGAGGACAGGAACGCCGAGATGGGTGCGGGCGCGCCCTCGTAGGCCTCCGGTGCCCAGAAGTGGAAGGGCACGGAGGCTGTCTTGAACGCCACGCCGCCGACGACCATCAGTACGCCGACGCCGAGGATACCGCTGTCGAGGACGCCGCCGCCCGTGATGGCTTCGGCGACGGCACCGAACTGGAGGCTCCCGGTCGCGGCGTAGACGAGGCTGATACCGTAGGCCATCACCGACGAGGAGAGCGCGCCGATGAGGAAGTACTTCAGTCCGGCCTCGACGCTCCCGCGGTTGTGTTTGAGGAACGCCACGAGGGCGTACGACGGGAGACTGAGCAGTTCGAGGCTCACGAAGGCCGTGACGAGGCTGTTGGACGCCGCCAGCATCGACATCCCCGTCGCCGCGAGGAGGGTCAGCGAGTAGAACTCCGCCTGATACTCGTGGTCGGCGAGGTAGTCGTAGCTCGCGACGGTGACCAGCGCGGCCACGCTGGCGAAGATGAACGTGAAGAACAGCGTCATCCCGTCGACGATGACCTGTCCGCCGAACAGGTCTATCGCGCCGCCGGTCCGTTCCATGCCGGTCCCTGCCAGCAGGAACCAGCCACTGACGGCCGCGGCCGCGAGCGACCCGGCCGTCGCGATGCCGGCGAGCAGTCCCGACGCGTCACTGTCCGGGTCGATGGAGTCGACCACGAACAGCACGAGTGCCGTCAGCGCGAACAGGAGTGCTGGCCCGAGTGCCGTCCACGTCGGCAGCGACCCTGTCTGGAGCGGCATCATCTATACACCACCTCCCAGTGACAGCATGGGTGCAACGGCGTCGCCTATCATCTCGTAGAACAGGTTCGGGGCGACACCGAGCGCGATGACCAGCAACAGGAGGACGACCAGCGGTGCCACGTCCTGTAGCGGTGCGCGCCCGATGTCGTAGTCGGTTTCGAGCCGATACGGACCGAACAGCGTCTTCTGCATCGCGCGGAGCAGGTACCCCGCGACGATGACGATGCCGAACATCGCGATGCCGGTGAACAGCGGCGCGGCCGAAATCGCCGTCGACTGGAACGCGCCGAGGAACACGAGCACCTCGCCGGCGAACCCGCTCATGAGCGGGAGGCCCATGTAGCCGAACGCGGCGGCGACGAACACGCCCGCGGTGACGGGCATCCGGTCGGCCATCCCGGACATGTCGCCGAGCATCCGCGTGTGCGTCTCGTTGTACATCACGCCGACGACCATGAACATCAGCCCGGAGATGAGTCCGTGGCTGACCATCTGGAACGTCGCGCCGCCGAGACCATGGGGCGTGAACGCGACGAGGCCGAGGATGACGTACCCCATCGAGGAGATGGAGGAGTACGCGACGACGCGCTTGAGGTCCTGCTGTGCGAGCGCGAGCAGTGCCCCGTAGATGACCGAGACGACGGCGAAGATGGCGATGATTTCGGCGTTCGCCACCGCCACGTCCGGGAGCATCGTGAAGTTGAACCGCAACAGCGCGTAGGTCCCCATCTTCAGGAGGACGCCCGCGAGCAGCACCGACACCGGCGTCGGAGCCTCGACGTGTGCGTCCGGGAGCCACGTGTGGAAGGGAACGACCGGCACCTTGACCGCGAATCCGGCGAACAGCGCGACGAACGCGACCAGTTTCAGCGTCGCCGGGTCGATACCGGCGAGCGCGTTCAGTTCACCCGCGTTCAGTGCTTGGGCGATAGCGGGCAAGTCGAGCGTCGTCACCGAGTCGCCGAGGCCGAACACCAGCGCGAAGAACCCGACGAACATGACGAGGCTCGCCACGTTGGTGTAGACGAAGAACTTGATTGCGGCGTACTTCCGGCGCGGCCCGCCCCAGATGCCGATGAGCAGGTACATCGGGACCAGCACGGCCTCCCAGAAGACGAACCAGAGGAAGAAGTCGAGCGCGGAGAAGACGCCGATTAGTGCCGCCTCCATGAACAGCACGAGGCCGTAGAACTCCGACTGGCGGCTGTCGATGGGCGTCCACGCGCTGACCATCGCCAGCGTCGTCAGAATCGTCGTCAGGACGATGAGCGGGAGGCTCACGCCGTCGACACCGACGTGGTAGTTCAGCGTGTACGGCCCGAGTGTGACCCACTGCATGGTCGTCTCGTAGCCCAGTTCCGCACCGGCGAGCAGTGCGTTGCCCGACCCCTCGAAGTTGAAGTACATCAGGAGGCTTCCGACGACGGGCACGAGACTCAGTGCCGTCGCCACCTTCGCGGCGTACTCGTTGGGGACGAAGAAGACGACGGCGGCCGCGACGAGCGACGCCGCGAGGAGGAGTTCTATCAGCATTCAGAACCACCCCCCGACGAGGCCGAAGGCGACCAGCAGCGCGACCAACCCGAGCGTCAGGAGAATCGCGTAGTTGCTGACGATGCCCGTCTGGATACGGCGCACGCGGTCACCCGAGAACAGGGAGATGCTGGAGACGCCGTTGACGATACCGTCGATGATTCCTTGGTCGAAGCGGTCGGCCGCCCGCGCCACCGGCAGGGTGACGCCTTCGGCCAGCCAGACCTGATACTCGTCCTGATAGTAGTTGTGCATGAGCAGTGTCTGCAGTCCGCCGAGTTTCTGCGTGTGTTCGGTCGGTTCGGGACCGCTGTAGAGGCGGTAGGCCAGTCCCGCACCGGCGAGTGCCAACCCGAGCGACACGGCCGCCGAGAGGAGCATCGTCCCCGTTTCACCGGCGATGTACGTCGCCTGAATGCCCGCGGCCTCCTCCAGCAGGACCTCGTAGTGGTGCAGGCCGGTCAGGAACTCCTCGCCGACCAGTTCCGACCCACCGAGCCACGTGTGCAGGAGGTCGATTGGCTGGCCGATGAGTTTGGCGACTGGGGCCATGTTGATGAACCCGACCGTCGCCGCGAGGACGCCGAGAATCGCCAGCGGCACCTTCACGTTCCAGCGCACCGGCTCGGGGTCCTCGGCGGTGTCGCTCCGCGGTTCGCCGTGGAAGGTCAGCAGGACCATCCGGAAGGTGTAGAACCCGGTGACGAACACCGCGAGCAGGCCCATCGCCCACGCGACCAGCAGGAGCGGACTCCCGAGGCCGTGGATGAGTGCCTCGTACAGCACCTCGTCCTTCGACCAGAAGCCCGCAAAGGGCAGGATGCCCGCGAGTGCCAGCGACCCGGAGAGGAACGCGTAGTAGGTCACGGGCATCTTCTCCTTCAGTCCGCCCATGTCCCACATGTTCTCGTTGTGGTGCATGGCGATGATGACCGACCCCGCGCCGAGGAACAGGAGTGCCTTGAACACGGCGTGGGTGGTCAGGTGGAAGACGGCGGCGACGTAGCCGCCCGTCCCCAGCGCGAGCATGATGTACCCGTACTGGGAAATCGTCGAGTACGCGAGCACCTGCTTGACTTCGCGCTTGACGACGGCGATGGACGCCGCGAACAGCGCGGTGAACCCGCCGACCAAGGCGATGACGCCGAGTGCCGTCGGCGTCAGCAGGTAGAATCCGTACATCCGCGCGACCAGATACACACCGGCCGCCACCATCGTCGCCGCGTGGATGAGTGCCGAGACGGGCGTGGGACCCTCCATCGCGTCGGGGAGCCACGTGTGCAGCGGGAACTGCGCGGACTTCCCGAGGACACCGCCCAACACGAGCAGACCCAGCACCGTGTACCACGTCTCGGCACCGAAGCCGAAGAACGTCTGCCCGCCTTCGAGTGCCTGTTCGGCGAGGTGTGGGAAGCCGGACTCGCCGACGAACAAGCCCGTGCCGAACGTGGCGAAGATGCCGACGACGCCGACGAGGAAGAAGAAGTCACCGAAGCGGGTGACCAAAAACGCCTTCTTCGCCGCGCTCGGCGGGGCGTCTTCGCGGAACCAGAAGCCGATGAGCAGGAACGAACACAGGCCCACCAGCTCGAAGAACATGAACGCCATCAGGATGTTGTCCGCGAAGACGAACGCGAGCATGCTGAAGCTAAAGAGCGAGAGCGCGGCGTAGTACCGCGGCAGGCCGATTTCGCCCTCGTCGTTCATGTACCCCAGCGAGAACACGAACACCAGCAGCGAGATGAGCGAGACGATGGTGAGCATCAACGCCGAGAGCGGGTCGATGAAGATGCCCAGCGTCAGGTCGAACGTCTCGACGCCCGTGGCGAACTGCCAGAGCGTCGCCTGGTGTGCCGTCTCGCCCGGGAGGATTCCGGCGACGGTCAGCACCGTCGCAATCGATATTACTAGCGACCCGAACATGGCGAAGATGCCCGCGAGCGCGCCGCCTTTCGGCATGTAGTCGCCGAACAGCAGGGCGATGAGGAACGCGACCAGCGGGAGGACTGCTATCGCCGGGACGAATCCGTAGACTGTGAGTGCTTCTGCCGTCATGTTACCACCTCATACTCGTCGGTTTCGTGACGTCCACGTCCTCGAAGTTCCGGTAGAGGACGAGGATGATGCCGATGCCGACGGCCACCTCGGCGGCGGCCAGTGCCATCGTGAACAGACTGAACACCTGCCCGGTGATGTTGCCCCACTGCAGCGAGAACGCGACGAGGTTGATGTTCGCCGCGTTGAGCATCAACTCGACGGACATCAGGAAGAAGAGGGCGTTCCGGCGGGTCAGGATGCCGAACAGACCGACACAGAACAGGGCGGCCGACAGCACCAGATAGTACTCGGCTGGGACTGCCATCTCAGTTCCGCCCCCCTGTGTTGCTCCGACCGCCGTCGGTCGCTACGTCGGACTCCTCCTCGCGCTTTGCGAGCATGACGGACCCGTCGAGCGCGGCGTCGAGAACGACCGCGATGAGGAGAAACGCCACGAGGAACGGCTCGCTGGCGTGGTCGGCCAACTCGACGAGGTCGAACATCGCGTAGCCGATGGATGCGGTAATCGACCCTTCCTCGAACCCGGTCGGTGCGGGAATCGTCGCGGTCAGGAACACCGCGGCCATGACGGCGAACAGGCCGACGGCGGCGATGCCGGCGACCCAGTTGCCGCTACTCGAAATCCGGGGGCGCGTCGTCATGACGCCACCTCGTCGGGCTGACCCGCGCTCTCTCTGCGGGTGAGCATGACCCCGAACGTTATCAGGATGAGAACCCCGCCGACGTAGACGAGGATCTGCATCGTCGCGACGAACTCGGCTTGGAGCATCACGTAGTGAACCGCGACGCTCAACAGCGCGACGCCCAGCATGAGCGCGGCGTGCCACACGTCCTCTAAGAGGACGACGCCGAGGGCGCTCGCTACTGTGACGAGCGCGAATAGTCCGAACGCTATCAGGTCGTACACCATCTTACGTGGTTCTCCTTTCGGCGGGCCTTTGAAGATTTCTTTCTCAAATTCACCCGTGAGCGACCTGCGACGCCCGTCTCCGGCCGCGAACCCCCGGCGTTTTGGCCGGCGAAATGGGCTTACAGCGGGTTGTGTCCCGTCTCTATGCCGTTTTTCCGCGGTATACTGGTGTACGAGAACTTTTATCGCGGCCGGTCACACCAGTCGAACGCACACGTGGGCCCCGACAGACTCCTCCTCTCGGTAGCGGTTGGCGTCGCGCTCGTCCTCGCGGCCATCGGTGCCCTCGCCGTCGCCGACCCGTTCACCGGCCTCCCAAGCCAGCCAGCCGAGGGGACGCCAGCCGTCCCCGAGGAGTCTTCCGACCTCGCCGCAGTCCACGCGGCGGGCATCTCGGGGGCGAACGTGACCGTCGGCGTCGTCGACGTGACCGGCTTCGACACGACTCGCCCGGTACTGTCGGACCGGGTCGTCGCCGCGCGGTCGTTCGCGCCCGGCGAGACCGTTCGCAACGGCGGGCGGACGGGACACGGGACGGCGGCCGCGTCGGTCGTCGCCCGCACCGCACCGGACAGCGACCTGTACCTCGCTACGTTCGACACCGCCGACGGCTACGAGGCGGCGGTCCGGTGGCTAATCGAGGCGGATGTCGACGTCGTCGTCGCGCCCGTCACGTTCTACGGCAAACCCCGTGACGGTACGTCGAACGTCGCGATGGTGGCGCGACGCGCCGCCGCGCGCGGCGTCGTCTTCGTCGCGCCCTCCGGGAACCTCGCGCGTGGTCACTGGACCGGCCGGTACCGCCCGACGGAGGACGGCGTTCACCAGTTCGACGGCGGGACGCGCAACTACATTCGGACGAGCGGTGACACGCGGCTCAGGCTCTGGCTCTCGTGGGACCGCCGACACCGCTCGGAGGACTACACGGCCGAACTCTACTGGACGAACGGCACCGAGAGACGCCTCGTCGCCCGCTCACAGCCGTACCCGGCCGACGGCCTCCCCAACGAGCGCGTCGTCGCCCGCGTCGGCGACGGCACCTACTACGTCCGCGTGACCGGTCCCGAGAACGCCACCGACGCCCGAATCACCGTCGAGTCGCCGACCCACGCCCTCCAGTTTCGGTCGTCCGGGCGGAGTATCGCCGCACCGGCGACCGCCCCGCGCGTTCTCACCGTCGGCGCGTACGACCGGGCGGAGTCAAGCGTCGCACCGTTTAGCTCCGCCGGGCCGACCCGTGACGGACGCGTCGGCGTCGATGCCGTCGCCCCCGAGACTCACACGACGGCGACCGACCCCGACGGCTTCACCGGGTCGTCCGCCGCGGCGGCGTACACCGCCGGCACGGCCGCGCTCGTCCTCGACGCCGGGTCCGACCACACCCCGCGAGCGGTCGAGCGTCTCCTCGAACGAACCGCCGACCGAATCCGGGAGACGACCCCCCATCCACGGATCGGGTACGGTCGGTTGCGGCCAGCCCGGGCCGTCCGGGCCGCGCGCAATCGCTCAAATCAGGATTGAAGCTACGGACAACGGTTTGTACGACCTGTCGAAAGGAATACCTACGCCGCCATGTCGGGCCTCATCGAACGCATCCAGAACCGAGCAGTCCCCGAGACCGACGACCCGCGAGTCATCGAAATCGCCGACGGTGACGCCGACGAGGTGCTCGACGCCCTCGGTTCGGAGACGCGACGCGCGACGTTCCGCCTCCTGTTCGAGGAACCGCGGACGCCCTCGGAGGTGGCCGACCGACTCGACACGTCCATCCAGAACGTCGACTACCACCTGACGAGTCTGGAGGAGACGGGGCTGGTCGAACCGGTCGACACCGTCTACTCCGAGAAAGGCAACGAGATGACCGTCTACGGCCCCGCCAACGACCCGCTCGTCTTCGTCGGCGACGACGACCGAACGACCTCGATACAGCGGTCGCTCACGGAAGTCGTCGGCGGCTTGGGGCTGCTGGCAGTCGCCTCACTGCTCGTTCAGTGGGGTGCGGAACTGCTGGTCCGCTCCCGGTCTGCGACGCTCGGTGCGGCGGGGCCGGCGGGCACCACCGGTCCCGCCTTCCCCGACGGCTCCGTCGGTTGGGTCGTCTTCGAGGTCATCGAACCCGGCGTGCTCTTCTTCGTCGCCTGCCTCGTTCTGGCGGCAGTGACGGCCCTGTGGACCCGTCAGTGAGAAATCGAGGTACGGACGCGGCCGGTCAGTCGCGGAACACACCGAGGACGAACCCGAGGCCGACGACGGCGAGCAGGCCGCCCGCGAGGAGCGCGCCGCCGCCGAGCAGTGCCGACTGGCTTTCGGCGGTGCTGCCGTTCGCGGGCGTGCTCTCCGTCGCTCCGCTCTCGCCGACGACGAGCGTTCCGACATCTGCCGGGGACCCGTCGACACTCGTCCCACGATAGATGTCGATGTCGTACGGCCCGGCCGGAAGGGGCGTCGACGCACTCTCCTCGTCCGTCACCCTCACCTCGTCGGCACTGTCCGAGGGGAGCAGTGCCGCCCGGCCGTCGTCACCGACCGCCGTTGCGTCGAAGAGCGCGACGACTTCGCCGTCGCCGTTGCTGTCACGGAGCGTCGCGTTCAGCCGAAATCCGCTTTCGGAGCCACCGATGGCGACCGTCGCCGCGTCCGACTCGGCAACACTGACGCGGAGTGTCGCCTGCTGGCCGCTCTGTGTCCGAACGAGTGACTGGGAGAGGCCGAACTCGTCGCCGGTTCCGCCGGTGTCAGCGGCCTCGCCGTCACCCGACGCCGACGCGTCGTCGCCCGCGAGGAGAATCAGCCGTCCGTTGTCGACCGGAGCGCCGCCCGGGTCCTCGCCGACGAACACTTGCATCGCGTACCCGGCCGGGTCGAGTGCCCCGTTCCGCGCCGGCAGGTCGGTCTCGTCGAGCACTTCGACCGAATCCGCGGCCGACGCGGCCGTCACCGTCGCCGCGTCGTGGCCAGCGGCACTGGTGTCGAACTGGAGACGCACCACCCCGTCGTCGTCCCCGTCACGGACGGTTGCGTTGAGGACGTAGTTTACGTCATTTCCGCCGATTGAGACAGCCACCGCGTCCCGTTGTCCGACGGAGACGTTGATGGGGACCGTCCCGCCGGAGACGCCTCTCGCGATTGCCGATATCGCCACGCTGTCCGTGTCCACGGCAGACGCCGACGACTCCCACCCCTCGTCGCTCTCCGCCGGTGTCGGTGTCGGCTCGCAGTCGCCCACACAGTCGACGACGACACCGTTCGTCTCGTGGAGTCGGTCGCCGTCGTGCTGGACGACGGCCTCGAAGGAGGTGTTGGGTTGTGCTTCCCGGAGGTCGAACGTCGCCTCGAACGTCCCCGAGTCCGTCACCGTCGCCTCCGCCGAGCGCAGGAACGGGGCCGACGCGGAGGCGGACCGGAGGCGGACCGTCAGCACCGTCCCGGCCGCGAGGTCGGACTGCCCGGTGACCGTCTGGCCCGGTCCCGCCGAGAGCCGAAGCACCGCACCGTCGGTGACGACGGAGGTCCCGCTCCCGTCCGTCTCTGTCGCCTGTTGCTCGCAGTCCTCACACGCGACGACCGTGCCGGTTGCCTCGCCGATGTCCGTCCCGTCGTGGCGGACCGTGACGTTGAACTCCGTCTCCGGCTCGACGCTCGCGAGGTCGACCGTCGCGGTGAAGGTTCCGTCCTCGCCGACCGTCGCGTTCGTCGTCCTGAGGAACGGCGACCCGCCGGTGGAAGTGAGTCGAACCGTCACCGTCGACCCGGCAGCGAGGTTCGTCTCGCCGTCGAGCGTGCTGTTCGACGCCGCAGTCAGCGTCAACTCGTCACCGTCGGTGACGATACTCGCAGTGTCGTTCTGCGCCGTCGCTCCGCCGTCCATCCCGACGACCAACCCGGCACCGCCGAGTGTCACGCCGAGGACCGTGAGCGCGACGGCGATGGCGCGGGTGCGAGTCACGGCAACACCCCCGTCGCGTGGGCGGCGCGCTGTCTCTGTGTCGACCGACTCCGCTTCGGTGGAGGGCTCGGTTTCATGCCATCCGTCGCTTCGGACCTACTATAAATAGTCACGCCGATAGCTCAAAAAATCGATTGAGTGCGACTACGCTTTTCCCCTCGGGGTCGCGACCCGTTCCTCGAAAAAGCTGGAGCAAAAACCGAAGCCTCGTTCCACTCGGCTTCGGAGCGGCTACTGATAATCCACTTCGCCTTCGCCCTCGCCGATCCACGCACCGCGGTCGGGTTCGCGGGATTCGAGCGGGTCGATGTCCTTGTACCACGGGACGTTCTTGAGCTGTTCCTTGTCGTAGACGAACTCGTCTTTCGTGTCCGCAGTGAACTCGAAGTTCTGCGTCAGCAGGATAGCGTCGACGGGACAGACCTCCTCACACAGGCGACAGTAGATGCACTGGCCGATGTGGAGGTTGTACTGCTCGCCGTTACGCTGTTCGTCCATGACGATTTGGATGGTGTCGTTCGGGCAGACGTTCTCACACTGCCGACACCAGATACACCGCTCCTGACTGAACTTGTGGACCCCACGGAAGCGGGGGCTCACGTCGGGTGCGGTTTCGGGGTACGCGACTGTGAACGTGTCCCCTTCGAGCGCGTGTTTCATCGTCGTTGCCATCGATTTGAGCAGTCCTATCATTGGTGGTCACCTCCGGTCGTGGTCGTCGAAGCGGCGGCGCGGGCCATCAGACGACCACCCCGACGATGATGGCCGTCAGCACGAGGTTGGCCAGCGAGAGGACGAGCAGTCCCTTCCAGCCGATTTGGATGAGTTGGTCGATACGAACCCTCGGGAGTGCCGACCGTGCCCACTGCGTGAACAGGAACACGGCCCAAATCTTGATGACGAACCAGACGATGCCCGGCAGCACCGGGCCGGCCGGCCCGCCGAGGAAGATGGTCGCCACGATGGCCCCGCCGAGGAACACGTGGATGAACTCGCCCAAGTACAGGAGGACGAAGTAGACCGAGGAGTACTCGGTCTGGTACCCCGCGACGATTTCGGTCGGGGCCTCGGGGATGTCGAACGGGTTCCGTCCGACCTCCGCGAGGTTCGCCACCATGAACAGCACGAACGCGAACGGGTTCACGAAGGCGTACCACGACGGAATCGAGACGCCCGCGACCGAGACGAGCGTCTCGGTCTGTGCGGCGACGATTTCGCTCATCTGGAGCGTCCCCGCGAACAGCACCACCGAGACGCCGGTCAGGATGAGCGGAATCTCGTAGGCGAGGTTCTGCGCGACGGCGCGCAGACTCCCGAGGAACGAGTACTTGTTGTTCGAGGCGTAGCCGGCCATC
Organism: Halorientalis litorea; assembly: GCF_023028225.1. Classification (NCBI taxonomy): domain Archaea; kingdom Methanobacteriati; phylum Methanobacteriota; class Halobacteria; order Halobacteriales; family Haloarculaceae; genus Halorientalis; species Halorientalis litorea. The sequence continues at coordinate 2,454,768 of NZ_CP095482.1, forward strand.
ACCAGCCCGACCGAGGCGATGGACGCGACGGCGAAGACGTAGGCCAGCCCCGTCTCGGGGTCGGCCACCTGAATGCCGTTGCCCATCGGGATGACCGCGAACCCGAGCAGGGCAGAACTCGCCAGCACGAGGGGCGCGAGGTCGTAGGCCGGCCGGTCGACGTTCTCCGGGACGATGAGTTCCTTCGACAGCAGGCGCACCGCGTCCGCGATGATAATCATCAGGCCGAACGGCCCGACGCGGTTGATGGCGATGCGGTCGGTGAACCGGGCGGTAATCTTCCGCTTGGCCCAGATGACCAGCGCGGTATTGGTCAGCATGAACGTGCCGACCAGTGCCGCGGCGATGAGCGAGACGAGGAAGAACTGGCCGGGGTCGTCGGCGTTCAGGCCGAGCAACCCAGCCAGTATGTCCGGTAGCGTGTGGTTCGACATTACCGGTCCACCTCCCCGAGAACGATGTCGAGGCTACCGAGCGAGGCAATCATGTCGGGGATGAACTCGCCTTCGGACATCACCGGCAGCGTCTGGAGGTTCGAGAAGCACGGACTGCGAATCTTGAACCGTGCGGGCTTGTCGGTGCCGTCGGAACGCATGTAGACGCCCAGTTCGCCCTTCGCGGCCTCGATGGCCTCGTACACCTCCGTGTCGGGGTCGGGCTTGAGCGTGCGCGGCACGTTCGACTGTATTTCGCGTTCGTCCTCGGGCCAGTCTTCGAGCAGGTCGATACATTGCTCGACGATTTTGGCCGACTCCTCGACTTCCTGCATCCGCACGAGGACGCGGGCGTAGTTGTCACAGCCGTCCTCCGTCACCACGTCCCAGTCGAGTTCGGGGTAGTAGCCGTACGGGTCGTCGCGGCGCAGGTCGTAGTCGATGCCCGACGCGCGAGCGACCGGCCCCGTCGCGCCGTAGTTCTTGGCGGTTTCGGGCTCCAGAATCCCGGTGTCGACGCACCGAATCTGGAATATCTCGTTGCTCGTGATGAGGTTGTGGTACTCCTCCAACTTCTCCGGGAGGTCGTCGAGGAAGTCACGCGTCTTCTCGAAGAACTCCTCCCGGGGCTCGGGAATGTCCCAGACGACCCCGCCGAGCCGGAAGTAGTTGTACATCATCCGCTGGCCCGTGAGGTCTTCGAGGATGTCCTGTGCCACTTCGCGGTCACGGAACGCGTACTGGAAGATGGCGGTGAAGTCGCCGTACACGTCCAGCGCGAACGTCCCGAGCGCGAGGAAGTGGCCCGTCATCCGCGAGAGTTCCGCCGACAGCGTCCGTAGTACCTGCGCGTAGTCGGGCACGTCGATGTCCGCTAGCGACTCGGCTGCGCGGGCGTACGCCCACTCGTTGATGAGGTTCGCCGTGTAGTCCCAGCGGTCGGGGTACGGCATTATCTGGTGCCGGTACGTGCTCTGCTGGGCCATCTGCTCCTCACAGCGGTGGAGGTAGCCGATGTCCGGTTCGATGTCGGCGACCTGCTCGCCGTCGAGCACCGTCTTCACGTGGAGGACGCCGTGTGTCGCGGGGTGGTGGGGACCGATGTTGACGAACATCGTGTCCGAGTCGTCACCCCGGCTGTGGTCCTCCTCCAGCGGGTTCGCGTGCTCTCGGAGCGAGACAATCTGTGGCTGGGTCTGGTTGTAGTCCTCCGAGAGCGGGTGCCCCTGCCACGTCTCGGGCAGGAGGATGCGGCGCAGGTCCGGGTGGTCCTCGTACTCGATGCCGACGAGGTCGTAGGCCTCCCGCTCGTGCCAGTCTGCCGTGCGGAACACGTCGTTGGCACTCTGGCTGACCGGGTCGTCACGGCTGGTCGGGACGACGACCGAGAGTTGCTGTGTCGGGTCGTCGAACTTCTTCAGGTGGTAGATAGACTCGTAGCGGTCCTGATACTCCTGTGCGGTGACCAGCGAGAGGTGGTCGAAGCCAGCCTCGTTTTTGAGCGTCGAGAGGACGTCCTGTACCGCGTCCGGGCGGATGACGAACCCTTCGGCGTTGACGTGCTCCTCGCGGTCGATGACCGCGTCGCCCAGCAAGGCCGCGAGCGCGTCGTAGTCGAGGCCGTCCTCCGTGACGCCGACTTCGCTGGGGCTCGGTTTCTCCAGGCTCATGGCGAATCAGTCCAGTTGTACCGCATGACGAGGTCGTCCTCGTCGATTTGGTCGGCGAGTTTGTTCACGAGTTCGTCCGGTTCGAGGTCACCGAACTCTTCGAGTTCGTACGGCTTGACCGTCACCGGGGCGGACTCGCCGTTGGCGATGCGTTCTTGAAGCTTCGCGACGCCGTAGACGAGGGCTTCGGGACGGGGCGGACAGCCCGGGACGTGGATGTCGACCGGAATGACCTCCTCCGCGCCCTTGACGACGTTGTAGCCCTCTTGGAACGGGCCACCGGAAATCGTACACGACCCCATGCCGACGACGAACTTCGGCTCGGGCATCTGGTCGTAGACTCGCTTCATCCGCGGGGCGAACTTCGAGACGATGGTCCCCGGCACGATAATCACGTCGGCCTGTCGCGGGGAGGCCCGCGGGACACCCGCGCCGAAGCGGTCGAGGTCGTGCTTGATGGCGTAGGTGTGTATCATCTCGATGCTGCAGCAGGCGATACCGAACTGCAACATGAACATCGAAGAGCCCCGAACCCAGTTCATGAACTTGTCGAACTTGGTGAGGATGAACGGGGACGCTCCCAGTGCTTCTCGGAGGGGAGAGTTGAACCGGTTGTCCGCGCCAGTGCCCATCCGGGCCTCCTGTGTGGACTGCAACTCGGTACTCGAACCGTCTGGTTGGTCCTGACTGCTCATTGTTTCACGTTCCGTGTCTCGGTCCGCGGTGAGCGGACCCACTTGACCGCGCCGTTACGCCATGCCCACCCGAGACCGACGACGAGAACACCGATGAACACGAGCATCGGAACCAGTACGGTCGTGAGGCTCACACCACTCTCGAGCGCGCTTCGGTAGATGACCGTCCACGGGAAGATGAGGACAGTCTCGATGTCGAAGACGACGAACAGCAGTGCGACCATGTAGTACTGGATGTTGAACCGAATGCGGGTGTCACCCGTCGGTATCTCGCCGCTCTCGTACGTGGACCGCTTTCCTTGCTCGGGCACGCTCGGCCGGAGAAGTTTCGATACCGCCATCATCCCGAGTGGGATGAGGAGGCCGACCAGCGCCAGCGCCCCGATGGCTATCCATGGATTACCCATCCGTGTACACCTATCGTTTTGCCGGTTAGGAACGCCGGTACATAAGGGTTCATTGTTCCAGATTCGTTGCGATACGGGCGAGCTGCTGTCCGTTCCCGCCGACACCGCCGCTATGCCTCCCTGACGCGTGAAAAAGCGCGGCCGCTTCAGGGGCGTTCGAACTCGTCGACAGCGATGTCGAGTTCCACGTTGCCGTCACTGTCGTTTCTCGTCCGGACCCCGTGGAGATGCCGACCTGTCGAGTCCTCACACGCAGAAGCACCGGCGTACCCGCCCCTGACTGATGATTTTACACGTAGGGGTGGAATCAAAAATCTCGGCGGCAGTACCGTCCGACGACGAGGCAGGGACAGTGAGTCGGAACCCGGCGTCAGTCCTCACGCTCGCGGAAGCCCGGCGTTCCGAGTTCGTGGAGGGCGCGGGACACGTCGCCCACGTCGCGCTGGAGTCCCTCGTGGTATGCCACCAACCGCTCGCGGAGTTCGGGGTGCTGGCGTGCGAGCATCTGGACCGCAGAGAGTGCCGCGTTGAAGGACTTCCCGGCGTCGACGGCCACCAGCGGCGCGCCCTGTGGCATTCCGATGACCGAATCGACCGACTTCTCCTGTACCGGGACGCCGACGACCGGCAGGGGGTACGCGATGGAGGCGGTCATGTTCGGGAGGTCCGCCGACTTGCCGCCCGCACCCGCGATGATGACGTCGAGCCCCCGGTCTTCGGCCGTCTCCGCGTACGCGTACATCAGTTCCGGCGTCCGGTGTGCCGAGACGACGTACGTCTCGAAGGTGAAACGTGTTTCCGGCGGGTCGTCGTAGTCGGTCAGTTCCGCGAAGCCGAGTTCCTCCGTCAACACGTCGTAGGCTCCGGGCCGCCCCGACTCGGACCCGGCCATCACGTCGAGGTCCGAGTCCGAGCCCATCACGATGCCAATTTCCGGGGTCTCCTCTGGGTCTCTGTCACGCTGTGCCTCTGCTCGCAGGTCGTCGATGAGTGACTGAACGCTGTCTGTCATTGGAAGGTGAGTTGGTCACGCAGGTCCCGTGCTCGACGCAGTACCGCGTCGCGGTCCGCTCCGGTGACGGTCAGATGCCCCATCTTCCGGAGCGGGTACACCTCGCGTTTCCCGTACCAGTGGAGGTGAGCGCGGTCCGCCTCGAACACCGCGTCCTCGCCGCGGAGTTCGGCCCGGACGCGCTCGTCCACGTCGCCGAGGAGGTTCGCCGAGGCCGTCGGGAACCGGCGGTCGGTCGACCCGAGCGGTCGCCCCGTCACGGCCCGGACGTGTTGCTCGAACTGCGAGGTGTGACACCCCTCGATAGTCCAGTGACCCGAGTTGTGCGGCCGGGGAGCAATCTCGTTCAAGAGTATCTCGTCGCCGGTGTCGAACAGTTCGATGCCGTAGACACCGCGGCCCGACATCACGTCGAGTACGTCGCGCGCGACTTCGCGCGCGGCGTCACGCCGCCCCGCGTCGGCCCGCGGCGGCGAGACGGTCGACCGGAGAATCTCCGCCTCGTGGACCGTCTCGGTCACGGGGAAGGTGTCCCGCTCGTCCGTTCCGCGACAGCCCATCACCGCCAGTTCCCGCTCGAAGTCGACGAACTCCTCGACCATCGCCGGGCCGGCGATGTCTGCGTAGGCCCGCGCCACGTCCTCGGGCGTCTCGACGAGGACGTTCCCGCGGCCGTCGTAGCCGCCCTGTCGGGCTTTGAGCATCGCCGGGTAGCCCAACTCTTCGAGTGCCGCCCGGAGGTCTGCCTCCGAGTCGACCTGCCGGAACTCCGGCACCGGAACTCCGGCCTCGGCCAGTTTCTGCTTCTGGACGAGTTTGTCCTGAATGAGCCGCAGGGTGTCTGGGTGTGGGTGGACCGGCACGTCGTGGTCCTCGCTCACCTGCGCCAGCAGGTCGGGGTTGGCCAACTCGATCTCGAACGTGAGATAGTCGACGCGCGCGGCGAGTTCGTCCACGGTCGCCGCGTCGTCGAAGTCACCGACGAGTTGGTCGCGGACGACGGGTGCGGCGGGCGCGTCCGCCGTGGGGTCGGAGACGACGACTTCCACGCCGAGCGGCGCGGCCGCTTCGCCGAGCATCCGCCCCAACTGTCCGCCGCCGACGACCCCGAGCGTCGGCCCTGGCGACGTGAGTGTCATCACGGACGGCTTCCCCACCGACTCGCTTAAGAGTTGCCAAGCCGGGTCAGGACGGCGGTTCGACCTCTTGTCGCGACTCGTTCACGTAGTCCGGGTGGAACAGAATCAGCGTCTCCGTGTTGTAGGTCCGCAGTTCGTAGGTCGCAGTCCAGTAGTCGGGGAACTGCCGGCGGACGGTGGCGTTCTCGGACTGGCGCGTGATGACGATGGGTGGGTTCTCGGCGGCTTTCTCGGGGAGGTCTGCACTCGTCTCGGCACAGTCGACCGTCGCGTTGTGGGCCGCGAAATACCACGGGAGTGGCAGCGAGTCGAACCACGCTGCACACGCCGGGGTACGCTCTGCCTCCTCATCTCCGTCGACGAAGTAGTCGCCGTACAGCAACACGTCAGTGCCGTTGTTGGCCGCGGCCGCGACCTCCATTCGGTCCAGTGCCGGCTGGAGGTTGTCGCCGGGTTGGGCGTACTGGACTATCTCGTTCTCCTCGGCTTGTGGCGCGAGGTAGACGCCCCAGACGCTCGCCCCCGCGATGCCCGCGACGAGGACGACTAGCAGGACGGCGGCGATGCCGACGCCGAGGTGGTCGTCTTCCGCGAGCGCGCCGCGCCCCCAGCGGACCAGCAACGCCCCGCCGACGGCCGCCGGTATCACGAGCGGGACGGCGGCGTTGAGCGTCGCCCACGGTGCCATGATGTCGGTTACGATTGGGTAGCCGAGCACCGAGACGAACCCCCAGTACGCCGCGAAGGACACGAGGTCACTCGGCCCCGCCTCGGCGTAGCGGTCGACCACGAACCCGACGACTGCGAGCAGACAGACGACCGGCGCGCCGTAGGCAAGCGTCCGCACGAAGTCACCGAGATACGGCAGGTAGGCGTGGTCTTGGTGGCCGCCGCCGACCCACGAGGAGTAGAACTCCGTCCACGACCCGACCGTCGCCTCCCGAAGCACCTCCGGAAGTATCGAGGGGTTCGCCGCGACGTTGTTCAACCCAATCGCAGTCGGGTCGCCAGCCCGCGGCGCGTAGAACCACACCACGACGAACAGGAACTCGGCGAGGCCGACGACGAGGAACGGCCACCACCGCCGGAGGCCACCGCCGACGCGCCGCAGGTGACCCCCGGTCACGTCCGTCCAGTCCTCGCCCTCGTCGGCGGCGACGAACAAGCGGTGGTCGAGCAGGAGGACGGCCGCCCCGAGCCACGTCACGAGGTAGAGGATGGCGTTCTCCTTTGCGGTGAAGGCGACGGCGACGAGCGCGATGCCCCCGAAGAACGCGGGCTTGCTCCCGAAGTCGACGACGCGGACGAACAGGACGAACGCCGCGAACATCGAGAAGGCGACGATGGGGTCGCCGCGCATGAACCGCGAGTAGTAGAGGGCGATGGGCGTGACGGCGAGAAAGGCGGCCACGAGCAGCGTCTCGCTGTCACGGAGGCGGTGTCGGAGGCCCAACGCTGACATCGGGAGGAGGCCGCCGAGGACCGCGGGCGCGAGCCGCATCGCCGCGTCCGTGTTGCCGAACAGGCCGAACAGGACCCGGTTGACGTGGTGGTAGAAGGGGCCGTGGATGATGGCGTCGTACTCGTAGTTGTTGGTTCGCACGAACTCGAGAATCCACCAACCGACGCGGCCCTCGTCCCAGTGAGCGGTCCGTTCGCCCAGCGCGACCAGACGGAGCAGGAGGGCGACCAGTACGACGCCGACGACGGCGAGCGTCAGGCGGTCGACGCCGAAGCGTGTCTCGGTCTCGGACCAGCGGGCGGTGGGCGTGGTCTCGTCGTCCTCGACCGTTGCCATTGTACCAGGGGACGCTCCCGGGGATTAGAATCCTTGTGTTTGTCAGCGCGGCGGCAGGCGCGAGTCCCGAACGGTATTTCTTTAGGTGCCCGTTTCCATCGCGGAGACATGGTACGGCTCGGACTGGTGGTCGCGCAGTTCAACCGCGACGTCACCGAAGAGATGGAGCGGAAGGCCCTCGACGCGGCCGACGAGCGGGGCGTGGACGTCGTCGAGACGGTTCACGTCCCCGGCGCGTACGACACGCCGCTGGCGGCCGACCGCCTCGCCCGTCGTGAGGACATCGACGCCGTGACCGTCGTCGGAGCCATCAAGTCGGGCGACACCGACCACGACGAAGTCATCGGCACCGCGATGGCACAGGGACTGACCGACGTGAGCCTCGACCGGGACACGCCCGTCACGCTGGGCGTCACCGGACCCGGGATGAGCATGGACGAGGCCCACGCCCGCCTCGACTACGGCGCGCAAGCACTGGACGGAGCCGTCGACCTCGTAGAATCACTATGACACTGGACTTCGCAGACCGCGTGCAGCGAGTCGAACCGAGCGCGACCCTCGCGATAAGCAACAGGGCCGCCGAACTCGAAGCCGACGGCGTCGACGTCGTCGACCTGAGCGTCGGGGAACCCGACTTCGACACCCCCGAGAACGTCAAGGCCGCCGCCGAGGACGCCCTCGACGCCGGGCACACGGGCTACACTTCCTCGAACGGCATCCCCGAGTTGAAGCGGGCTATCGCCGACAAACTCCGGGCCGACGGTCTCGACCACGACCCCGAGAACATCATCGTCACGCCCGGGGGCAAGCAGGCACTGTTCGAGATTTTCATGTCCACCATCGACGGCGATGACGGGTCACACCCGTCATCTAGCGGGACTTCGTCCCGCTCTGGCGACGAGGTGTGCCTGCTCGACCCGGCGTGGGTCTCCTACGAGGCGATGGTCAAGATGGCCGGCGGGTCGCTCGCCCGAGTCGACCTCTCGCCCCACGAGTTCCAACTGGAACCGGCACTCGACGAACTCGCGGCGACGGTGTCCGACGACACCGAACTGCTGGTGGTCAACTCCCCCTCGAACCCGACGGGTGCAGTGTACTCCGACGCCGCCCTCGAAGGCGTCCGTGACCTCGCCGTCGAACACGACATCACGGTCATCTCCGACGAAATCTACAAGGAGATAACCTACGGCGTCGAACAGACGAGTCTCGGTTCGCTCGACGGAATGGGCGACCGGACGATTACCCTCAACGGCTTCTCGAAGGCCTACGCCATGACGGGGTGGCGACTCGGCTACTTCGCCGGCCCCGAAGAACTGGTCTCACAGGCCGGCAAACTCCACAGCCACTCCGTCTCGTGTGCCGTCAACTTCGTCCAACACGCGGGCGTCGAGGCACTGGAGAACACCGACGAGGCGGTCGTCGAGATGCGCGAGGCGTTCGAGGAACGTCGGGACATGCTCGCGGACCTGTTCGCCGAACACGGCGTCGACGTGCCGGTCGGCGACGGAGCCTTCTACATGATGCTCCCCGTCGACGAGGACGACCAGTCGTGGTGTGAGGCGGCAATCGACGAGGCACACGTCGCCACCGTCCCCGGGAGCGCGTTCGGGACGCCCGGCTACGCCCGCCTCTCCTACGCGGCCAGCACGGAACGGTTGCAGGAGGGCGTCGAGCGACTGGCCGACGCGGACCTGCTCTGACGCACGCGAGCGTTCGATTTCTCTGCGGGCGGTCCCCGATTTCCGGCACTATCGAGATCGAAGTACGTCAGTTGCCGTCCACGCCGACCGGTCGACCCGACAGTACCGCCGACGACGAACTCGTTAGTGCGCGGACGGGCCGCCAACTATGTCAGCACCGTCGCTCGCAGATGCGGTCGATGATGCGCCCCGTCGAGAGGAGTTCGTCCTCGTCGGTCGGCTCACGGGGTGAGGCGCGGCGCACCTCGCAGTCGATGCCTTCCTCGTCGAGGGCGGCCGCGATGGACTCTTCCTCGTGGTGCTGGTCGTGGCCGAGGGCGATGATGTCGGGGTCGATGTCGTGGATGGGGACGAAGATGTCGTCGGGGTGGCCTACGCGTGCGTGGTCGACGACAGCCAACGCGGCGACCATGTCCCGGCGCTGTCGGTCCGACAGAACCGGCGGAGTCTTGTGGGTCACGTTCTCGCGCCGGGCGACGATGACGTGTAGCTCCGACCCCATCGCGGCGGCGTCGCTCAGGTAGTGGACGTGGCCGGGGTGGAGCAAGTCGAAGGTCCCCTGCGCGACGACGGTGGTCCCGTCCGTCATCGGAGCCCCCCGTCCTCGTCGCGCAGTTCGGCGTCGATGTCGGCCTGCGTGAAGTCGAAGAACTGCTCGTCGGGCATTTCCACGTCCAACACGTCGAGGTCCCGTGGCTCGCCCTCGGTGTCGAAGGCCTGCCAGTCGGTCTTCCCGTACGGCGCGCCGATGATGATGTGGACCTTGCCCTTGTGAAAGGTTCCGAGGTCGGCGTTGCTCGGGCGGAGAACCCCGTTTGGGTGAGAGTGGACCGACCCGGCCGCGCGGATGTCGTTGGGAACCATGTTGGTCTTGACCGTCGCGCTGACGGGGTTGGATTCGGTACCGGGGATGACGAGTACGTCGGTGATGACGGTGCCGTCGCGGTCGAGGCCGAGCGTCCGTGCGTCCTCGCCGCGAAGCAAGCCCATGTACTCGTCGGGATGGGCGTCCTCCGACGCTTCGAGGGCGAACTCCAGCGCGTCCTCGGCGATACCGAGAATTTCCCCGGACCGGAACAGCCGCATGATTCTAGGTCCGTTCGGTCGCCTTCTAAGGCTTCCGGAACACGCGGCTAGGCTCGGGTCCGGCGGTGACTTCCAAAGGTTGAAAGCCGCGAACGCCGAACGTCGGAGCATGACTCACTCGCAGACCCCCGACGACGGGGCGGACGTATCCGCCGACGGGGAGCGACTCGTCTACGACCTCGCCGACGGCTGTACCATCGACGACATCGAGGAGGACGCCTACTACCACGCGACAGTCAACGGCATCGTCGACTACGGTATCTTCGTCGACGTCTCCGACGCCGTCTCCGGTCTCGTCCACGAATCGAACCTGCTGGGAACCCACGAAGTCGGCGACGAACTCGTGGTCGAACTCGCCGAGATACGCGAGAACGGCGACGTGGCCTTCGGCGAGGTGGAACTGGCCGACTACACGACCGAACACGTCGACACCGGTGCCGATGTCGCCGTCGAGAGCCTCGAAGACGCCGTCGGGGAGACCGTCACCGTCGAAGGCGTCGTCGTCCAGATAAAACAGACCGGCGGCCCGACCATCTTCCACGTCCGTGACGAGTCCGGCGTCGTGCCCTGTGCGGCCTTCGAGGAGGCCGGCGTCCGGGCACACCCCGAGGTCGAACTCGACGACGTGGTTTGCGTCACCGGCCGCGTCGAACGCCGCGAGGCGTCCGTCCAGATAGAGGTCGACGGGTTGGAACGGACGACCGGCGAGGACGCCGACGCCGCCCGGGACCGCCTCGACGAGGCACTCGCCGCCCGCGCCGAACCGAACGACGTGGAGCCGCTGGTCGAGTGGCCGGCCTTCGAGAAACTCCGTCCGGACCTCGAACGCGTCGCGGAGCGACTGCGCGCGGCGGTACTCGACGGCCGCCCAATCCGGATGCGCCACCACGCCGACGGCGACGGCCTCTGTGCCTCCGTCCCGCTCCAACTCGCCTTGGAGCGGTTCATCGCCGAACACCACCACGACCCGGAGGCCCCCCGGCACCTCCTCAAGCGTCTACCGAGCAAGGCCCCGTTCTACGAGATGGAGGACGTGACTCGGGACCTGAACTTCGCGCTGGAGAACCGCGAGCGACACGGCCAGCGACTGCCGCTCCTGTTGATGCTGGACAACGGGTCCACCGAGGAGGACACCCCGGCCTACCGGAACCTCGCCCACTACGACGTGCCCATCGTCGTCGTCGACCACCACCACCCCGACCCGGAGGCCGTCGAACCGCTCGTGGCCGACCACGTCAACCCGTACCTGCACGACGAGGACTACCGCATCACGACGGGCATGATGTGTGTCGAACTCGCGCGGATGATAGACCCGTCGCTGACCGACGAACTCAAACACGTCCCCGCCGTCGCCGGCCTCTCGGACCGGTCCAGTGCCGACGCGATGGACGACTTCCTCGCCCTCGCCAGCGAGCGCGGGTACGAGGAGTCCGACCTCCGGGACGTGGGCGAGGCCCTCGATTATGCCACCCACTGGCTGAAGTACAACGACGGCCGCGAACTCATCGACGACGTGCTCAACGTCGCCTGTGACGACCGGTCCCGCCACGAGGAACTGGTCGAGTTCCTCGCCGACCGTGCCGAACGCGACGTGGAGAAACAACTCGACGCCGCGATGCCCCACGTCGAACACGAGCGGCTGGACAACAGTGCCCACCTCTACCGCATCGACGTGGAGAACCACGCCCACCGGTTCACCTACCCCGCGCCCGGAAAGACGACCGGCGAGATACACGACCGCAAGGTCGCAGAGACCGGCGACCCCGTCATCACCATCGGCTACGGTCCCGACTTCGCCGTTCTACGCTCGGACGGCGTGCGCCTCGACATCCCGGTAATGGTCGAGGAACTCACCGAGGAAGTCGACGGCGGCGGCGTCTCCGGTGGCGGCCACCTCGTCGTCGGGTCTATCAAGTTCGTCGCCGGGATGCGCGAGGAGGTCATCGACGCCCTCGTCGAGAAGATGGCCGACGCCGAACTCGACGAGGACCTCTCTGCGACCCTCTCGACCGACGACTGAGTCCTTCTCACGTCTCTCGGCCTGGACTGACGCCCGGCTCCGTCTCCGACTCGAAGGTGATGTGACGGCCGACGCCGACCGCGACAGCCGCCGCCAACGCGACGGCGACGAGCAGCCCAACCGGAACCGTCCAGATACCGCCGAGCCAGTCCGCGCGGAACACCGCCCGGTAGTACCCGGCGACACCCTCGCCGTGCAGGAGGAGCGCGACTTCCCGGTTCTCGCGGGCGGAGTTGTTGTTCCAGTTGAGCGACCCGACGAGGACGCTGTCGCCGTCCACGACGACCCCTTTGGCGTGTATCTTCTCGTACCGACCGCCCGGGTCCGCCACCCGTGCCGACAGCGGGAGGTCCTCGCCGTCCGCTACCTCGTTCAGCCACGCGACGAGTGCCCGGTTCTCCTCCCGGACGTACCACGCATCACTCAGGAGGACCTTGACCTCGGCCCCGCGGCGGGCGGCCCGGAGCGTCGCCCTGAGGAACGGTTGTGAGCGACCCCCGACGCTGACCTGCTGGACGCGAACCGACTCGCTGGCGTTACCTACGAGGGAGACGACTCGTCGCTCGGCGTTGTCCGGTGCGCGGAGCAGTTCGACGCGTTCGGCCCGCACGCGCTCCGCGGGGAACCGTGTCGGGAAGGAACTGTTCGCGGGCGGGGCGTCGGCGCGCTCGAAAGCCCTTCCCTCGCGGAATCGTCGCCACGCCACCCCGTCGCGGCCGTTACTGTCCGCCGCGAACGTGTCGGCGAGGCCGTCGACGACGCGCGCGTCCCGGACGACGACGCCCCAGCCACGACTCCCGTGGCCGCCGGTGCCTGCCGGCTTCCAGTTCTCGGTGGTGACCAGTGCCCGGCCGTCGGCGACGGCGTACTTGGCGTGGTGGTACCGGTAGCGGGCCGCATCACCGGTCAGGACGGTGACGGAGACGTTCGCCGCCGCGAGTCGGTTGAGGACGCGGGCCTGCCGCTGGGTGAGGCCGCCGACCGGGTTCCCGTCGACCAGTACCGCCACGCCGACGCCCCGTTCGCGCGCGGCGACCAGCGCGTCCGCGACGCGCCGGGACGTGAGCGTGTAGCCAGCCAGCAGGAGTCGGTGCTCCGCTCGCCGGAGCGTTTCGACGGGGAGTCGGGGGCTGTCGGGGAGGACGAACGCGTGGACGGAACCGCCGTCGCCGGTGGTCACCGGGTAGTCCGTCGCGCCGAGGGGTCTCCACGCGAGGCCATCGCCCGTCGCCGTCGCCAGTTCGCCCTCGGGTGCGTCGGTGTAGGTCAGCGTGTCGACGGTGTGGCCGTCGTGGTGGAGTGTCAGCTGTTCGCCACCGTTGGCCAACTGAGGACCGTCCGACAGGGGAACGACTGGCGTGTCGGTTACGTTCCGCGTCACGTTTGGCGTCGAGGAGAGCGCGAGTCGACCGCCGACAGTGCGGTTCGGGAGCGTCGCCTGTCGGTCGCCGTCGGCCAGTGTCCATCCGTCGAGCGACGTGGGTCCGTCCGTTTCGAGGACGACGAACTCGCCCGCGTCCCCGTCGGCGACCGGGTTCGGGTAGGCACCGGCGAGGCGGACCGACTCGTTGCTCGTCTGCGGTGTGGCCCCTGCTCCGGACGCCACCAACACACAGCAGGCGAGCGTGGCAAACACGAGCGATACGTGGAGTCGCGGTGACACGGCACCGCTTGGCCCCGTGTTGTGTGATAAACCTTCGTCCGCGATACCGAATCAGTCGCCCAGCGCGGCGGCGACCTTCTCGATGGGGTGCGGTGGCTCGGCGTCCGCGTCGGGTCGGTCGCCGAGTTGGGTCCGGCAGGAGGCACCGGGCGCGACGACGGTGTCGCCGTCGCTGTCGGCTACTTGGTCGAACAGAATCGACCCGATGGCGCGGCTCATGGAGTAGTGTTCGGCCTCGTAGCCGAACGACCCGGCCATCCCGCAACACCCCGAGTCGAGCGGGTCGACGGCGTAGCCCGCCCGCCGGAGGATGCCGACGGCGTGGTGGTCCTTTCCGGCGGTCTTCTGGTGACAGTGGCCGTGGTAGGTGAGGTCCTCCGTGGGGGCGTCGAAGGAAATTCCGTCGTCGAGTCGCCGTGCGTCGAGGTACTCCAGCACGCCGTAGGTGTTCGCGGCGACCGTTTCGGCGTCCGCCCGCGTGGCGTCGTCGGTGGCGTCCGCCCCGAGCAAGTCGAGGTAGTCCGACTGGTACATCACCGCGTCGGACGGTTCGACGGCGAGTACGTCCCAGCCTTCGCGGACGCGTGGCGCGAGTGCGGTGACGTTCTCCCGCGCAGTCGCACGCGCTCTGTCGAGGAAGCCCTTCGAGAACGCCGGGCGGCCGCTGTCGGTCAATTCCGCAGGTACGTCGACGTGGACGCCCGCGGCTTCGAGGACGCGGACGGCGGCCTTCCCCGCGTCGGGTCGGCTGTAGTTCGTGTACGTGTCGGGCAGGAGGAGAACGCGGTGGTCGGCGTCTGCCGCCGGGACCGCTGGCCCGCGCTCTCCGAACCAGTCGGCGAAGGACTGCCGGTGGAACGTCGGGAGCGACCGCTCGCTGGCGATGCCCAGCGTCCGCTCCATCACGGCCCGCGCCCCGGGGAGTTTCGGGAGCCAGTTCGACAGCGGCGCGAGCAAACTCCCCAGCGACGCGAAGCGGTCGATGTCCGCGAATAGCCGCTCCCTGAAACTCGTCCCCTCGCGCTGGTGGTACTCGTGGGTGAGTTCTGCCTTTAGCTTCGCCATGTCGACGCCACTCGGACAGTCCTTCGCACAGCCCTTACAGCCGATACAGAGGTCGAGTACCTCGGTCACGAACTCGTCGGTGAACTGCTCTTCGGGCAGGTCTCCGGTCATCGCCCCGCGGAGCATGTTCGCCCGGCCGCGGGTGGACAACTCCTCCTCGTTGGCCGCGCGGTAGGTCGGACACATGACGCCCCCGGTGGTGTCTTGGTGGCCACGACACCCGCCACAGCCGTGACAGAGTTCGACCATCCCCTGCATGCCGTTCTCGTTGTCCCACGCGAGTTCGGACTCGAACCCGGCGTCGAAGTCCCCGTCCGGCGGCGCGCGGAGGTGTTCGGTCATGTCGGTGTGGCCGCCCCGGTCGGCGCGAGAGACGACTTGCCCGGGGTTGAGAATCCAGTCCGGGTCGAACGCCGTCTTGAGGTCGGCGAACGTCTCCCAGAGGTCCTCGCCGTAGAGTTTTTTGTTCCACTGTGTGCGTGCGCGGCCGTCGCCGTGTTCGCCGGAGACGCTCCCGCCGTACTCGACGACGAGGTCCGTCACCGTGTCGGCGATTGACTCCATCGTCGCCACACCGGAGTCCGTCTTGGTGTTCACCAGCGGCCGGATGTGCAACACGCCCGGTCCGGCGTGCGCGTAGAAACTCGCGGAGGTGTCGTGGTCCTCGAGCACCTGCTGGAAGTCCGCGACGAACGCCGGCAGGTTCTCGGGCGGGACGGCGGTGTCCTCGACGAAGGACTGGTGTTTCGCGTCGCTCGTCCGCGAGAGCAGTATCGGCAGACCGGACTTCCGGAGTTTCCAGAACTGCGTCCGTCGGGCCTCGTCGTGGGCTTCGGCGGCCGAGCGTGCCCGAACTTCGTCGTCGGTCACCACCCCGCCGTTCGGGTCGGCCAGTGTCTCCGTGTCGGGTGCCCGGTCCGCCAGCAGGTCGGCCACCTTCTCCCGGCCCGCGGCGTCGTCGTCGGCGTAGAACTCCACGAGCAGGACGGCACCGACGCCTTCGGGAACCATCTCGTCGACGAGGTCGCCGAACTCCGCGGTGTCGCGCGCCAAGTCCAGCAACACGTCGTCGAGTACCTCGACGGCCGCCGGGTCGTGGTCGAGAATCGGTGCCACGTCGGCCATCGCGTCGAGCAGGTCCTCGTACCGGAGTAAGGCGAGTGCCTTGGTCTCGGGAACGGGTTCCAACGAGACGACGGCCTCGGTGACGACGGCGAGCGTCCCCTCGCTCCCCGCGAGCAGGCCGGCCACGTCCACGACGCCCTCCTCGCGGTAGCGGTCGACCACCCAGTCGAGGTTGTAGCCCGAGACGTTGCGCTTGAGGTCGGGATACGCCGACTCGACGGCGTCCCCTTTTTGATCGAGAATCCGGCCGACTTCGGCGTAGATGCGCGCTTCGAGGTCACCGTCTGGGTCGGCGCGCGCGTCGAGTTCCTCGCGGGACAGTTCGCCGAACGTCGTGACAGTGCCGTCGGCGAGAACGACCTCGATTTCTTCGACGTAGGCGTCAGTCTTGCCGTACTGGAGAGAGTGGGCACCCGTCGAGTTGTTGCCGATGGCTCCGCCGAGGACGCTCTTGTCACCCCACGCTGGGTCGGGCGCGAACTTCAGGCCCGACTCGGCGAGTTCGGCGTTCAGACGGCCGAGCGTGATGCCCGGTTGGGCGCGGGCCCGTCGCTCCTCGGCGTCGAAACCGACGAGGCCGTCCATGTGTCGGGACGTGTCGAGGACGACGGCACGGTTGACCGACTGCCCGGCGAGACTCGTCCCGCCGCCGCGGGGCAGGACCGGTATCTCTCGCTCTGCGCAGTAGCCGACGACAGCCGCCACGTCCGCCGTGTGGCGCGGGAAGACGACGCCAATCGGCGTCCGCTGGTAGATGCTCGCGTCCGTGGCGTACAACTGCCGGGAGTAGTCGTCGAACCTGACCTCGCCGTCGACCAACCCATCGAGGTCATCGACGAGGCCCGGCCAGGCGATGTCCCCGCCGGCGTAGTCGTAGCCGGCGCGCCCGTCGCTCGCGGGGTCGCGGTCCCGTTCGGTGGCCATGTCCGTGCTTCCGTCCGGCAGCCACAAACAGTTGACGCTCGCAGAAGGCGTTTACAGCGGTAGCGAGGCGAAAGCCCACCCCTTCAGGGGTGGGATGAAGCCGACAACTGGGAATCTCTCCACGCTCATAGCCACGGCTGGGGTTGGATGTCTGAGTGACATCTTTAGGTGAGCAACTTCTACATACTGGCGATGCCTCGTGGGTTCGACAGGGAACGTACCAACATTCACAAACTCCAGTACCACTTCATCTGGTGTCCGAAGTACCGCAAATCGGTGCTTGAGGGTGAGGTACGTGACCGTCTCGAAGAACTCATCGAGGAGAAGGCCGACGAACTCGACCTCGAAATCTTCGAGTTGGCGATTCGCCCCGACCACGTACACCTGTTCATCACGGGCGACCCGACACTCGCGCCGAACAAGATCATGCAACAGGTCAAGGGCTACTCCTCGCGCCACCTCCGCGACGAGTTCGACTTCGGCCTTCCCTCGCTGTGGACGCGCTCGTACTTCGTCTCAAGTGCGGGTGACGTATCCAGCGAAGTCATCGAGGAGTACATCGACGCCCAAGCAGGTGAGTAGTTATGCAACGGAACGTCTCAACCACGGTGCGGGTCAAACTCCACTCGCTGACCAACAGGAAAGCCGACCTGCTCGCCCGTGAGTACGAGGCGTTCCAGACCGAGGTACACGGCGGAGACGCCAACCTCTACTCCGCGACCGACCAGCAGGCGTCGAAAGTCCAGCGACAAAAAGACCCAAACCCCGACACCGAACAGCCCGTCGTCCTCCGCAACGACGTGTTCAACGTGGCCCACGACGAAGATACTGTCCTGTCATCGTGGTGGGTCAAAGTCCCCGTCTACGACCCCAAGCGTGGACGGGGCAACTCCATCTGGTGCCCCGCTCACGTCCCACAGAAGGACGAACAACTCGTCCGAGAGGGCAACGTTCGGGACAGTGAACT
This sequence comes from Halorientalis litorea, assembly GCF_023028225.1. Taxonomy (NCBI): domain Archaea; kingdom Methanobacteriati; phylum Methanobacteriota; class Halobacteria; order Halobacteriales; family Haloarculaceae; genus Halorientalis; species Halorientalis litorea. The sequence goes on from NZ_CP095482.1 coordinate 2,472,473, forward strand.
GGTGCGCCGTGACGGTGACTGGTACGTTCATCTCGTCGTGAAGCGGTCTGTGACCGTCCAAGACGAGTACGACGACGTGCTGGCTATCGACATGGGCGCACGATGGGTCGCTACCTGCGCGTTCCTCTCTGACCGCAAAACCACGTTCTACGGCGAGGAAGTGCGTCGTATCCGCGAACACTACAAGCAACTGCGGAAGTCCATCGGGAAAGCGAAACCCCGACAGGGACAGCAAGTGGTCGAGCGTATCGGGGACGCGGAAGCGCGGAAGGTGGACGACCGCCTCCACAAGATTGCTCGCCAAATCGTGGAGGACGCCGAAGAACGGAACGCAATCATCGTCGTGGGCGACCTCGGCGGGATTCGCAAGGACAACGACAAAGGGCGGTACGTCAACGACAAGACCCACAAGATGCCGTTCGCCCGCCTGCTCAACTACATCGAGTACAAAGCCTACGACGCAGGCATCGACGTGCAATTGGTCGAAGAATACGATACGTCGAAGACGTGCAACCGCTGTGCTTGCGAGGGCGTCCGTGAGATGCAAGGACGCTTTGAGTGTCCCGAGTGTGGGCTGGACGACAACGCCGACAAGAACGGTGCGCTGAACATCGGCAAACGAGCCTTGGGCAAGTTCTCGAAACCGCTGTCCGAGGCGGGGGCCGTACTGGCAGGGCCCGAAACGCAGGTCATCGTCCCACGCGACGACGAACCTGCGAACCTCTCCGTATCCGTGGGTTCAACCCCCAGTGGGGGAACCCCACGGCTTTAGCCGTGGGAGGATGTCAGAGAAGAGGCGGCCATACTATGCGGTCTGCTCGCCCGTCTCGCGGGCCTTCTCGGCCTCGGTCTGGACGATGTAGGACCGGTCGTCGGCGTACTCGGCGGCCACGTCGCTGGCGCGTTCCGTGCCGATGGCGTTGAGTGCCCACGCGGCACTGGCCCGCACCTCGTCGGCGTCGTCGTCGGCGAGCGTGTCGGCGAGGGGGTCGATTGCGCGGGTGTCACCGAGCAGGCCGAGGGTCCGGGCGGCGGTACTCCGGATTTCGGCGTTCTCGTCGGCCAGTTGGTTCGCGACTGGCTGGACCGACTCGTCGCTCCCGATGGCTCCGAGCGCGCGCAGCGTCGTCTTCCGGAGGGCGGCGTCGCCGCCGTCGACGTACTCGTGGAGGGTGTCGACGATACGCTCGTCGCCGATTTTCCCGAGAATCTCGATGGCGTCCCGGTCGCGCTTCTCGGCCATCGCGGCGAGGTCGTCGTAGGCTTCCGGCGGCGCGATGCGGCGCAGCGAGTCGAGGATATTCTCCTCCATGAACTCCGAGTTGAGTTTGTCGAACGCGAGCAGAATCGGCTCGATGGCCTCGCTGTCGCCCTCCTTGTACGCCTTCTCGTAGAGTTTTACGGCGTTCCACTCGGCCGGGAAGTCCTTCCGATTCTGGGATTCGAGCACGTCGTAGAACCCCTCGGCGGTGAGTTGCTCCCGGACCGTCAGGTCGTCCCAGACCTCCGCGGCGTCGAGGTCGTCGGTCAGCGTCTCCGCGGCCCCGAGCAGGTCCGCGATGGTGTCGTCGTCCTCGTCCGGGTCGAGGTCCGCCTCCGCCACCGCTTCGCGGGCCGCCGCGACGGCGGCCGCGAGGTCCGCGGGGTCGTCGCTCTCGGCCTCGAAGGTGTCGAGCAGTTGCTCGCCGGCGGCGTCGAGGAACGCCTCGACCGCTGGGATAACGTCGAGTTCCCCGTCCTCGGTCCACTCGCCGTCCGTGAGGGTCGTCTCTGCGGTCTCCAGTTCCGCCACGATGTCCTCGGCGTAGGGACCGCGTTCGGCGTCGATGTCGTCACGGAGGTCCGCGAGACGGTCGCGTGCCTCGGCGATGGCCTCGTCCTCCTCCTCGTCGTCCTCGGGTTCCGCGGGGAGGTCGGCCTCGATTCCGTCGAGGGTCGCCTCCACGTCGTCGAGGTCGGCTTCGGTCGCCGCGTCCTCGAGTGCGGCCTCGGCGTCGTCGAGTCGGTCGGCCGGGTCTCTGACCGGTGCCCCGCTCTCTTCGTCCTCGCTCGCCTGTTCTTCGGCCGCCTCATCGGCCGGTTCCTCGGTCTCGTCGGCGTCGGAGTCTGTGGCCGCCTCGTCGGCCGTCTCCCCGTCGTCGCCGTTGCTCATGCCTATCCCTTCCGAGGTCCACCCAAAAGGCGTTTCTATTCGTCCGGCCCCGTCACGACGTCAGGATAACGATGTCGAGCGCAGGAGCATCGACGACGCCCGTAGCGCGCCCGTGCCCGCCGGTTCACTCCCCGAGCGACCGGAGCCGCCACACGAGCGACCGGAACTTGTAACTCAGCGAGTCGTTCCGATACCCGTTCCACCCGCTCATGCCGCCGAGGAGCGTCGAGGCGTCGTACCCCTCGTCTCTGAGGACGGTCGTCGCGCGCTTGGCTACCATACCCATCTTGCACACGACGACTACGTCCCGGTCGGCCGGCACGTCGCCCAACCGGTCGCGCAGTGTCGACTCGTCGCCGCGGCGCAAGTCGTCGTAGACGGGGACGTTGTGACTCCGGTCGATTGCCGCCGACTCGAACGCCGACTCCGGGCGGATGTCGAGGACGAACGGCTCGTCTCCCGATGGCGACCCGAGGCGGTCGTCCAGTTCCGCCGGACGGATGTTGCTCATGGTCTCAGCGTCGTGCTCCGAGGACAAACTCGTGGCGGTTACCCCTCGGTACTGGTGTTTCCAGCCGCGAGAGTGCGGGCGGTATCCACCCAGTCGTGTTCGGGGAACGGGGCCGGCCTGACTTCGTACGTGTAGGTGTCGGTGCGTTCGCCCGCATCGACCGTCAGGTCGTACGTGTAGACGATGCCGTCTTCGGACCCGAGTCGGAGCGTCCCGTTGATTACCGGCGGGGCCCGGGTGTCGTTCGTCCGCTCTCCCGTGGCTCGGTACGTCGTCACCGGAACTCCGTGGTGGGTCGCTGTGCCGACAGCCTCCCACGTGTACGCGTCGAGGATGTCGGTGTGCCGGCCGATGTTCGTGGGTGCTAGCTGTCCGTAGTGCGGGTCGTACCGATAGTACGCGTTCGAGGACTCGTCGTAGACGAACGCGTCGTCTGCTTCGAACTCCTCCCGTTGGCGTTCGTTCGGGAGGCTGTCGGCAGGTTGGCGGAACGCGTACGTCGTCCCATTGCGATAGACCGTAGCGTTGTATCGTCGCTCGGCGATGCTCTCGCCGGTCGTGGCGTCGATGTAGTAGTCCCCTTCGACGAGCGGCCGCTCCGGCGGTGCCGTGTAGACGATTGCGTACGAGTCCCAGTACTCCCGGGGAGTGTGTGAGACGTTAGCGTCGTCAGATTCGAGGGCCGAGAAGTCGATGTGGTCCGGTCCTGCCCCCGCAGGGTACGTTCCGTCGGGCGCAGACGGCCCCGATGCCGGAGACGAAAGCGGGCTGAGGGCGATTGCCGCGACCACCACAGCGAGTACGACGAAAGCGACGACGAGATACCGGCGGTCCATACGGAACCAAACCGAGGGACCGGTAAATAGGTGCTCGAAGCACAAACCGACGTTTGTGTGTCAGGACGTGTCGCGCCTCGACCGCTCACCGTGGGCCGGCCTGCCGGTCGAGGGCCGTTCGAAAGTCGCCGCCGATTTCGTGGCCCCCAGCGTGGCCGTTGAGTGTCGCCGCTGCCGGCGATTCCCGGAGTGCCTCGTCGTCGTAGCCCACCGCCTCGAAGACACCCACGAGGCCGGGCGTCCCCCGGAGACTGTGTTTCTGGTGGTAGGGCTCTGCGGGATAGAAGCGATTCAACTGCTCGACGCGGGTCGCCATCGCGTCGGGGTCCAATCCATGCTCGCCGAGGACGGCGGCGATGCTCGACCGTTGGTCCGCGTCGGCCGCGAACAGGACGTTTTGGTACTGGGTCTTCCGGGTCGGGGTATGCGGGTCGTGGGAGGCGAGGACGCGCTCCACCAACTCACCGAACGCGATGCGGTCGGGGTCGTACTCCAGTTGGACGGCTTCGGTGTGGTCGCCCAGCGCGTGATACGTGGGGTCGGCCGTCGTCCCGCCGGCGTACCCGACACGCGTGCGGACGACGCCGTCGAGCGCGCCGAACTGTGCGTCCGGCCCCCAGAAACACCCGAGCGCGAACGTCGCCGTCTCTGTCGCGTCGGGCACAGCGCGGTCGTACTCCTTGACGAGCGTCGGAGACAGGTCCATACCACAGGTACGGCGGCCGGACGGTTAGGGTGTGCGGTCACTCCGAGCGGTGGTGCGGTGACTGTCGAGACACCGCTCACTCCCTCAGACCAGATACCGCCGGTAGAACCACGGCCCGACGAGGTAGAGAACGGCCATCACCAGCAGCGTTCGCGGGAAGACGCGCCGGAACGCAGTCGGTGCGAGTATCGCGCCCGCCTGCACCACGCCCATCCCGAGGGCGTGACTGGCCCGCAGTTCGGGGTACTCGACTGTCGTCACCATCAGGTAGGTGAACAGGGCGGCCAGTCCGACCAGCAGCGTCGCCCCCTGAAAGCCAGCGAGGTACACCACCGCGAGAATCGTCGCCGCGAGCGTCGTCTGGACGCCCTCGGTACTGCGGTTCCCGAGGTCGTAGGCCGTGTACATCCCGAGGCGGACGACGCCCGCGCCGACGAACAGCGCGGGGAGCGCGAACGCGCCGGCCAACTGGAGCGGTGGGTCGGCCGCAGAGAGTGTCAGATCCCACTCGATGGCGGCGACGCTGAACACGAACACCGCCGGTGCGACACAGAACGAGGCTACGTCGGCCAGCGAGTCGATGAACTCGCCGACGGGGGTACTCCCGAACGCTCGGGCGAGGACGCCGTCGAGGCCGTCGGCGACCGCGGCCAACAGGATGAGACGCGCGCCGATGCCGGGGTCGATGGTGGCGGCCACCGCGGCCGCGAACCCGAGTGCTGCGTTGGCGACGGTCACGGCATCGGCGAGGCCCAACCGGCCGACGAACCGCGGTTTCATACCTCCCGCTCCGCACACCGCCGTCTTAGTCCGTTCGATAGCGACCCGGGTCAGACGACCAACAACAGTGCCGTGACACCGAGGCCGAACGCCGACATCGTCCCGAACACCGCGAGGACGCCGCGAACCTGATTGCCGCTCTCGGCGTCGAAGCCCCGACCAACCGCGGCGGGGAGGCTCACCGTCGCGAGGCCGAGTGCCGTCACCGCGCCGACGACCGCGAGGGGGGTGTGCTGGTGGTCGAACAGCCACACCGACAGCGCGGCCGTGAGGAGAGCGACGACGACGGTGCCGCGCCCGAACTGTCTCTGATTCGCCATACTCCCTCTGGGCTGGCCGGGCGCATAAGTCCAGCCATCGCCCGCAAACCGCGCGACATTTGTCTCTCCGGTCCCGAGAGACGACTATGCGCAGACGGGCCTTCCTCGCGGCGGCCGGGTCGTCGACAGTGGCACTCGCAGGCTGTTTCGGAGCCGGTGCCTCGGGAGACGCGGACTACGACATCGGGATGTCCACCTCGGCGTTCCGGCCAGTCGAGTACGCCGTCGCTCCCGGGACGACCGTCCGCTGGTACAACACCAGCAAGAGTTCCCACACCGTGACCGCCCTCGACGACGAGATACCCGACGAGGCCGACTACTTCACCTCCGGTGGCCACGACTCGCAGGCGGCCGCCGTCGAGGCGTGGAACGGGGGACACGGGGGCGCGCTCGAACCGAGCCAGAGCTACGAACACACCTTCGAAGTGCCCGGCACGTATCGGTACTACTGCATCCCACACGAGGCCGCGGGGATGTTCGGCGTCGTCGAAGTCACCGAGGATGCGACGCGAACGCCGCTCGACTGACTGGCCGGTGCCGTCGCTCTCGAAGCGAGTCGAAGAATGAACTGAAAGGCGGTTACGCCTCGGTGTCCTCGTCCACGTCGACGTCTTCTTCGTCCACGTCGACACTCGTCTCCTCTTCGGCGGCGACCTCTTCGGGGTGGGCTTCGAGGGTCACCTTCTGGATTTCGACCCGGCGGAGCGGGTAAATCTGTTTGGCCTCGTTGTAGATGGCCGAGGAGAGACGGCCCGTGACGGCACTGTCCACGAGGTCCTCGAAGGTCCGCTCGGCGGCGGCGTCCTCGACGAGGTCTATCATCGTCCGGCGGATGGCCTGCTCCTGACTCTCGTCGGCCGACTTCGTGGTGAGTGCCACCGGCTGGACCTGCAGGCGGTAGTCGTCCGTCGTGAGGACGGTGATGAACGCCTCGACCTTCGAGGAGCCACGGCGCACGAGGCTCCGCGCGTAGTCGCGCGTGAGTTCGTACTTCGTGAACTCCGTGTACGCCGAGTCCGAGGCGACTTCGTTCACCTTGAAGGTGAGTTTCTTGTTGTTCTCGCTGGCGTCGTTTTTCAGGTCGCCCAGCGTGGTCTCGATGGTCCGTCCGAGGACCTTCTCCGATTCGTCTGCGGGCGTGTCACCGAGTTCCTCGCGCTCGAACTCCTCGGGCGCGATGACGGTGTACCACTGCTTGCCCTGTCGTTGCCGTGAAACTGAACGTTCGCTCATGATTGTAGTGTATCCGCTATCCGTACGTTGACGACGTAATCGTCGACCGTCGACAGCAGGCCGCCGGTCGAGTCGCGCTCGATGACCGTGCGCACGGCGTCGTCGTCCGTTGTCGTCTCCATCTCCGCGGTGTTGTCCGGGCGCAGGGCGGCCGCGACCCGTTCGGCACTCTCGTCGTCGCCGTGCCGGGTCGTGACCGTCGCGCGCCGGGTCATAGTGCCTCCCTGAACGCCATGATGAACGCCGCCGTATCCGTCTCGAACGTCGCACGCGCCCGCCGACCGGAGCCAGCGGCCACGCCACCGACCGAGTCGGCGGCCGTCGCCATCGCCGACGCCACGTCGTGGCCCTCGGTCGCCGCCGCGGCCGCGCGCCCGTCGGTGACGAACAGCGCGACCGGTTCCGGCGACCGGAAGTCACGGAGCAGTCGCGCGGCCGTCCCGACCGGGACGAGCGCCGCGTCCGCCCCGTCGATGCCGAGGTCGGCTGCGTCGCCACGAGCGACGAACAGGCCGTCGTAACGGCCCGTCGTCGCACTCGTCAGCGCGCGATGGGCGCGCTCGCCGTGGTCACGCCACACGTCGAGTGCAGCGTCGCGCGCGTCGTGTCCCAGTGCCAGCGCGATGCCGGTCCCGGGTTGCTCGCGGGCGACGGCGTCGAGAACGTCGCCGTACCCTTCGACGGTCCCGAACGGACCGCCGACGTGCGGGCGAAGCACTCGCTCGACGGCCGTCGCGGCCCTCGGCGGTACGTCGTCCGCCGTCGTCGTCCTGATGGCGACCAGCGACGCGATGGCGCGGTGGTCCGTCTCGTCGAGTCCCGTCGCGTCCTCGGCGGCGAGCATCCGGTCGCAGTCGGCCAGTGCCGCCCGCGCCGCGTCCACGTCGCCCGAGAATGGGCCGTAGACGAGCGTCGAGTGGGCGAGGCCGTCCACGAGGTCAGCCGTCGGGACACCGAGGCCGGGGCGGCGTTCGACGCCGTTCCCGTCGGTATCCCGCGCCGCGTCGAGTACGTCGCCGCTCGCCGTCACGTCGCTCGCCGTCGCGCCGGCGAGTGCCAGCACCGGGTCGGCCTCGCCGAGTTCGGCCGCGACGGCGAAGGCTCGCTCGCTCACCGGTGTCGTGCCGGGTTCGAGCGTGCAGTCGGCCGTCGTCGCGTCGTGGCCGACGGCGACGGTGGCGTCGGCGTCGGTGACGCTCGCGGCGTCGGGGTCGGCGGCGACGCTGGCCTGGAAGGGCCGGTCGGCGGCGTCGAGTGCCCGCGCGAGGACACCGGTCGCCGCGAGTGCGTCGCCGTCGGGGGCCGCGACGAGGCGGACGAGGCCAGCGTCACGACAGACGCTGGCGATGTCGCTGGCCGCGGTGGCTGACTCCCCGTGACGGTCGGCGGTAGACATCTATTCGAGGAGGTCCTTCGCGGTGTCGTAGGAGTAGGTGAAGTCGGCCGCAACCTCGTCGCCACGGTAGTAGTCGACGAGACGGCGAATCTTCGCCTCCGTGTTCTGCAAGGCGCGCTTGTTCTGGTGGTCGTTCGGGTTCTCCGCCATGTGTTCGCGGAGGCCGACGGCTCGCTCCATCAGGTTCCGCAGGTCTTCGGGCAGGTCCGGTGCGGCCGCCTGCTCTTCGAGAATCTCCGTGACCTTCTTGTCCGTCGCGAGTTTGACGTTGGGAATCGGCGTCCCCTGTACGCCCTCGTCACGGAGCTTCAGGCCGATTTCACTCGGGCTGTGCCCCTGCTCTGCTAGTTCGACGACGCGCTCCTCGATGGCGTCCGCGTCGACGTCGCTCCACTCCGGCGGTTCGTCTGCCACGGGCTTGTCCGAATCGGACGAGCCGCGGCGGCGTGTGTGCATTCGTGCCATTGTTCTGATTGGAACCGCACTGGCTACTGTCCGGCGTATCCGGCACTGCAGTCCGGCGAATCGCCGAAACACTACCGCAATCCCAAGCCGCCGAAAGGACTCCCCGAAGGGAGAGAGCGGCACTGTCGGAGTTGCGGCCGTGCTGTTCCCATCGTCACCTTCTCGCTCGCACACTTTACCGTTACTACTTCAGTCGCACACGTAACCCCGACTCGACGACTGATAATCGGCCAGCGCGCTTATACAGGGTGAGTACAAAGAGGCGACAATTATGTCTCTATCGGGAATACTGCCGAACTTGAGGGGTGACGAGCGCGGGGTGACGAGCCCGCTGGGCTACCTCCTCGTTATCTCGATGGTGATACTCGCGGTCACGTCCATCGTCGTCATCGGGTCCTCCGCACTGGGAGACACACAGAGCCAGTCGGAACTCCGCCGTGCCGAACACTCGATGACGCTGTTCGACTCCCGGGCTGCGATGGTCGCGCTGGGTACCTCGGACTCACAGACCCTCGATTTCGGGACGGACAGCGGCCAGTTCTACACACAACCCGACTACGGCTGGATGGCTATCAAACACGTCGACTACGACAACGCCGGGAACACTCAAGAGATATACAACGAGTCGCTCGGGGCGATGGTCTACGAGAACGAGAACACCCGGATGGCGTATCAGGGTGGTGGCGTCTGGCGCCTCGACCGGGACGGGGCCGCGACGATGGTGTCGCCGCCGGAGTTCCACTACCGGCAGGCGACGCTGACGCTGCCGGTCATCCGCCTGCTCGGTGAGACGGCCGGGAGCGGGGCACCGTCCGTCACCGTGAGTTCCAGACAGCAGGCACGGCTCCTGTTTCCCAACCAGTCGGCCAGCTACAACACGCTCCAGTCGAACTTCACGAACCCCGTCGAGAACGGGACTATCTACGTGGACGTTCACAGTCGGTACTACGAGGGCTGGGCACAGTACTTCCGCCAGCGCACTGCCGGTGACGTGCGGACGTTCCACAACAACAACACCGCCCGCATCGAACTCGTCAGTCTCGGCGGGAGCATCGGGCGGTTCCAACTCCCCAGCGACAGCGGTGCGGGCAGCCAAGACGTCAGTGCCGTCGCGACGGGCCACCCAATTCAGAATTTCAACCTCACGCTCGAAGAGGGGGGCAACTCAAACGGTGAGAGTCACTGGTCGCTCTACAGCGTGACCGACAAAGACGAGTTCGAGATACACGTCGAGATGGACAACGGCGGTGGTTGTCGCCCGCTCAACCTCCAGTACTACTACCACAACACCTCGACCGGTACGTATCAGGAGTGGTCGACGAACCTCGACCACACGTCTAGCTCGGCCTACCAGTGTACGGAAGACGGGAACAAGATAGACGAGTTGCACCTCAACCTGACGAGTACGACTGAGACGGTAGAGTACACCGACATCACGGTGAACGGGGCGGCCTCTGGCAAGTACTGCTTCGCAAGCTCCATCGACAACAACTCGCCGGACGAACCCGTGACGGTCGACGACCACGGAACCTACGACGACCAAGCGACGAACCCAGAGTTCAACGCTGGTAGTGACCTCACGACGGGAGACACTGCGACTCTCAACTGGACGACCAACCACTACATCTCGAAGTTGGGGCAGGACTTCGAGTTCCAGGTCACGGACAGTCAGGGCGCGAGTGCCACGAACTGTGAGGGGAACACGAACAACAACGGCGGGTCACAGCTCGTCGACGAGGACCTGTCGTTCGGTGTCCTCGACTACGCCGAGGCGGAAGGCGCGCAGTTCATCACGTATCTGCACGTCACCGAAAACGAGGTCGAGGTCGACTTCGACTGAGTGGGCTGCCGTTTCCCGGACTGCCCCGGCCCGTCACCGCTCTATCTCTATCTCTATCGGGTGGACCACGACGAACAGTTTGTCGCGGTTCTGGAGTTCACACTCGACCCTGTCGCGCTCGCCGGGAAGGGGCACCGTGGAACAGGACACGCCCGGTCGCCGGTCGAGGTACCGCTCCCACGTCTCGTTGTTCTGTGTCGTGACGTTGACCCACATCGACCCGCTGTCGTACACTGACGCGTCACCGCGGTGGATGATGTTGGGCGTCCCACGGACCGCCCGGATGCGTGCCGTACTCCCGCCGAACGACTCCGGCGGCCGCGCGATGGTCCGTACGATGGGGATGTAAGTTTGGTTCGGGTCGAAGTCCATCGGCGGGTACTCGACGAAGAGCCCGCCGTTTCGCTGGCTCCGGAGGACACCGCCGAACGTGTAGTCGATTGTCGTCCCCTCGTCGCGCACACTCCGCCAGCGCACGACCCGTGAGGTGACGTTGACGCTGAAGTTCGTCCCCGTTCCCGAGCGAGCACTGACGTTGATGTTTGCGACCTCGACTGTGTTCAACTGCGCGTCCTGCAGGTTTATCTCGGTCGCACGACTCGGCGCGCCTTCACGGTGGACGTCGTTGAGATTGTCCGCGAAGACGTCGAAGGCCCGCTCGGCGTTGTTGATTTGCTCGTCGTATCTGACGTCTTCGAGCGTACTGACGCCGGCTATCGAGACGATAGCAACCGTCGTCGCGACGAGGCTGAAGATGAGGATGAACCCGATAACGTCGCTCACCGCGCGCTCGTTCATCGACGCTCACCCCCTTCGAGACGGAGGTGGCCACCGGCCGTGTAGTTCACCATCACCTGTCCACCGGTAATCTCGGTACCGTCCACGGTGGTCCGGTTGCTGAACTCGACTCGAACCGTGACGTCCTGTTGCTGGGACCTGAGACGGACGTACGGGTCGGCTTGCTCGACGATGGCGACGGTGTAGCCCGACCCGGCGACGGATTGGGGGAACGAGCGGCTAATCGAGACGGCCGTGTTCCGGTCGCCCGACTGCACGAGTCTGTCGGTCGCTTCCACGTCCGAGGCCAGTTGCTGCCCGATGACGCGAAGTTCGACCTCCGCGGCTTGCTCGCGCTGGTCGCTGACGAACCCGGCACCTGCGATGAGCAACCCCGTGACGAGAATCGTCGCGATGCCGATACCGAGCGTGTAGCTGAGAGTAATCGACTGCCCGCGCCTGTCGGACTCGAAGCGGTCAGTCATCGCTCTCACCCGGAGCAACCCGTAGCTCCGTCGCGTACGATATCACCTGATTGTTGTACGCCACGCTCACGTCGGCGGCGTAGACGGCCGGTTGGATGTAAGGCTGGTCGGCGACCCACGGGTTGTCGTCTTCCACGCCCGAGAAACTCTCGTTGACGATGGTGCTGTACGTCCCGTCCGTGATTATCTTCGCGTTCCTGAATTCGAGGGTGTCCGCTCCAGAAAGCCCTCTCTCACGGAACACGTCGACGTATGGACAGTCACTGTCGTCGACTGTTCCCGCCGAGACGTTCACCCAGAACGGTGTGGTAGAGTATCCGCAGGACCCGATGGTCACGCCGTTCTCGATGACCTCGACGTCGCCGGTGTCGGTCACGTTCAACTGCCACGTGTCGGTGCCGTTCGTGGCGACGACGCTGAACTCCGGGCTAGCGATGGGAAGGAGGCTCGTATCGACGTTCCCGACGTTCACCTGCAACTCACGCGCGCCGTCCGGATTCTGGGCTAGCACCCAGTTGTTCGCGTGGTCGTCACTCGTGAAGTTGCGACTCTCGTTCGTCTGCTGTACCAGCGTCCCCTCGTCGTACCGGCGGAGCGTGTCGTTGACAACCTGCCCGTCGAACAGTTGGTGTTCCGTCGCCACCGACGAGACGTTCTCGAACCCTCTGGTGAGGTTCCGGTCGACGGCGTCGTACGACGACGAGTTCGTCGTGTTGTACGTGTTGACGTACGTGACCAACTTCTCGGTGGCCGTCTCGACGACGTTCGCGTGTGCGATGGCGTCGGAGGTGGTCGTGCTTTCGCTCCGGGTAGCGAGGTTCTCGGTGAAGATGACGGAGTTGAGCACCAGCGCGAGGCCGATGAACGCGACGGCGAGTGCGAACCCCGTGACCAGCAGTATCTGCCCTCGGCGGGTCCGGTCGCTCAGATTCGCCATACGACCACCTCGACTCGGACGACGTTGTACGTCGGCGTGTCCGGCGCGTAGTCCGGTGCGTAGAAGTTCCCCGCCAGTGGTGTCGACGTCCGGGCACCGGTGTGGTCGTAGAGCCTATCGTCGTCGGTCAGGATGACCGTCTTGGCCGACCGGACGGCGTTGTCGCTCGGCTGCCCGCGGTACACCATCTCCGTGGTCCGCCGGGCGTCTGTCGGGGTGTAGTACGTGAGATAGACGTTGTACGCGATACCGCGCTCGCCGAAGGCCCGTTCGAGGCGGTCACCGAACGCGTTCGGGGGTGCCCGACTCGTGTAGAAGTCCTCGCCGCTCGAGTTGTAAAACCGGTCGTCAGACGCGTTCCAGAACAGGACGGCACGCTTCAAATCGCCGGCCTGTGCCGCACCCGCGAGGACGCCCTCGACGCTCGCCTGCTGTTGGTTCTCGACGTGCTGGCTCGACGTGCTCGCCGACAGCGGCGTGACGGCGGTCATCTGGAGTGCGAACAGGACGCTCGTCAGCAACAGCAACCCGGCGATGATGGATTCGAGCGTGTGTACTTGTCCTCGGTCCATGTTACCACATTTCAACAACGAGCGTCGCGTCGGTGTCGTTCAATTCGACGACTCTCCGTGCGGTGACCGTCGTCCCGGAACGTTGCGGTGGCGCGGGGCCGATGGCCGTCCGGGTTTCGGAACTGTCACAATCGCCGCTGTCCTTCTCGACGAACTCGGGCGGTGAACTGTCCTCGTCCCAACAGAGGACGTTGCCCCCGTCGGCGTCGTTCGTCAGGTTCGACTCGATGCTCACGTTCGCCAACTGCGTGTTCCTGACGCCGATTCGCTCCGTCAGGTTGTTGCCGGTGAACCCACAGTACCCCGGGCTCGTGTCCTCGAAGAACTTCACGGTACACGTCGTGTTGACGACGTGGGGTGTCTTCGGGTCACCGAGCAGTCCTTCCGAGAGACTGTCCGCAACGCGATTTGCGGTGACTATCTCCTCCTGTCCGCCTTCGACGAACGGGGAGATCGTACCCGGGATGAACAGCAGGACGGACGTCAGCGCGAGCAGGAAGATACTCACTCCGACGGCGAAATCGAGCGTTGTCTGTGCCCGTGTTCGACGACCAGTCCGCGCGCTCGACCCGACGACTCGCCGGTCGGACATCGGATTAGGGACCCCCCGCTACCGAATCCACAGTTTCTGCTCCGGCCAGTGTCGAAGCAATGTCCTCTCGAGGCACTTTTTCAGCTATTTTAAGATTGGTCAATGTGTTGCATAACCGTTGTGGCCGATTCATAACTAGGTCGTAATACGTCTCAGGGGCGTACTTTCGGCAGTTTAGCTTCATATTACTTGTGGCCAAAGATTTATACGGCCCTCTCCCGTCATCATTCCTGATAATCGAAGACGTGCCGATAAACTCGCGGGCGTCGCGTGGTGCCATCTCTCGCTGTGGATGGCCCTTCGATGGGTTTAAGAAAACACACCGGATACGGTGGATTACGAGGGCTCGTAGATCAGCGGTAGATCATCCCCCTGGCACGGGGAAGGCCCGGGGTTCAAATCCCCGCGAGTCCACTCCCTCGTTTCCTCGCGTTGTCCCGCTCGTTCTACTCGCGGGACCCCCACGAGTCCATCGAAGCAGGTTTTCGACCGAGACTGCCGACCGTCGGACGCGACTGGGTGCTCCATCGAGCCGTTCACGGACGGCAATTCCGTGAGTCCGTCGAGGGGTGTCGCTGAGTGGTCCCGGGGTAATTCGCCGGGCGTGACGGCCAGCGACCTCGCCGATGGTTTTACATAACCCGATTGCCAAAAAGGATCCACTAATTACTCTTATGGCCGATTACGGGTCCGCGGCGGGCGACGAACGGGGGGTATCGGAGGTACTGGGGTTCGCACTACTCATCGGGATGGTGTCGATAGGCGCGCTGTTGGTGGTCGTCTACGGCTCCGCGTCCATCGAACAGGTCCAAGACCAGACGGACAAGCGGACCGTCGAAATCGCGCTTCAGGAAGTGGACTCACAGCTCACCTCGCTCTCGAATCAAGCGGACGTGACCCAAGTCGAGTTCGAGATGGCGAACCTGAATCCGGGACGGGTCGACATCATACGGGCCGGGCACGTGAACATCACGGTCAATCAAAACAAGACGTGTAGCCTCGGGGCGAGCTATCCGAGTCGAGACGGCGTGCCACTGACGTCGATTCGGTACGAGACACAGGACGAGACGGTCATCGCCTACGAGGCCGGCGGCGTGTTCAGACAGGAACGCTCGAACCGGAGTTCGACTGTCACGTCCCCGGATGCGGACGTTCAGAACGGTGTCATACAGTTACAGTTGCTCAACCTGACCGGCGAAATCGACGAGTCCCGGAACACGGCGTTCCTCAACGTGTCCTCGTCCAGTCGAGAGACCGACCGACTCAACGACCAACTGTTCCAGGGAGAGTGCGTGCGCCCGGACA